>JAPYNO010000126.1 GCA_028283025.1 Pseudomonadales bacterium | reverse complement strand
AAGGCAGGCGCGGACGTGAACGCCAAGTACCGAGGCAGGACGCCGCTTCACAGTGCGCGTGATGCGGACACTGCGAAGTTGCTGATCGAGGCGGGCGCGGACGTGAACGGCAAGGTAAACGGCTGGACAACGCTTCACAGTGCGGCAAGCCATGGCTATGCGGACCTTGCGAAGGTGCTGATCGAGGCGGGCGCGGACGTGAACGCCAAGTACAAAGACGGCGAAACGCCGCTTTATTTTGCGGTTGTGCTCAACCGGACGGGCATTGCGAAGCTGTTACGCGAAGCAGGCGCGGAAGAATAAATGTCGTGAGCTACGACACAAGATAGATCTAACATGCGTCTAGTTTCGCGTCATTTGTTATGGCCGACCTACCATAACGTTTGACGCGCTTTGCGACACATGAGGCGTTTTTCGATTGGTGCATGATAATGACATTTATCGCGCACCGATGCGCGAGCTTCGCGAAAGCGCGAAAAGGCGCGTATTTCTTGACGTTTTCTTGCTCGAAACGCTTGGTGTTGGCAACAAATAAAGCGTCCGGTCTTGGGAGACAGAGATATTGCAGATCAGTATCGGTATTAGTACGATACCGATATGTCCTCATTGCATGTCAGGCACATTAGACCGTCAACGCTCGAGGCGCTGAAGCGCTCGGCGCACAGCCACCATAGGTCACTCCAAGGCGAATTGCATGCGATTCTTGACCAAGCGGCTCGGTTGGCTCCGCCTGACGATGATGCAGGTTCACTCGATTTGACTATGGTTCGAACTGGCCGGACTGGATCGTGGAGTAGAGATGAAATATACGGTCCCGAAGGTCGGCGACTTTACTTTTGTAGATACCAATATCCTTCTGACTGCAACCGAGTTTCAGTCCTGAAAAGATAAAGTTCTGCTGAGCAGGGCGAGAATGAGTGACAGCACGCTACCGCCCATAGAGGGCGGCAAGATTGAGCATATGCACCACGCCGCGCGCGACATCGGCGCCCTTATGTTCAACGGGGCCTTTGATGCGGGCGAGGGCTTGCTCAAGCGTGTCTGTCGTGAGCACGCCGAACATGACCGGGATACTCGTCTCAAGGGAGACATCCACAAGGCCCTGCGCCGTGCCTTGGCAGACATAATCGAAGTGCGGGGTTTCGCCGCGGATGACGACGCCGAGCGCGATGATGCCGTGATAGTCCTTGGAGCGAGCTAGCCATTTGGCGGCGATCGGCAATTCAAGACTTCCTGGCACGCGAACCACCTTGATATTCTTTTCGTGCATGCCGAGCCCTACAAGGGTGTCAGTCGCGTCCTGCACCATTTGGTCGACCAAGTCACGATGAAAGAGGGAGGCGAGAATCGCGACCGACATGGACTTGTTCACCGTGTCCATGAAGTCTGAATCGTAGGATGGGTCTTCTTCTGCCGAGCGCACGCGGGCCGCCTTGAAAAGTCAAGGGCGCATCATATCAATTGCGCCATCGCCTTCAGACTCCCTACTATGTGTGGGTTGCAGAGATAAACGATGCTCACATGACAAGAAAACTCCTAATCGCTACCTGCTTCGCGCCGCTGATCAGCCATCTAGCTAGCGCCACCTGTCCCGATAGCGACCCTGATCGCCGCGCCTTTTTCGGTGACTTGCACGTCCACACGAGCTTCTCCTTTGATGCTGCCGCCAACACCACGGGAGCGACGCCGGAAGACGCCAATCGATTCGCCAAGGGCGAGGCCATCGCTTTCTGGCCGCTTGGCGAATCGGGCGAGCCTACGGGCGCCATCCAAATTGATCGGCCGCTCGATTTTCTTGCGGTTACCGATCATGGTGAGTTCTTGGGCGAGCGTTCCCTGTGTCGAACGATTGGCTCGCCCGCCTACGACACTGATTTCTGCACGACATTTCGAAGCGATGAGCGTATCGGCATGCTCATGCTCGGCGCGGTCATCACCACAGAAACGCCGAAGCGCGTCGCTGAGATCTGCGGTGCGGATGGCGCGCAGTGCCTCGACTACGCCAAAACGCCTTGGCAGCGGGTGCAGGCGTCGGCAAACGAGGCCAACGAACCCTGCAAGTTCACGAGTTTCATCGCCTATGAATACACAGGTACACCGCTGTCTTCCAACTATCATCGCAATGTGATTTTCCGAGGATCGAGCGTTCCCGACCTGCCAGTGAGCTATGTGGACGCGCCGACGGATAGCGAGCTTTGGGCGCGGCTCGACAAGGCCTGTCGAAGTGATGCCGGCTGCGACTATCTCACCATCCCACACAACACCAATCTCGCCAATGGCCGCATGGCGCCCTACCGAGGGCTTGGCGGCAGCCTTGCGGCCAAGCAGGGCTATGCGGCCACGCGCTTAGCGCGCGAACCCATCATGGAGATTTTTCAGCACAAGGGCGGCTCTGAGTGCATCAACGGCCTCACAAGCGTCCTTGGTGCGCCGGATGAACTGTGCGCGGTGGAAGCGGTGCGGCACATGGGCGAGACGGTTGATTTCGCCAGACTCGGCGTGGATGTATCAACATTGCCGGAAGGCTTGCCGCAAACGGCCGTCACTGAAGAATGCAATGCTGGCGAAGTCGGCATGGGCGGCATACTCGGCGCAGGCTGCGTTGATGCCACCGACTTTCAACGTTCCGCATTGCTCGTCGGGCTGCGAGAAGAACAGACGATAGGGCAGAATCCAATCAAGCTCGGCATCATCGCTGCCACAGACACGCATACGGCGACGCCGGGCGCGGTTTCCGAGGGCGATTGGCGAGGCGCCGTGAGTCGAGAAGCAACACCCGCTGAGCGCCTTGAGCCAGGCGTGCTGACGAGCGGTATCGACGGCAATCCAGGCGGCCTTGCTGGCGTCTGGGCAGAAGAAAACACGCGCGACGCCATTTTCGACGCCATGCGAAGACGTGAAGTCTTTGGCACTTCAGGGCCGAGAATCCGCGTGCGGTTGTTCGCAGGATGGGCTCTTGACGAAGATCTTTGCGAACGTGCGGATATGGTCGCAGCGGCTTACAAGCAAGGCGTGCCGATGGGTGGCGACCTTGCTGCGGGACAAGGCAAGCCGCGCATACTCGCCTATGCGGTCAAGGATCCGGCAAGCGAGGATCTCACCGACCTGCAGCTCATCAAAGGTTGGGTGGATGACGATGGCAGCCTCAATAGCCAAGTGCTCGCTTTGGTGAGCGCGCCCGAAGGCGAGGCGAGCCTGTGCGCGGTCTACACCGATGAAGACTTCAATCCTCAGCATTCGGCCTATTACTACTTGCGCGCCGTCGAGCCGGTAGCTAAGCGATGGCACACCTACGATTGTGACCGGCTGAGCGCGGACGAGCGCCCTGACGTGTGCAGCGATGGTCGCTATCCACAGGAGATTCGCGAGATGGCGTGGTCGTCGCCAATCTGGTACAAGGCGCACTAGGCAAAGGCATTTAGTCGTGCGAGTCAGTCAATTTCCACTCTTCACGCTGCGCGGCGTGCCTGCGGATGCAGACACCGTCAGTCATCGGCTCATGCTGCGCGCGGGACTCATCAGGCAGCTTACGGCGGGCGTCTATTCGTGGCTGCCACTTGGCGTGCGCGTGCTGCGCAAAGTCGAGACCATCTTGCGCGAGGAACTCGACAAGGCAGGGTCTGTTGAGATTTCCATGCCGACGGTTCAGCCGCGGGAGCTTTGGGATGAATCAGGGCGCTGGGACGATATGGGCCCTGAGCTCTTGCGCTTCAAAGACAGACATGAGCGCGACTCTTGCCTCGGGCCTACCCACGAGGAAGTAATCACCGATATTTTTCGCCGCGAGATTCGCAGCTACCGGCAGCTTCCGTGTAATTTCTATCAGATTCAAACTAAGTTTCGCGACGAGATTCGGCCACGCTATGGCGTCATGCGCGCACGCGAATTCATCATGAAGGATGCCTATTCGTTTCACGCGAACCAGGCTTGCTTCGATGAAACCTATCAGGCGATGTTCGATGCCTATGGTCGGATTCTTGATCGCGCCGGGCTTGCATACCGCGCTGTTGAAGCAGATTCGGGTGCTATCGGCGGAGCCGTCTCGCACGAGTTCCATGTGCTTGCGGAGTCAGGCGAAGACAGCATTGTTTTCAGCACCGAGTCCGACTACGCAGCCAATGTCGAGAAGGCGGAAGCGCTCTCGCCGGCAACGCCGCGCCCGCTAGGCACCGAGACGCGCAGGCTGATCGACACGCCGGGCGTTCATACGATTGACGAGCTCGTGCAGATGACGCAAATTTCCGCGAATCGTATGCTCAAAACCTTGATCGCGGCGGGCGAAGAAGGCCCGGTCGCGCTCATCCTGCGCGGCGATCATCAACTCAACGAGATCAAGGCCGCGAAGCTCGATGGCGTCTCGGCGCCGCTTCGAATGCTGACCCCCGATGAAGTCAAGGATGCCTTGGGCGTCGGCGTCGGTTCGCTTGGGCCGGTCGGCCTTGAGGCACCCATGTATATCGATCGCAGCGCTTGGCATCTCGCTGATTTTCCATGCGGCGCCAATATCGAAGAGAAGCACTTTCTCGGTGTCAATTGGGATGTGGACGTGCCGCAGTTGAGCGAGGGCAGGGTGGCCGACATACGCCGCGTAGTGGCAGGCGACCCTTCGCCTGATGGCTGCGGACAGCTGCAGATGCTGCGCGGTATTGAGGCTGGGCATGTGTTTCAGCTTGGCGTCAAGTACAGCAGGTCGATGAACGCGAGCGTGCAGGACGAAACCGGCGGGCATCTCTATCCGATCATGGGCTGCTACGGCTTTGGTGTGACGAGGATCGTCGCGGCGGCAATTGAGCAATGCCACGATGACGAGGGAATAGTCTGGCCGCCGAGTCTCGCGCCCTTTCAAGCGTATGTGGTGACGCTTGGCGCACTACGCTCCGAGGCAGTCGCGGACGCTGGCGAACGTATCTATTCGGCACTGCGAGATGCGGGTGTCGAAGTCTTAATCGATGACCGCGACGAGCGCCCAGGTGTCAAGCTCGCTGATGCCGACCTTGTTGGTATTCCTTGGCGGATTGTTGTCGGGCAACGAAGCCTCGCAGAAGGCAAGGTCGAGTACGTGCAGCGCAAAGGCCGCAAGACTGAACTTATGAGCGAGCAGAATGCGATTGCTGCAGTGCTTCGAGCAGTGAAGATGTCGTCTGCGGCCCGACGAGCGTCAGCTTGACCTCGCCGCCGGGCGCGATGATGACGGTGGTTGGCAGCACGCTCGGCGTCTCATAGCCCCACACCGCAGTGGGATTGTTCTGCAAGACCGGAAATTCGATGCCCATCTCGGCAATGTCATCCAAGAGTTCTTGACCGCTGCGATACTCTTCGTTGAAGCCAAGCACGCGAAATTTTTCTGCAGCGGAAGATTCGGCGAGTTCGTTGAGTTCTGGAATTTCAATGCGACATGGAGCGCACCAGGTCGCCCAGTGATTGATGATGAGGTCGGTCTCATCGAGCTCGGAGCGGGAAAGACTGCTGCCATCGGCGAACTCGACACGAGGCCCGGCACAGCCTGCGAGAATAAGAGCGATGAGCGCTATGTAGCGGTAGTGCCACCTTGCGAATAGGTGGGGAACTTGGCTGCGCAACATTCTTTCTTCACCTCGGTCTATTAATTTCCGAACGCGGTCTCGTAAATGCTGCGCTTCTCTTCGAGCCAATCGATTATCGCGTCCCAATTCTGTTCGTCGTCAAGCGTGTGCTGATTGCAGTGAGTACCGTAGGAAGGATACTGATCTTGGTTAAAACTCTTATCAAGAGATTCTACGTAGTCCTCAATGAGATCTTCGAATTCCACTTCAGAAATGCCCTTGCGACCCCTGAGGAACATGCCTGAGCCGAGTTTTGCACAGTACATGGAAAGCAAGACACTGCCGTCCTGTGTGATTGGCACCAAGGCGTTTGAAGCGCGTGTTGGCCTGAAAGTATCGGGGTGCCTACGCAAGTATTGTTCCCAGAATCGCCGCCTTAAATTTGTCAAAGAAGATTCCTTTTTGTCGGCGCGGATTTGCCTCTCCCAACTATTTGGCCTCTCGACCACTTCGAAGACTGGCGCGACGGGTCCCTTTTCTCCTATTCCGACGACGCGCAAACGCACAGCGAAGAACGCGACATGTCCCATCGTGTTGTCATTAAGCCAGCGGATCGCAGAGCGATGCGCATCCTCAAAACCTGTCGCAATCCATACAACGCAATTCGCTTCCAATCCGGCGGCATAGGTCAATACCTGTCCCAAGTGCTTGTGGTCAGCACGTTCCAATTGATTCTCTATCAGCACTTGAGAATCACTGTCTACATCATGGGCGAGTACGTCAGCACGAAACTGTCTCACGTTGGTCTCTGTCTCGACTGCCTCCAATCGAATACCCAGTGCATCTGACAAATAGTCGATATTGTCGAATAACCATTTGGTGAAGTCGTGAGCTTCATGGGTCCAAGCTTCACGAGGTTTGAAGTATGTCAGTCGCGAGATTTTCTTTTTTGCCACCACCACACTTTCCTACAGCATTTTCCGAATAGTACAGTAGCTGAAAATCGGCTGGTGTCGGTTTCGGAGTGCAACTCCGAAATAGTCAGGCCAATTCGGAATATATTCCGAAATGGTTCTGAGCCCGCACACATGCTGCACTCAAGAGAGTAGTGACGGTTTTTCGCATTGCGAAAATCATTTGATTTTGCTATCGTCTAGCTCTTGGTTTCAGAAAAACCAAGAAGCCACAACATATTGTGTCAAAACCATTATGGAGCACAAGGATACATGAAAACCGACTATGTACACCTTCCTTTGAAAATCTTGCTCAAAGAGACAGACCAAAGGGACGGATGGCTGGCAATAAGTTTGGAACGATATATTGTCGGTCAAGGAAACACGCTTCTGGAAGCGTGGGAGCAGTTTGGCGTGTCCCTGTGCTTTGAAATCGTGTTGGGACTCAAATTAGGGAAAAGCGCAACGCAACCTCTCGCTGGCATTCAGCCTGCTCCAAGCCGATATTGGGACATGTACGAAACAGCCCAGCCTGAAGAAATGCAGGATTTCTCTTTTCCGACAAATGAAAATGGGCTGCCTACACGACCAAAAATTGAAGGTTTGCGTCGACTTGCTGAAGCAGCCTGACGTAAACAAAAGGAGTTTGCCACATGGCAATGAGAGTGCGCGGCACCAAGACCGTAGAGGAGTTTATTGTGTTTGCCCAATCTCAAGGAGCAACGCTTCATGATATTGAAGTCACCCTCACAAATGATCAGGGCGATACGTTTCAGCATCGGTATCTAAAGAACGGTGATCTCTCGGTTTCGATCCCCGGAAAGGACGAGGATACATTGATTCTCCATGTAGAAAAGGTGGCCTACCTAACAAGCAGGCTGGGTCTAAAACCAGATAACCTTGCCTAAAGACGGTTGGCGCTAGCTTCTAGATTTGGCATTCAACGGCTTGCTGTCCCGCAAGCTAGTAGCGTGTCTTGTCGCTTGTTGTCTTTCCAAGTGTTTGAAAGAGCACAAACCTCCGTCGCCAAAAATTTAGCCACAATAAGTCTTTTGTCTATATTTATACGAATGTATAATTTTACGGAAACGACTTATTGCAGCTAAGGAATGCACGGACATGCCGACGATTGAGAACCCATTTCGGCCGGGTGCAGGGCATCCGCCGCCATTTCTTGCTGGGCGCCGATCAGAAAAGGAGGCGTTCGGCAAGCTCTTGCGCCAATCGACGATTCTTGAAAACCTCTTGCTTACTGGCTTGCGCGGTGTAGGCAAGACAGTTCTGCTCGATTCACTCAAACCGATCGCCATTGATCAGGGCTGGATCTGGGTTGGCGCTGACATCAATGAAGCGTCTAGCTTGAGTGAGCAGAACATGGCTGTTCGGCTGTGCACGGATTTAGCACCCGCCACCTCTTCGCTCGTCGTCGGCTCGACATCATGGCAACCGCCCGGATTCGCATCTGAGACACTGACCCGGCACCAAACGCTCTCCTACCATGCGCTTTGGAGCATCTATGAGCGCACGCCCGGGCTTGTGCTCGACAAGATGAAAGCAGTGATCGAAACAGCGTGGCACGCTGTGTCCGCCGAAGGCAGAATGCGCGGACTGGTATTCGCCTATGATGAGGCGCAGAACTTAACAGACCATGCGGCGAAAGAACAGTTCCCGCTATCGCTTCTGCTCGATGCCTTTCAATCAATTCAGAAGAAAGGCATTCCGATTCTCCTTATATTGGCGGGCCTGCCGACGCTGGTATCCAAATTGGCCGAGGCGAGAACCTTCTCCGAGCGTATGTTTCATTCCCTATTCCTCAAAGGCCTCTCTGAGGCCGATAGCCGTGAGGCGATCCTCAAGCCCATCAAGAGTCGGCGCGCATCAATTCGATTCACAGAGGAAACTGTGAATGCGGTCGTGAAGATGTCTGGCGGTTATCCTTACCTTATCCAGTTCATTTGTCGGGAAGTCTACGATGCGTTCAGCGGGCGCCTTGATAGAGGGGAGCAGGCGGATGTGCCCGTTGAAGAGATCGAGCGCAAGCTCGATGCCGATTTCTTTGCTGGCAGATGGTCGCGGCTGACCGAGCGGCAAAAGGATCTCTGCTACGCGATTGCTCGACTGCCGAGCGACGATAGCGAATTTAGCGTGCGAGAGATCGTTGAGGAGTCCACCAAGTCGCTTGAGAAGGGCTTTGGAAGCAGCCAGGTCAGCCAATTGCTAGCTGTACTCAGTAAACAAGGACTGATCTTCAAGAACAGGCACGGCAAGTACGCTTTCGCGATACCCATGTTCAGCGCCTTTGTTCGAAGGCGGTTGCGCGGGATGTAAGTTAGCTACATTCGCACATGCCCTATCCAAATTAGGATCATTTACAATTCAGTCTTTTTGTAAGCTTAGCTTTAGTAGACAGCATGAAGAAAGGTCATGGATTGATCCATAGAGAATACGATGAGTTAGAAAAGGACCAGCGGGAGGCTTACCACTATCAAAAAGTGGCTGCAATTCTTGCAGACTATGGCTTCATATGCTCATGGCAGATCGCAGATTGGCGCGGTGCCGATTTTCTTGCGCATGGAATTGGTGGTGAGATTCTGAAAGTTCAGCTAAAGAGTGGTGGCTTTGAAATTAACAAGAAGTATTGTGATTGTGAGGATTTATGGATGCTCTTTCCAAATGGTCCAGATTGGTATCTGATAAAGCATAAGGAATTGGTTGAATTGGTTGGTGAACATACAGTCTGGCTAAACAGTGATGTTTGGGAGAACAAGGGAAAGTACACAAAATCTTCCGCTAATTTAAGACGGAAAATACCCCCCAAGCTTACAGAAGCGCTTGAAGGGTTCAAGATTGAGGCATCTCCATGAGAAGGAAAGTTCCGAAATGTTTCTGTCAACTTTCCTGTGCCATTCCCAAATTCAAAGCGCCGCAAGTAGCTCATCGACTACCCTGGCATCTTCGATCGTTGCAGGTAGCTGCCAATCATCGCCGTCGGCAATCTTGCGCAAAAGATGTCGCAGCACTTTGCCTGATCGGGTCTTCGGCAGGCGTGGAACGATCTTGACCTCGCGCAAGTAGGCGAAGGCGCCGATGGACGCTCGCACGCTTACAATCACTTCGCCTGCAAGCGTTTCGGCGTCGATGTTGATCCCGTCTTTAAGCACGATCACGGCCAGCGGCACTTGTCCGCGCGTTTCATCCCTACGTCCTACAACGGCGCACTCGGCGACTGCCGGATGCGCGGCGATGACCTCTTCCATTTCGCCGCTCGACAATCTGTGCCCAGCGACATTCATGACATCGTCGGTGCGCCCCATGATGTACACATAGCCGTCTTCGTCTCGGAATCCGCCATCGCCCGTGAGATACAGCCCTTCGAATGACGACCAGTAGGCTTGGAGATAGCGTGAATGATCGCCCCACACTGAGTAGAGATTACCGGGAGGAAGCGGCGGCTGCAAGACGATATTGCCGGTCGTGCCGGGTTCGCATTCAACGCCTTCGTCATCGACGACCCGAAGGTCAAACCCCGGTACTGGCAGGCTCACCGAGCCGGGCTTGGCATCGACAAGGCCGAGCCCCGCCGGATTGGCGCAGATCGGCCATCCAGATTCAGTCTGCCACCAGTGGTCGATGACCGACACCGGCAGGTGCTCGCTCAGCCAGTGAAAAGTTGATGGGTCGAGTCGTTCGCCAGCAACGAACAGATGCGCAAGACTCGCAATATCGTAGCGTGCGAGCAGGCTTGCCTCGGGGTCTTCCTTGCGCACGGCGCGAAATGCCGTGGGTGCGGCGAAGAACGTCTTGACCCTGTGGTCTTCGATGACGCGCCAAAAGGCGCCGGCATCGGGCGTGCGCACGGGCTTGCCCTCATACAGGATGCTCGTGCAGCCGCGAATCAAAGGCGCATAAGCGATATACGAATGACCAACCACCCAGCCAACGTCGGAAGCCGCCCAGAAGACTTCGCCCGGGTGCGTATCGTAGACCGCCGACATGCTGTAATTGAGCGCCACCGCATGACCGCCGGTGTCGCGCAGAACGCCCTTGGGCCGCCCGGTGGTGCCGGAGGTGTAGAGAATATACAGTGGGTCGGTGGCATCGACGGGCGTGAAGCCGACGCACGGCGCCGCCGCCATGGCTTCGTCCCAATCGAGGTCGCGCGGGCGAACAAGTGTTGCAAGACACGCTTCGCGCTGCTTAATCACGCAGCATTCGGGCGGGAAGCGCGCAAGGGCAAGTGCCTCCTCGATCATCGGCATGTAGGGGATGACATTGTCAAACTCAATGCCGCAGGACGCCGCGAGCAGCACCTTCGGCGTGGCGTCGTCAATGCGCGCCGCAAGTTCTGGCGCTGCGAATCCGCCGAAGACCACCGAATGAATGGCGCCAAGGCGCGCGCAGGCAAGCATACTGACAATCGTCTCCAAGATCATCGGCATGTAGATGACCACGCGGTCGCCTTGTCCGACACTTAAGCCCTGCAACATGCCAGCGGCGCGCGACACCTGCGCTTTCAATTCATCAAAGTTCAGTGACTCAACGACGCCCGTGACCGGCGAATCATAAACAAGCGCCGTATCTGCGCCGCGTCCGTCGTCGCAATGCCGGTCGATGGCAAGCCAGGATGTGTTGGTCAGGCCGCCTGCGAACCAGCGCGGTGTGCCGTTGGCATCATGCTTGAGTATGTGCTTGGGCGGCCGCAGCCAAGGCAGATTGTTTGCTTGTTTCTGCCAAAAGGCTTGCGGGTCGCGGATTGCGGCGTCGTATTCACGCCGCCAAGCCAGAGAACTGGTCACAAGCCGCCTATCACCGAAGACGCTTCAAGTGCCGCCACCTCGTCCGCCGAGAATCCAAAGTCCTGCAAGACTTCGCGGCTGTCCTCGCCCGGTGCGCGCGCCGCGTTGCGGATTGCCCCCTGTGTGCGCGAAAAGCGCGGCGCTGGCGCTGGCTGCACGAGGCCGTCATGCGTCTCGAAGGTGCTGCGCGCGACATTGTGTGGATGCTCTGGGGCTTCGCTGAGCGACAGCACCGGCGCGAAGCACACATCCGTGCCTTCCATGATCTCGCACCATTCGTCGCGGGTTTTCTGCTTGAAGACTTGGGCAAGCGCCTCGCTCTGCGCAGGCCAGCGTTCGGGGTTCATTTGTTCGCCGAAGGTGTCCTTGTCGAGCGCCGCGCGCTCAAGCAGTTCGGCGTAGAACTGCGGCTCGATCGAGCCGATGCAAATATGCTTGCCGTCGCTCGTCTCAAAGGTGTTGTAGAAGTGAGCACCTGTATCCAACAGATTGACACCGCGCTCGTCCTTCCAGATGCCTGCCGCCTTCATGCCGTAGAACATGGCCATCAGCGCCGCTGTGCCATCGATCATGGCGGCGTCAATCACTTGCCCCTGACCGGAACGTCCCGCTTCGAGCAGGCCGCACACCATGCCGAAAGCGAGCAACATGCCGCCACCGCCGAAGTCGCCGACGAGATTGAGCGGCGGCACAGGTCTCTCCCCTGCAAAGCCGATGCCGTGCAAGGCGCCAGCGAGTGCGATGTAGTTGATGTCGTGCCCTGCGGCCTTGGCGATCGGGCCTTCTTGTCCCCATCCGGTCATGCGTCCATAGACGAGCTTGGGGTTGCGCCCCATGCAGTCGTGCGGACCGAGCCCTAAGCGCTCGGTCACGCCGGGCCTAAACCCTTCAAACAGTCCATCCGCCCCTTCGCAGAGCTTCAAGACCACTTCAATGCCTTCTGGCTGCTTGAGGTCCACCGCAATTGAGCGGCGGTTGCGGGCAAGGATTTCTAGCGGCCGGCGCGGCGCACTGGCGATGCGGTCAATGCGAATCACATCGGCACCCATGTCGGAAAGCATCATGCCGCAAAACGGCCCCGGCCCGATGCCAGCGAGTTCGATGATCTTGAGTCCCTCGAGTGGTCCCATGTATGTCTCCTTCAGTTGGTTGAGCTTCCAAAGCGCCGGGTCACGGTGAATTGCCAATGCCTCGGCAAGCGCGGCAGCAGCACCACATCCCCGAACAGATGCGGGAAATTGCCTTGAAAATAACGTTCATCAAGGGCGTTCTTGACGCTCGCGCGCAGCTTCCATAGCCCCCAATCATACGAGATGGAGGCATTGATGAGTGTGTAGGCAGGCAGTTCGACCGTGCGCGCGACTCCAGAGTAGGTCTCGCTGACGCGCGTCGCCACGAGATTGAAGGTCGCGCCCCAATCAAAGGCGTAGCTTATTCCGGCGCCGTAGACAGATTCCGGGATGGCGCCTCGGTCGCGAAAGCGACTGTCGCCTGCAGGCAGGGTCGTGACGACAGTGCCGCCGTATTGGTCTTCCGGCGCTAGGCCAGTGATGGTCGGCGGCGCAAAGATGAATCGGCTCGTTAACGGTCGGCGCTCAACATTGGCGTGCGTGGCCGTTAGCAGTAGGCCGAGGCGTTTGCCGAGGGCGGCGCGTACTTCCATTTCTGTGCCCTCGCCGTAGAGTGAGAGGTTCTCGCCGGTCTGAGCGGAGTATTCCTTGCGCTGCTGCTGGTAATAGCTGAACTGCGCAAACAGTGCGCCGTCCAAGCCTTGGTACTTGATGCCGACCTCTTTGAGTTCGGAGACATTGAGCGGATTGGTGCGCACATTATCGATGTCGATTTCGCCCGACTGTCCGCCAAGCACCACGGGCTGCCTGGCAATCGTTGCGTAAGGCCGAAAATTGCCCAAGGCCGCGCTCAAGCTGGCGTTGAAAGCCGTTTCGCCTTGCCGGTTGCTGACCTTGACGCCGGGCTCTTCAAAGGCGAAGGCGGTGGGGGCGTTTTCCGCGGTGACGTCATAGTGGTCATAGCGCCAGCCGATCAGCAACGACAGCCTGCCAAGGGTGAAATCAGCGAGCCCGGCAAGGCCGAGGTTGAGTGCGTCTGTCTCTGTATTGCGGTTGAATGGATTGGTTTCGGGGTCTGACAAAGATGAATGCCGCACATCGAGCGGAGACGGCGGCTTGGAGATGTCGCGCCGGTCGAAGTATTCAAGTGCGAAATCCTGCTGCGCGCGCGTGTTGTAGTAGCGAAGGCTCGGGCTGAATGAGAATTCAGCTTGCACAGGGCCGAATGCTCGATCCTTGAGGCGAAATTCAACACGCTCTTCAACGAGCTTGGTCTTGTGCGCCTGCGAGAAGCCGTAGCTCACCAGTATGAAGCGGTCGGCGTAATCGATAAAGAGTTTTTGATGCACTTCAAGTCCCGATTCGAGATTGGCCGAGACATCAAAGTAGAAGGCATAGCTTTTGGCACCGCCGTCGTCATCGGGTGAGCACAGGCAATCCTTCGGACTGATTTGCACGAGTTCGACCGTGCTCGGGTCGAGACGCAGCGCCTCGCGCTCTTGATCGTTCTCGAAGAATGCAACGCCGGAACCGTATGGCGTGAAAATACTGAGCAGGTTGTTGGGGCTGACAGCTCTGACCTCGTCGTGCCCGATGCCGCCGTCGCCGTCTGTGTCAAGGTTTAAGAGCGGCGAGCCTGCGAGGTAGGTGCCGTTATCAACGAGGTCTTGCGTGAGACGGTTCCAGCCGGTGTTCTCGGCCCCGCGCCATCTTTGGTATTGGAAGCCCGTCTCCACCCACATCGAATCGGTGACATCGACGACCAGCGAGCCTTGCAACATGCGTTGACGGTTGTTGGGCAAATACCTGTAGTAGCTTTCGGTATCCTCCCAGTAGCCGAACAAGTGATACCCGGACGGCTTGCCCATCAGCGTCAAGGGGCCGCCGAACTCGGCTTCCACTTGACGGCGACCCCAAGAACCCGTGGTCAAGGTCGCCGAGCCGGTGGTGCGATCGATGAACAAGCCTTCTTCCGCACGCGCGGTCTTCGGGACGAAGTTGAGGTAGCCAGCGATGGAGCTAGGCCCGTGGATCGGGGATGCCGGGCCACGCACGATGTCCACGCGATTGGTCGCACCGAGAAGCGTCACCCAGCCGCCGGCATTGACAAGCCGGCGCACGCCGCGAAAGTAGACATCGCCGAGCGAGCCGCGCATATCTGGGCTAGCAGCGATGCCGAAGAACGAGGCGTTTTGCGTGCCTGGCGTGACCGAAACGAAGTCGTTGGTGGAATCTATGCCATAGAGGTCTATCACCTGTTCGCTGACTGAGGAAACCGATCTTGGCGTTTCAAAGAGCGAACGCGAGAGGCCGAACACAAGATCGCTCGGCGGTGCTGACAGGAGGCCAAAGGTGTCCTCGACATCCGGCTCGCCGACACGTTCAGCACTGACGACGAGTTGCTCAATTGACGTATCTTCAGACTTATCTTGGTCTGAGCCTTCTTCAGCGAGCGCGAAGGCGCATAGGGAAAGTCCAGCAAAAATGCCAGCAATAGGGCAAGCAAAAGGAGGTCGCATTGGGCGCTTAAGAAAAAAGAACGCGCATTATGCCAGTGAGGAGAGAATTGAATGGATGCTCAGTTCTCCACATCCCCAGGCTCGGCAGCGGCCAAGCCACTTTTGCGCAGTATTGTCAATGCCTGTTGGTCAAACGTCGCCAGAATCGTTGCCCCGAAAGTCTCGCCTTGACGAGCAATCGCGCCATCTGCGAAGTCGCCGCCGGAGCGCAGAACATTGATCCCAGCCATGACCGTGAGGTCATCGGTCACTACTTTTTCAATCGCACAAATTGCTTCAATGGTGTCAGCGACCTCGCGAGCTGTCTGCCGGTAGCTACGTCTGAGCACCCACGAGAGCTCGCAAAACACCGGAACTGGAATTACGAGGAGGGTCGCACGCTCAAGCAACGCTTCCGCCGCAGCGGCTTGGTCGATATCATCATGTAGAACGGTGCGCAGAAGCACGTTTGTGTCGAGTGTGACCTTCACGTTTCGCCAGCCCATCCAGCGGCAGCGGATTCTGCGATTTGCTCTATCGTCAGATGCTCTGCATTGGAATGCTCAAGCAAGCCGAAGATAGATGAAACGGGCTGTCGGGCTCTTGCACACATCTGAATACTATTATGACCGAGTAACTCGACGCTGACTTTGTCCCCAGGGCTCACGTTTAGATGCCGGAGCACATCTTTTCTAAGCGTGACCTGTCCTTTGGACGTGACTGTAAGGACTATAGACATGGAAATTGGCCTAGCAATGGAAATGAATCAATGGTAAGGCAGCGCCGCCTTACACGCAATAGCCGCATGTCGTTACGGGAAAAGCTGCGTCAAGCGTTCTCCGGCTCAGGATATATCCAAGACCGGCAGCCTTGATGGCGGTCGAATCGCTGCCAGTTGTTTGGGTCTTGCGCAAGGCGGTCGGCGATCACATGCAGCACGTCAGGATTCATCGCCATGCCGCTATGGCTTGCACGCACTTCGACGTTCTCGGCGAGTTCGCTTTCCTGATCTACGCACGCAAGCCATGCAGCCACGCCGTCGGTCTTGCTGTAAATAGCGGTGCTCGGCAGGCCGAGGGGTGCCCTCGGATTATTGCGGTCACGCATACGATTGCGCAATTCCGATGTCGAATGACCTGAAACAAGCTCGAACAAGCGCCGCACCATTGGGACGGCAGTGTGCTCATCGTCGCCACCGGCGAAAGGGCTGCCGAGCGTGATGACCGAGCGCACGGCGTGCGGAAAGTGGCGCGCAATCTCACGCGCATAAATGCCGCCCAAGCTCTGCCCCACAAGGGAGATTTTCTCGCCGCTCTTGTGATGCGCCCGGTAAAAGCGCATCACTGCGCCATCGAACTGATGCGGATTGCCGATGTTGCGACCATGCAGCCACGGCAGCGCGACATAGCCGAGGCTCGTGAGAAATCGCCGCAGCACCAAGGTGGAATCGTCACCGCCCATGAAGCCCGGCAGCACCATGACTGCATGGCCGTCACCTCTTGGCGCTTGCTGCAAGAGCAGTGGCCACGTCAGCCCGAGTCGACTCGTTTCCAGAAAGACGCGCGGCAGTTCCCAAAGAAGACTTGCCGAAGATGGCGCCCGTCGCTCGGTGTTGAACCGTGCCCTTGTAAAGGTCAATGCAAGCCTCTCCTCATCGTTCTGACACAAAGTGTGTCGAATTATCGAGATGAGGTCAACTCTCGTTTTCGGTGGTAAATGCCGGGGAAGGTCTTGTCTAGATCCCGCCAATGCACAGGTACTTGATTTCTAGATATTCGTCGATGCCGTACTTGGAACCTTCGCGCCCGTGGCCAGATTCCTTCATGCCGCCGAAGGGAGCGGCTTCGTTCGAGATGATGCCTTCGTTGACGCCGACAATGCCGAAATCGAGCTGTTCTGCCACCCGCCAGATGCGGCCTATGTCACGCGAGTAAAAGTATCCAGCGAGGCCGTACTCTGTGTCATTCGCAAGTTCGATCGCCTCCTGCTCGGAGTCGAATCGCACGAGCGGGGTCACAGGGCCGAATATCTCTTCGCGGAATACCCGCATCTCGGGTCGCACACCCGCTAGCACCGTCGGCTCCACAAAGCACTCGCCATTGGTGGCGCGATGACCTCCGATGACGACCTGTGCACCGAGTTCGCACGCTTCTGCAACCATGCTGAGCACCTTGTCCGCTGCTGTCTTGTTGATGAGCGGCCCTATGTCCGTGCCAGCACGCATCCCGTTGCCGACCTTCATGGCGCGAACCGCCGCTGCCAAGCGCTCTGAAAACTCTTGGTAGACACCGGATTGCACAAGCACCCGATTAGCGCAGACGCAGGTTTGACCAGCATTGCGGTACTTGCAGACCAAGGCGCCCGCAACAGCCGCGTCAAGGTCCGCATCGTCAAAGACGATGAAAGGTGCGTTGCCGCCGAGCTCCATTGAGGTACGCTTGACTGTCGTCGCGCACTGTTCAATCAACTGCTTGCCCACCCTCGTTGAGCCGGTGAACGTGAGTTTGCGAACCTTTGGATTGGTCGTGAGTTCAGCGCCTATCGCCTCTATGTCGCCGACAACCACATTGATGACGCCAGGCGGGATTCCGGCGCGAGCGGCTAGTTCCGTGATGGCAAAGGCAGACAGCGGCGTGGCGTTGGCGGGCTTGCAGACCACCGTGCAGCCAGCAGCGAGCGCCGCCCCCACCTTACGGGTGAGCATGGCGATGGGAAAGTTCCAAGGCGTGATGCAGGCAACCACACCTACCGGCTGCTTGATAGTGACGATGCGCTTATCGGCGGCAGGGCCGGGGATGGTGTCACCATAGATTCGGCGCGCCTCCTCCGAGAACCACTCAATAAAAGCGGCGCCATAGACCACCTCGCCGCGGGATTCCGCCAAGGGCTTGCCCTGCTCCGTGGTCATGATGACGGCTAGGTCTTCCTTGTGCGCCATCATCAAATCGAACCATCGCCTGAGCAAGGCGGCACGCGCCTTGGCTGTTTGGTTGCGCCAGTCCTGAAAGGCGTCGTGGGCGGCATCAATGGCGCGCCGGGCTTCAATGCCGCCGCAGCGCGACACCTCGGCAATGACCTCGCCATCAGCGGGATTGTGCACCGGGACGTTGGTGCCATCGTCAGCATCAAGCCAGCGACCTTCGATGAATGCTTGGGTGCGCAATAGTTGCGGGTCTTGTAGTTTCACAGCGTTCTCCTGAGTGTTCCCGTATCAGCGTGCGCTCAAGTCAGCGTAGCTGTCCGGCCTGCGGTCACGATAGAACTGCCAAGTATTGCGCACCTCCTCGATCAGGTCGAGGTCAAGCTCGGCGACGAGCAGCTCGTCGCGACCTTCTGCGGCTTGAGCGACGATCTTCCCGCGCGGGTCAACAAAGTAGCTTCGGCCATAGAACTCGCCGAGATTCCAAGGCGCTTCCATGCCCACCCTGTTCACGCATCCCATGAAATAGCCATTGGCAACGGCATGCGCAGGTTGCTCAAGTTCCCAAAGATGTCCAGACAGGCCTTTGACCGTTGCCGAAGGGTTGTAGACGATTTCCGCGCCGTTCAGTCCGAGCGCACGCGCACCTTCGGGAAAGTGCCGGTCATAACAGATATACACGCCGACCTTGGCATAGGCCGTCTCGAACACAGGATAGCCGAGGTTGCCGGGGCGAAAGAAGAACTTTTCCCAAAAGCCAGAAGTATGGGGAATGTGCGCCTTGCGGTACTTGCCGAGATAGCTGCCATCGGCATCAAGGACGGCTGCTGTGTTGTAGAAAAGACCGGGCGCCTCTTTTTCATAGATCGGGGCGATGATGACCATTGTGAACTCGCGTGCGAGTTCAGCGAGGCGCTCACAGGTAGGGCCGGGCACAGGCTCGGCGGTCTCATACCACGAGGCGTCCTGGCTCGGGCAGAAGTAGGGGGTGTTGAAGATTTCTTGCAGACACAATATCTGCACGCCTTGGCTTCCGGCGTCTCGAATATAGGAGATGTGCTTGGCGAGCATGGCCTCTACGATGTCCTGCTTGCAGGCCGCCGGATCAAGCTCCGGCAAGGATAGCTGTATCAGTCCTGTTGTGACGGTTCGCGGCATGGGCATCCTCGCTAGGTTGTTGTGTGTATGAGATGTACGGGACTAACTCACGGCACTAATTCGCACCGCTAAACAGCCCACGTTTGACGAACTGACCAGCACCAGCGCGGCCGTGCCATTCGTTGTCCGACACAATCACCTGGCCGCGACTGATGACCGTATCGCTGAAGCCCTGCACCTCCATGCCCTCATAGGTGTTGTAGTCAACACGCATGTGGTGGGTGCAGGGATTGCCGACGCTGATGGTTTCGCGACGCTGCGGATCGAAGACCACGAGGTCCGCATCGCTGCCAACAGCGATGGTGCCCTTCTTGGGGAATAGGCCAAATAGCTTGGCCGCCGCCGTTGATGTGAGTTCAACGAATCGATTAACCGATATTCTTCCGGCGGCCACTCCGCCGTTGTAGACGAGGCTGAGGCGATTCTCCACGCCCGGTGCTCCATTTGGAATCTTGCTGAAGTCATCGATTCCGAGCGTTTTCTGATCCTTGAAACAGAACGGGCAGTGGTCGGTGGCAATGCTTTGCAGGTCGCCGAACTTGAGTCCCCGCCAGAGCTCGTCCTGGTTCCAGCGTTCGCGAAGCGGCGGTGTCATCACGTACTTGGCGCCCTCAAACTCCTCGCGGTCGTAATAGCTGATGTCGAGGAACAGGTATTGCGGGCAGGTCTCGGCGAACACAGGCACGCCGCGCTTGCGTGCAAGGTTGACCTGCTCAAGTGCATCAGCGCTGCTTAGGTGAACGATGTAGACCGGCACTCCAGCCACCTCTGCGATGGCGATGGAGCGATGCACGCCTTCGGCCTCCATGCGCGTCGGCCGGGTCAAGGCATGGTACTTCGGCGAGGTCTTGCCTTCTTTAAGCGCGAGCTTGACGATCTCGTCAATGACGATGCCGTTTTCGGCGTGCATGCACACCAAGGTACCGTCATCGCCAGCCTTGCGCATGGCGCGGAACAGCGTGCCGTCATCAACGTAGAGCACGCCGGGGTAGGCCATGAACATCTTGTATGAGGTGACGCCTTCGTCGGCTAACCGTCTCATTTCCCAGAGTCTCTTGTCCTCCATGTCGGTCACGATCATGTGGAAGCCATAGTCAATTGATGCCTTGCCTGCGGCCTTTTGGTGCCATGTTTCGAGTGCTTCCAAGGTCGAATGGCCTTTCGGCTGAATGGCGAAATCGATGATGGTCGTGGTGCCACCAAATGCGGCTGCGAGCGTGCCGGACTCGAAGTCGTCGGCGCTGTTCGTGCCGCCGAATGGCATGTCCATATGCGTGTGCGGATCGATGCCGCCGGGAATCACGAGCTTGTCGGAAGCATCGATCACCTCGTCGGCATCGATGTAGTCGTCGAGATTGTTGCCAATCAACGAAATCTTGTCTTTTTCGACATAGATGTCGGCCTGATAGTCGTCAACCGCAGTGATGATGCGACCCTTATGTATCAATAGCGACATGCGTGATGGACGCCTCCTTGGCGAGCGTTCGTGAGAGCAGGATGTAGATAAGAAACGCGACAAGAAAACCCGAGAACCAAGAGGCCGTGTACAGCCACTGTAGCCATGTCACGAAATACCCTACGAGGGCGGTCGCGACTCCGGCAGCCAAGGCGATCATGGCGGATGGGTTGAAGCCGTTTCGATAGCGGTATGGACCTTGAGGGTCGAACAGTCCGGCAAGCGACAGGCGCGTGCGCCTGACCAGATAGTAGTCCGCGAGCATGACGCCGAGCACAGGGCCGAGGAATCCACTCACGAACACAAGCAGTTCGCTGATGCGGTCAAAGAGCAGCCAAGGCGCGATCACGACGCCGATCAAGCCTGTGATCAATCCGCCACGTCTGAAACTGATCACGCGCGGCCATAGATTCGCAAAGGCGTTCGCTGGCGCAATGACGTTTGCCGCGATGTTGGTGGTGAGCGTTGCGACCAACAGCAGTAGTTGCGTGGCAACCACGATCACCGGGTTTTCAAAGCGGGCGATGAGGCTGACGGGGTCCCAAGGCGCGTCTTCGGCAACCAGAACGTCTTCAAACACAATCAGCGCGGCACATGTGACAAACACGCTCACAAAGCTGTAGAGAAGCATGGTGGTGGGCAGGCCGAGGAACTGGCCGGCAACCTGTGCGCGTTGGCTTTTGCCGAAGCGGGTAATGTCGGCGATGCTAATCGACATGGTGGCCCAGAACCCCACCATGGCCGTCATCCAAAACAGCCAAGATGCGAGCCTGCTGCCCGATATGGACGGCTCGGCAACCGGTACCGGACTTGAGACCGTCTGCGCGCGCCGGAACTGTACGACAAGGTTGTTTTTCGCAACCGTGCGCAGGCGCTCCACCTCTTGCGGCGGCATCTCCACGACTCCCTGCTCAGCAGGTCGCCAGTCCGCGTTTTCAAGTCTTGAACTCCCAGCGATTCGATATTCATCAGCCTTCCATTCACCGTTCACATCCCTCAAGGGTAAAATCGAGATGCCTCCATCAGCGCGATATTCGGCAGTAGTCCGCTCAAGCTGCGTGCTTTGCGCAAGAACAGTCGCGAAGCCACCGCCGTGGCTTGCGCCCCACGCTAATAGCAGCAGGCCGACACCAATCAAAATGGGCGCAGCGAAGGTTTCCAAATACCGTATCGATTCGCTGCCGCGCCAGATGAAGTACAGCGTGAGCACCCAAGACACGCCAAAGGCGATGAACTTTCCAATCGTGAGGCCGTTTGCAACGGGCTGCGCAAGCAGCGTGCAGGCGATGACGTAGATTGCCAATCCGCCAATCCAAGTTTGTACGCCGAACCAGCCGCAGGCCACAAGCGCCCTGACGAGCGCTGGGATATGCACGCCGAGCGTTCCGAAAGGCGCGCGCCCTATAACCGCGAAAGGCACGCCATACTTGACGCCCGCGTGACCATTTAATGTCATGGGCACTGTCACGATGACGTTGGCAATGAGAATGATCGTGAGGGCTTCGAGCCAACTCAGACCGCTTTTCATCATGTAGCTGGCAAGTACATAGGTGGGTATGCACGCCGCCATCCCCACCCACAGCGCCGCGAGGTGCCACGCGCTCCATGTGCGCTCAGAGTCGGCGACAGGCGCTAGGTCAGGCGAGTAGAGGGCGCTTTCCTTGATGTCCGTGCGCACGGCCGAGGTGCGATAGCCGCTCAAAATTCATACCGCGCCGCCAAACCGAGCTCGCGCCTGTCGGTGTTCCAAATGGCGAAGCCGAGGAATCCGGGGTAGTAGTTGCGTACCCGCGTATAGGTTTCGTCGGTGAGGTTGATGCCGTAGAGCGCTACGGACCAATTGCGCTCGGCACTGCGGTACTCGATGCGGCCATTGATCAGGCCGTAGCCCTTTTCGCGCTCGAAAGGCGAGTTGGCGATTTGTCCGAAGAAGTCGTCGCGATAGGCATAGTCGAGGCGCGCAAGAACGCTGCCTCCACTGGTGAGCGGAAAATCGAGTTGCGGGGAGATGCTGAAGGTGTTTTCGCTGACATACGGGAGTCGATGCCCGGCGGAAAAGTTGGCTTCGAGCGATGGGTCAAGGTCAACCTTGGTGATCTCGGCATCGGTGTAGGCGAAGGTCGCATCGATACGAAAGATCGGCGAGATGAGCGCAGTCACTTCGAGTTCCACACCGTCAATCTCAGCCGCGGCGGCATTGAGCACACGAGTATCGAAGGAGTCGCCGACGCGGTTGACTTGTGCCTGATAATCCTCGTAGTCGTTTCGGTAGACCGACACATTGAGCCGCAAGCGATCCTCAAGCACAAGCGCCTTCAGGCCGATTTCAAACATATCCACATATTCTGGATCGTAAGCGCCCACGCTCGCTGGCGCAGAAGGCCG
>JAPYNO010000125.1 GCA_028283025.1 Pseudomonadales bacterium | reverse complement strand
TCGATAAGCTTGTCGGCGGCATGAGGGTTGACACACAGACCGAGATCGAAGGGCTCGACCTGCACGCACACGGCGAGCAGGGGTATTACATTTGACGAATAGCTTTCACGAACAGCTACGCTGATTTGAGTAGTAGCGACATGGTCTCTAAATCCTCGCACATGGCGATGCTGCGCTTGGCCATGGCGAGGAACATATCGTTGCCGCGCTCGGTTTCTCCGACGAGCGTTGAAACTAGCACCGACATGTTGAGCCCAGCTGGCGCAAAGTGCCGGTAGAGCTGCCAGCACTCGTTCCAGCCGAGCCGCACCTCAAAGCTTGAAAGCACATCAAGATAGTGCTTGAGGAGTGCGCGTTCCTCGTGGGCGCGGCGTTCACTTGAGACGGACGTGCCGAGAAAATAGCTGACATCCTGTAGCGCATGTCCGTGATTGACCGACTGCCAATCGAAGACGGTCAGCGGATGCGGGCCGCCGAACATCATGTTGTCGAGCCGGTAGTCAATATGAATGATGGTGCGCGGTGCATTGATATTGGCATAGGCGTTTTGCACCTTTGCGAACGCTTCCGCAATGGCAAGCTCGCCTGGTTCCAATCGCGCCTCGTAGCGGTGTCGAAACGCCTCAAGGAACGCTTGGTACGGCGACGTTGCTTGCCCTTCCATATGTAAAGTCGCGAGCAGCGGAATATCCGCAAGGCTTGGGTCGCCCCAGCGCGGGCCGTGCAGCTTGGCAAGCGCCTCAAGGGCAAGCGCGGCTTCGTCTGTGCTGCATTCGGACATCTGCTCGATCTGCACGCCCGGTGCGAGGTCTTCTAGAATCAACACAAAGTCGTGAGATTCAGGGTCGAACTCCGCGGCAAAGCAGCGCGGCGATTGAATTTCGACTGTGTGCGCAAGATGCGAATAGAAGAACACTTCGCGCGCATAATTGTTGACCGCGACGGCAAGCTGCCGGCTGAGATCGCTTGTAGAGGGAAACTTGCCAACGAGCGTTGTTGGTAGCGGCCCTTCGCCGACCAGCTCGAAGCGGGCGTTTTCGCCCATCTGCCCCGTGCCGACCGGATGGGCGCGAATGTCTGTGACGGTGCCGGGCGCACCCGACGCATTGAGTCTCGCCGTCAGCCATTCGGGCGTCACCAGATCGGGTTTGGAGGGAATGCGCATCCCATTCATAATACGCGCTCACCACATGCGCCGCGCCTATGATGACTGAGTACCGCTCAAAGTTCCCCGAACTCGGCTTCTACGGTCTGCCTGGCCACAGCCGCACGCCGCGTGATGTCTTGTCGCAGGTACGCGACGGGGAAGCGCTCGGGGTCGGCAACGTAATGATCTCCGAGCGCGCTGATTACAAGGAAATAGCTGCTATCTGCGGCGCGTGCGCAGCGGTCAGCGAGTCGCTCTACATTGGTACTTCGGCGACCAATCTCAACACCCGCCATCCAGTCGTCACCGCGTCTATGGCATCGACGCTCAACAGGCTCTCAGAAGGGCGCTTTGCACTTGGCCTCGCCAAGGGCGTCGGATTTCGCTGGAAGATGCTGAACATTGACTATCCGACGTATGAAAGAGAGCGCGAGTTTGTTGGCATCATGCGCGCACTGCTGCGCGGCGAGGCCGTGAGCGGCTTTTCCGGCGCACTTGGCAACTATCCGCATTTGCATCTCGCCGACTATGTCAGCGAGGATGTGCCGCTGCTCTACGTCGGATTTGGGCTGAAAAGCCTTGTCAACGCCGGACGCATCTACGACGGTGTGCACCTGCATACTTTCATGGGCCGAGAGGCATTGACTCGCGCTGTTGCTGCGGTCCGTCAGGGCGAGCGGGAAGCGGGGCGCGAGGCTGGCGAGGTCAAAATCTGGTCGGTGCTTGCGACTGTGTGTGATGAGGGCTGCGATGCAAGCGAAGCAGCGTACTTGAGGCGAATTGTGGCGCGCTGCGCAACGTATCTGCAAGTCCCTGGCTATGGTGAAGCCTTGGTCAAGGTCAATGGCTGGGATGAGGCCGAGCTCATCCGCTTTCGGCAAAGTCAAGCTGTGCAAGCTGTACCAGGACTGATTGATAGTGTAGCAACCATGCGCCAGTTGGCGGCAATCGAAAAAGAACTGCCGGAATCCTGGCGACCGGCGGCGATTGGTGATGCCAAGACCTGCGCCGTGCGCTGGCTCGAAGAGTTCGAGTTGGGCGCCGATGGCATCATCATTCACGCCAGCACGCCTGAAGAATTTGCACCCGTATTGCGTGAATACGAAAAGATACGACCTGCGAGCCGATTTGAAGGGCGCTCGAATCGTCCTGCTTAGCAGAGCGTAATCTTGTGTGGCAAGACCTTCTCTAGTTTCAATCGGCGGGTCGTCGTCAGTGATGGTGAGGGTCACGTCGGCCGGCTAATTCCCTAAAATCGGGCATCGACGAGACGTTTACCGATAGCCCTTGCTTGAACCTTGTTTCACAAGCGCGGAGAGACGCTTACGTGAACGTAGCGTGAAGTCATAAGCCGCAGGCACTCACGCGAAACTCACGCACACGGGTGCATAGTCATATCGTTCAGTGGGTAGCCTTCGGGCAGCAGCGCACTGACCGCGAACAAATGACACGAACCTCCTACAATCAGGCCGCGGCCCACGATGATCTCTCCGCAGAATCGATCACTTGGTGCAGTTCGTGTTCGCATTCCTCAATGCTCCAACTCGCCTGTCACATCATCGTGTTTACGACCTTGCCCGGAACTCAGGCTTCCTTGCGACCGGAGCCTGTAGACCGCCAAATAAATAAGTTATCTCTTATGGCGTGCACACGAAGGAAGCTAGCGTGCGGATTCCCGCTATGCTGCTCGGCCTCCTGAATATTGCTGCGGGGCTGCTTTCCCGTCCCGTACGCACCCTTCTCACCCTGCTGTGCGTCGCGCTGTACCTGCTGCTTCCCACCGCAGCGGGCGCGCAAGATAAGCCTTACGTCGTCTGGATCGACTCAGGCGGCCTCCCCGTGACAGAAGGAGGGGCCGCTCGGATCACTGTAAAACTTCAAAAGCGG
>JAPYNO010000124.1 GCA_028283025.1 Pseudomonadales bacterium | reverse complement strand
GACTTCAGTGCCGTAAGGCATTGAAGTCGCGAGCAAATCAGAATCATAATTCTGATTTGCGAGTCTGAACAAGTCCAAGGATGGACTTGTTCAGAGCTTGCCCAGAGAAGCTGTCAGGCTGTATACAGCACCAACAACAGTATCGCGCCTAGCGCAATGCGGTAGACCACAAACGGCAACATGCCTATCCGCTCTACGACCTTAAGCAGTAGCGCAATCGAAGCATACGCGGCGATGAAGCTAAATACAGTGCCAGCGACGAGCAAATGAATCGCAGGGAGTGTGTCCGCTTCAAAGGCCGCAACGCCTGATAATAGGCCAGCACCAATGATGCTTGGCAGCGCAAGCAGCATGGCGATGCGCACGGCTTCTTGTCGCGAGTAGCCGAGCATGAGCGCACCGGTCATTGTGACGCCTGATCTCGATGCGCCCGGAATCACGGAAAGAGACTGCCAGCAGCCGATCATGAGCGCATGTCTCATTGTGAGAGATTCGATTGTCTGGACACCACGTTTCTTATCGGCCAGCAGAAGCAAGGGTGCCAATATGAGATTCGCCCAAGCAATCACATGCGGGCTGCGCAACTCACTATCGAAACCCAAAGCGACGACGATCAAGCCGAGACAGACGATTGGAAGGGTTGCGAGGCACAGCATGAACAGCACGCGGCCCTGCGCGTTGAGACTGCCGCATCGCAGTGATTCGGCGCCGCCGATGGCAAGGGAGGAAAGGTCGCGCCGAAAATACAGAAGCAGGGCGCCGAGGCTGCCGAGATGCAGGCTGACATCGAAAGCAAGACCTTGATCGTGCCATCCGGCCAGTTCTCGCATGAGGATCAGATGGGCCGAACTTGAGATAGGCAGGAATTCGGTCACGCCCTGCAGGGCTGCCAAAAGCAAGGCTTGCAATAGCATCATGGACTGTCTTGCACCTTACGGGCTCTTCACAAGGCGCTCGACAGGCGCGGCTAAGAAGGCGGCTCAAGTCCTATGGACCGCAACAATCGAGTTTCTATCAGCGAGGGTTGCTCATCATCACCTTCCCAATCTGCTTGATCTGATTGGGTATTGCGATGAGAATTTCTGGCGGTTCGCCCAAGTGCCTCTAATTGTCGCTGCTGCTTCAATGCGAGTTGACGTTCTTGCCGTTCCTTCCAAGCGCGTAAGTAAGTGCGTTCGTTGTAGCGTTGCCGGGCCGAAAGCACGAACAGAAGCACAATGAGGATCGCCAGAACACCAATTGACAAGAGCACTTCCAACGTCACGCTCTCTTGAAGCTGACGAATCAGTCCAAATGACATGAGAACGGGAATGAGCCCTGAGGCCACGCCACCAAGGAACAGATACATCCAATTGGATCTCTTGGGCCGATCAGCGTCACTGACACCCTCATCATCCTGCGCTTTAGCTTGAAGTCGAAGCATCCGCATATTCTACGAGACTTGGCACCAATGGGTGTAGTCACAGAGCTATCCAAAGACGATGGCGCACGTCCTGCGCTTAGTGGTCGGACGTGTTCGGCGAGGCGGCGCGCTCGCGCCACGCACTACTCAGGCTGCGGCACGTACCTCAAATAAGGCTTCTCCGCACGCCAGCCGTTCGGGAACTTCTCCTTGGCATCCTCATCGGAGACCGCAGGCACGATGATGACCTCTTCACCATGCCGCCAATTGACCGGCGTCGCCACACTATGCGCGGCGGTGAGCTGCAGCGAATCGATAGTGCGCAAAATCTCTTCAAAGTTGCGGCCGGTGCTTGCCGGATACGTAATGGAAAGCTTGATCTTCTTGTCCGGGCCAATGACAAACACGGAACGCACGGTGAGCGTATCGTTGGCGTTCGGATGGATCATGTCGTAGAGGCTCGCAACCGTGCGATTGTCATCGCCAATGAGCGGAAAATTGAGCGCTATGCCTTGCGTATCGGTAATGTCCTGAGACCATTTGACATGGTCGGTCACGGGGTCCACCGACAGGCCGAGCACCTTGACATTGCGCTTGTCGAATTCGGCCTTCAGTTTCGCGACTTCGCCAAGCTCGGTGGTGCACACCGGCGTGAAGTCCTTAGGATGCGAGAACAGCACACCCCATCCGTCGCCGAGGTAGTCGTGCAGGGTGATGATGCCTTCTGTAGTGTCCGCAGTGAAGTTGGGCGCTTCGTCGCCGAGTTGAAGTGACATAAGGGTCTCTGCAATTGAAGATACAATGAGCGGGTATTCTTCACCACTTGCGACTATAACGCAAGTGTCTTAAAAGGTTTCTTTCTTATTCTCTTTTGTTATTACTAATTGAGTATCCATCGGAGACGCGGGCATGTCGAGCGCCTATATCACCCCGACCGGGCACAAGGTCTTGACCGAGGAACTCAAGTGGCTTTGGAAGCACAAGCGTCCCTATGCGACACGCAAGGTTAAGGAGGCCGCCGCCTTGGGTGATCGCTCGGAAAACGCCGACTATCACTACAACAAGCGCCTGCTGCGGGAGATCGACCGGCGCATCGCCTATCTCTCAAAGCGCCTTGATGTGTTGCAGGTCATCAACCGCACGCCCAAGGACACAGGCCGGGTCTTCTTTGGCGCTTGGATCGACATTGCGCACGAAGGGACAATCAGCAGCTACCGTATCGTCGGCTCGGACGAGATTGACTTCGCGCCCCACTACATCAGCATTGATGCGCCATTGGCGCGTGCGGTGCTCGGTAAGCATTGCGACGACCGCACGCGCTTTGGGCGCATTGCCGCGATCAGATATGACGCTGTAGGGGATGACGCATCGCTTGACTTCGAGGCCCTCATCAAACGTTTCCAGCATTTTCCAATGCAGCTTTAATCCTCTATCATTGCGCATTGCATAGAATCTCGGCTCGAGTCGTCTCCACCCTGAACGTTTCAGCACTGCCCGAAGTATCCCTGCAACTACCACAGCACGCAGGCATTTCCGGCGAGGTGCGGATTCCCGGCTCAAAGAGCCTGACGAATAGAGCCTTGTTGCTCGCCGCCTTGGCCGAAGGCGATACGCGCCTGTACGGCGCGCTCAACAGCGAAGACACAACGCTCATGCGGGATGCGTTGACAGCCCTCGATGTACAGCTTGAGGTTGCCGGAGACTCGCTCTTGGTGCGCGGATGTGGCGGTGCGCTTGGCGCGGCGGGAGCTGCCAAGACTCTGTATCTCGGGCTCGCTGGCACCGCCTATCGCCCGCTGACCGCAGCCCTCTGCCTTGGTCAAGGAGAATATGTTTTGGAGGGGTCGAAGCGCATGAGTGAACGCCCCATCGCGCCCTTGGTGGATGCCCTGACGGCACTCGGCGCGAGCATCACCTATCTTGAATCTGAAGGCTATCCACCCGTCAAAGTGACGGGCAGCGGCCTTGAAGGCGGCGTCGCCGTCCTGCCGGGAACGCTAAGCAGCCAGTTCTTGACATCCCTCTTGATTGCCGCACCGCTTGCCAAAGAACAAGTGCAGATAGAAGTGCCGGGAGAACAAGTCTCGAAGCCCTACATCGACATGACCATCCGCATGATGGCGGATTTTGGAGTCGAAGTTGATCGGGACGGTTACCGCCACTACGCCCTGCAACCAAGCCGCTACCTGTCTCCCGGCAAGTACGAAATCGAAGCCGATGCATCAAGCGCGAGCTATTTCCTCGCTGCCGGCGCCATCGCGGGCGCTTCGCTGCGCATTGTCAATCTGCCTGCGAACAGCGTCCAAGGCGACGCGGCATTCGCTGATGCGCTGCGCGCCATGGGCGCGCAAATTGACACGAACGAACGAGGCACAGTCATTTCGCGCGCATCGCTCAAGGGCGTTGATCTCGACCTCAATCACATGCCCGACGCCGCCATGACTCTCGCCGTTGCCTCGCTCTTTGCTTCTGGCAGCACGCGCATTCGCGGCATCAGCACATGGCGCATCAAAGAGACTGATCGCCTTGAGGCCATGCGCTGCGAGCTTTCAAAACTCGGTGCTGAGATCACGACCACCGATGACAGCATCGACATCACGCCGCCCAAGCAACTTCGTCCGGCGCGCATCAAGACCTACGGCGACCATCGAATGGCGATGTGCTTTTCGCTGGCGTCGTTCGGTGCGCCGGTCGAGATCGAAAACCCACAAGTCGTGGAAAAGACCTTCCCGCAATACTTTGATGTATTCGGGCGCTTGGTGAGCACTTAACCCTTGGGCGTCACGCCTTCGATCGCCAGCAGCTTCCGCTTCGCCTCAAGCCCGCCGCCAAAGCCGCCAATGCCGCCGCCCGCGGCGAGCACCCGGTGACACGGCACAACGATGGCAAGCGGATTGCTGCCAACCGCTCCACCAACCGCGCGCGCTGCTCGCTCGTTGCCGACGGCTGCGGCGAGTTCGCCGTAGGATACAGTCTTGCCAAAAGGCACATGGCACAACTGCTCAAGCACTTGGCGACGAAATCCATTACCGGTGAGACGCATCGGGAAGTCGAAGCGCTCGCGCTGTCCTTGAAAATACTCTGTGAGCTGCGCGCGCGCCTCGGCAAAGCGATCAGCATCGGGCTTTGCTTCACGAGGCATGTCGCCATCGCCAAAGGAGATCGAATCAACACAGTTCGCTGTTTCGCCAGCGAGCGTCAAGGTGCCAACGGGCGACTCCATTTGTGCGTAATACATGGGTTTCCGTCCTTTTGATCAATTGTGGGATTATAGGCACAGTGGCATTCAAGGAGCACACATGTCCCAAGAGGATTTTATTATTGAGCAGATTGCCGTCGGCCCCATGCAAAACTTTGCCTATCTCGTCGGCTGGCGACCGACTGGTGATGCAGTGCTCGTGGATCCTGCCTGGAACGTCTCAAAACTGCTTGAACGGGTTGATGAATTGGAGCTCAACCTACAAGGCGCACTCGTCACGCACTACCATCCCGACCATTGCGGCGGCAGCTTCGCGTCACATCAGATTGAAGGCGTCGCTGAACTGCTCGCCGAGCGTCCGTGTCATGTCTATTGCCATCGCCTCGAAGCGGATGGCCTCAAGAAGGTCACGGGTATTTCCGAGAACGACATGCGGCGCGTTGACAGCGGCGATACGCTCGATGTCGGCGATATTGAGGTCGAGTTCCTGCACACCCCCGGCCACACGCCGGGTTCGCAGTGTTTTCGGATCAAGCACACGCTGGTGGCTGGCGATACCCTCTTTATACATGGCTGCGGCCGCGTCGACCTACCAGGGTCGAATGCGGACGATATGTTCAAAAGCCTGCGCCGCCTGTCAGAACTTCCCGATGAGACGCTGCTGCTGCCAGGTCACCACTATTCGTCGCAGCCAAGCGCAACGCTCGGCTTTACCAAGTCGCAGAACCCCTACTTGCGCATTCAGGAGATCGATATGTGGCGCTCGCTCATAGGCGTTTAGTCCATGCTCAGGCGCGCGCGCAGATAGTAGAAGCCGCCGTTGAAGCCGAAGGGCGACCCTTCGGGGTAAACCAATCCAGCCACTTCTCCCTTGGGGTTCTTTGATGGATACTCATCGAACACGTTCTGCGCACCGAGCGTCACTGTGACATCTTGAGTGACCGCATAGGAACCCTCGACATCCACGAGGAACGCCGAGTCGGGGTAGAAGGACACCGAGCCGTCATTGGTTGGCGCATCATAGTATTCGCCATAGAAACGTCCACGCGCCATGAAGCTCCAAGGCCCTTGGTCATGCGTCCAAGTCAACACAAAACGCGAGTCCGGACGCCCTTCTTCGATTTGCAGGCGGCGATTGTCAGCCGTGAATTCAGGATCGAACTTTGTGAGCTCTATATCAGACCAGTTGGCGACCGCCGTCAAGTTTGATGAGCCCCCCCAAAGATCAAACGGCAGTGTGACAACCAAGTCGATCCCTTGCGTTTCAACGGTCTGCTGATTGGAGAAGAATCGCACCGAAGAGAAGCTGCTTGCATCGCTCACACCCGCAGCCAAGAGTGCAGTTTTATCCGCATCGGTCAACTCGAAGCGGCTGGTAAAGGCGATGCGATCTTCAATTTCGATGTTGTAGTAGTCGATGGTGACGTTCGCCGGGCCGAGCTCGAATACGGCGCCTAGCGTGATGTTCGTGGACTCCTCAGGCGTGAGCGCCTGAGCGCCCTTTTGCACGGCGACAGGATTGGTCGGTGGCAGGGAGGCAATGTCGGCTAGCATGCCGTTTTGGAATTCGGTGGTCACGTTGCGTAGGTTCGCCTGCCCGGCGGTCGGCACACGAAACCCTGTGCTCACTGCCCCTCGCACCGCGAGGGTATCGGTTAATTGCATTCTCGCCGCGAGCTTGCCATCGAGCGTGTTGCCAAACTCCTCGTAGTCTTCATAGCGAAGCGCCGCACCGACGAGCAGGTCTTGCGTCACGTTCGCCTCAAGATCCACATAGGCCGCCACTGAACTGGACTTGTTCTCACCGGCATCCCCAGGTTGGAATCCCGGGAAGCCATTCGAGCCAATACCAAACCCTTGTTGGTCAAGTCCATTTGCTCGATCGATGTAAAAGGAATTCGGCTCGCCATTGGTGATCTCAAATGTTTCATCCCGATATTCGGCGCCGAGCGCGACATTGAGTGGCGACCAAAATCCACCTATCGTCACAGGGCGCGAAATATCGAAGTTCACCGTGCGGTCAGTTTCCGTGTAGGCGCCAGCGTCATAGTGAATGGGGATGTCGTTGCGCAACCCAAGAAGCTGCGGGTTGATGGTGTTGTAAATGTAGAATTCGGCGTGGCTTCTGCCAGCGACTGCGCTCAAATCAAAGTACCACTCACCCATCTGGCCGCGCACCCCGCCAGCAAGCGCGAGATCATCCACGAATCCGCCGAACTGGGGCGTGAACCCACCGGGAAACTTCTCGTAGAGCGTGTAGCAATCGGGATTGGCCTGAACAGCAGCCAAGCCACCAGCATCTGCGACATTATTCACAATGCGAACGACTGGGCAATTGCCTGACATATCGCCTGACAGATCTGCGACCTTGACTGTGGGCGTACCACCCTCCTCCACAACCATACCATTGGCATCTATTTGAGGCCCGGCAAAAACCCCACCACGAGTATGCGGATTTCGATAATAGAAGCCACCTTCCACTTGACGCTCAGCCCAGTTGCCAAAGGCATAGGCCTCCATGCCATTGCCTAGATCAAGGCCGAAGTTGCCAAACAGCTTGAAGTCGTCCGAGAATTCGGGCGCGCCCCAAACCTGTACTGGCTGGCGAACATTTGTGTTGCCAGCGTCGATCAAGACCTGGGCATCGCCTCGCTGCTCGCTGCGGCTGGTCGGGTCAGACTCCTTCCATTCGAAGCTCAAGTTGGCGAAACCAGCATCTGTGAGTGGCAGGCCCACATTGGCCGACAGGGTCATGGCATCACCATCGCCCTCATAGTGGGTGCCGTACTTGACATCAAATGCGCTGCCGGAGCTATCCTCCTTGAGGACAAAATTCATGATTCCTGCAATGGCATCAGAGCCATACTGCGCCGAAGCGCCGTCGCGCAGCACTTCGAGCCGATCCAAGGCAATCGCCGGGATGACAGAGATATCCGGCCCCTGCGAGCCACCGGAAATGCCAGCACCCAAGAGCGCGATCACCGCTGCCCGATGCCGCCGCTTGCCATTGACCAGCACCAAAGTGGCGTCCGGCGCAAGCCCGCGAAGTGTGGCGGGTCGGATAAAGGTGGCAGCATCGCTAATCGGCTCCTGACTCACGTTGTAGGAAGGCACGAGGCTGGCAATGAGCGTATCCATGTTTGAATCGCCCTGAGCGCCGATCTCATCACCGCCCACCACATCAACGGGCACTGGCGAATCGGCCGCCGAACGGTCTCTACGCCGCGAACCAACGACGATGACTTCTTCGATCATCGGGTTTGCGCCTTCTTCGGCCTCGGCCGATGGGCTGCCTACTGGCAAAAGAGTCGCAGATAAGGCGAAAATGAAGGTTGCGCGAATCATAGTCCGCACAGGCATAGCGAAATTCAGGATTTTCCCCATTGTGATGTTCCCCATTGTTGAGAAGACTACCGTCCTAGCGAATCGACATGGCGCGCATCTTAACCCAAAGTCCACAACATTCCTACCGTTTGGCACTCTATGGAAGTTCGGACTGTTGCCCGGGCGCTGTCTGCTGTGCGGCTTGCCATCGCAGCGAGCGATGGACTTATGCGAGCCGTGCGAGTACGCACTGCCTTGGAACCTCAATGCCTGTCCGCTATGCGCCTTGCCGCAGGCATCGCCTGTTGCGCGCCGATGTGTTGAATGCCAGATGAATGCCCCGTTCCCCGACGGCGTCTGCTCACCGTTCCTGTATGAAGACGATATTGCAAAGCTGCTGTCACGCGCAAAGTTCCGCGCTGGATTTGCGAGCCTTGCCTTGGTCTCCGAACTATGCGCGATGCAGTTCGGCGCACAACAACCGAAGCCCGACCTGCTCATACCCGTTCCCCTCTCGTGGCGACGCATGGCGAAGCGCGGCTACAACCAGTCGGCGCTCATCGCCCGCTATGTGAGCAAGTCACTCGGCATCCCGGTTGATCTGCGCACGCTCAAACGCAAGCGCCACACGCGCCCGCAATCCGAACTCTCGCGCAGCGCACGACTCAAGAACTTGGGCGGCGCGTTTACCGTGCGCAGAGATCTCTCAGGCAAGTCAGTGGCGCTTATCGATGATGTCCTCACCACAGGCGCCACCGTCCGTGCCGCTAGCAACACACTCAAGAAGGCGGGCGCGCAGCGAGTGACCATTTGGGTGTGTGCGAGAACGCCATCGAATGAGGGCCTGTGAACAGGCCCTAAGCTTTTCGCAGAAACTTCCTCGCGTATCATTTCGACTATGAACTTCAAACTTTGATGCGCGAGAACGATGGGCACTCTATGATCACTTCGGCAAGATCGGCATTCATGTCGGCGCTCGCCGACGCCAAGCAGCCGCCGGCCATGGCCGCGATCCTATTGGTTGTCGTGATGGGCGCCTCGGTGTTGATACTGCTGCCGCTTTGGATTGGCACCATGACCGAGACGCTGGCTTTTAGTATTCAGCAGGTCGGGTTTCTGGCATCGGCGGACATGGTCGGCATCTTCATCACCAGCACCAGTGCCGTTGTCTGGGTGCGCCGCCTGTCGTGGCGCGTCATGGTGTTGCTAGGCTTGGGCGTCTTTCTCGTCGCCAACTTCGCTAGCACCTTTGTGCGCGATGATTTTACCCTGCTCTATATCTCGCGCGTACTAGCCGGCCTCGGCTGCGGGGCGGCCTACGCCGTCTCGCTCGCCGCGCTCGGCGACGCGCGCAATCCCGATTGGTCATTCGGCCTAGCAGTGAGCGCACAGGTCGCCTTTGGCTTCATAGGCTTTGAGGTGCTGCCCGGTCTGATAGACGCGCACGGACTCAATGCATTCTTCTGGTATCTCAATGCTTGGCTGCTGCTGGCGTTCCTGCTGAGCGCGTGGCTGTTCCCGCGCCACGGCGCACCGGTGCGGAACGCAGTCACTCTGCGGCTTGCTGACATCGGCGTGCCCGCGGCAGCGGCGTTTCTCGGCACAGTGATTCTCTACATCGCCATCTCTGCTGTCTGGGGCTACATGGAGCGCATGGGTGTCGCGGCGGGACTAGAATCCATGAAGGTGTCGGAAATCATCGGCTGGGGCTACCTCATCAGCATTCTCGGTTCTATCATTGCGCCCGCCGTGAGTCGTTATACAGGCCGCACCTTCGCAATGCTGCTCGCCCTTATCGTCATGCTCTTGACCTTCCTTGGCCTCGGTGCAATGACGTCCGACAATGCGCTCGTCCTGTACATCGCGACCACGATTGTGTTCCAGTTCTTCTGGAGTTTCGTGCTGCCGCCGCTGATGGCGACCTTCAATGCGGTCGATGCCTCGGGGCGCTTCATCGTGCTGAGTTCACCCGCGTTCAAGATTGGCGAGATCATCGGCCCGCCCTTGGCGGCTTATTGGATCGCGGATGGCAACAATTATCAGCCCGTGCTCTGGCTGGGGGCCGTGTGCGCCATCATCGGCATCGGTCTTCTGGTGCTGGTAGCTCGGCGGTCAAATAATGACGCCTGAAGATCTCTGCTACGCACCGGCCTGCGATCTGTTGACAGCGTTTCGCAATCGCGAGCTGTCGCCGGTCGAGGTGCTGCGGGCGCAGATTGCCCAGCGCGAGGCGGTCAATGACAAGGTCAACGCGCTCGCCTTCACCTTCGATGAGCAAGCGCTCGCCGCCGCAAAGGCGGCCGAGCGAGCCTATGCGCGCGGACAAGCGCGGGCACTTGAGGGCTTAAGCTGTGCGATTAAGGACGAAACCTACATTGATGGCCAGGTGACCACCAACGGTTCGCTGCTATTGCGCGATGCGGTCGCACAATCCACCGACCCGGTGCCCGAGAGACTCATGGCGGCCGGGGCGATCATCCATCAACGCACCTGCACCCCTGAGTTTTCGGTCGCCGCCTACACCTGGTCTCGCCTCTGGGGGGTGACTCGCAACCCCTGGGCGCCGGCGTTCACGCCGGGCGGTTCGACTGGCGGCGGCGCGGCGGCACTGGCAGCTGGCATGACGACGCTCTCAAACGGCACCGACCTTGGCGGTTCGATCCGCATTCCGGCGAGCCAATGCGGTATCGTGGGGTTCAAGGCGAGTCACGGGCGGGTGCCGGAGATTTTCCCCTACAACCTTGATCCCTGCTGCCACCATGGTGTGATGGCCCGTAATATGGCTGATCTAGCGCTGATGTACGAGGTTGTTGCCGGTCCGCACCCGAGCGATGTCGCCTCGCAACTGCCGCCTGACGCGCAATCTGCGCCCATCGATAGCCTCGCGGGTATCAAAGTCGGCTATTCTCTGGATTTGGGTTTCTACGAACTTGAACCTTGCGTGCGCGACAATACCCTAGAGACGCTGCGACACCTTGAGGATGCGGGTGCAGAGGTTGTCGAAGTGACGATGCAGCTTGGCGATTGGGTCATCGAAATGGCGCGCGTTCAGCAGGGGCTCATCGCGGGCGCACTGCTCACGAAAAACTTGCGGGAACGCTACGGCGCAGCGGAGCAAAGCGAGGCGCTCTGCGACTATACGCGCTGGCATCTGCGGCACACTCGTGATGTCGGGCCGGATCGGATCGGCTGGGCGAACGAATGTACTCAGCGTATCTGGCAGCAGATGGCAGCAATTCTGGCGCGTGTGGACATCTTCATCTGCCCCACCGTAGCGAACCCGGAGATCGCCGCGGACTTCGACTACAGCCGAGATCAGTGCCTGATTCACGGCAAGGAAGTAGACGCCAACAAGGGCTGGTTCCTGACCTATCCCTTCAATGCGATCGGCCGCTGTCCGGTGATGGCGATGCCCACAGGGTTCAGTCCGCACGGCGTGCCCACCGGCATGCAGATCGTCGGCGCACCTTACTGCGATCAAGCGCTGATTGCTCTTGCCGCGGCCTGCGAGCGGGTATTGCCGGCTTGGTTCGACAGCAATCTTCGGCCTCGGCCGCTCAAGGGTTCGGCGCACATCCCGCAGGCCCGGCAATGATCGCCGATCAAGCCAAGACTATCGAGCCGGACGTCATCCGCTGGTGGCAGGATTTCCACCGGCACCCGGAGTTGGGGAATCGCGAGTTTCGCACTGCCGGCATCGTCGCCGAACATCTTTCATCGCTCGGCTTTGACGTGCGTACCGAAGTGGCGCACACCGGCGTGGTGGGCGTGTTGCGCGGTGCCCAGCCCGGCCCTGTGCTTGCGCTGCGAGCCGACATGGATGCGCTGCCCATCACCGAGCAGACCGGCCTGCCGTTCGCATCCAACGTGACAACCGAATGGGAGGGCAAGGAGGTCGGCGTCATGCACGCCTGCGGCCACGATGCCCACACTGCAATGCTGATGGGGGCCGCTCAAGTGCTCGCCAACATGCGCGATGCGCTGCCCGGCACCGTCGTGCTGATTTTCCAGCCAGCGGAAGAAGGCGCACCCGCCGGCGAGACCGGCGGCGCGGCCGAAATGCTGCGGCAGGGAGCGCTTGACAATCCGACGCCGGAGGCCATACTCGCGCTGCATGTGGCGCCCGACCCGCTCGGTCATATCACCTATACGCCCGGCGCCGCCATGGCGAGCGCCGACCCTTTGACAATCACCGTGCGCGGCAAGGGCACCCACGCCGCAACCCCTTGGTTCGGTGTCGATCCTATCGTTGCCACCGCGCAGATCATCATGGGTCTACAGGCGGTGATCAGCCGCCGGACAGACCTTGCGACGGCGCCGGCGGTGGTGACCATCGGCGCGATTCACGGCGGCAACCGCGGCAATGTGATTCCCGATGAAGTGGTGTTGCAAGGCACTATTCGTGCACTCGACCCCGAAGTGCGCAAGGATCTTCATGCGCGGATCCATGAATCTGTGGGCGCCATCGCCAAGGCTGCCGGCGCCGAGGCCGATGTGCATATCGACACAGCGGTCGGCTATCCGGTGACGGTCAATGATGCCGCCCTCACCGACGAGATGGTAGCGGTGCTAGAGCGAGTGTTCGGAAGCAAGCAGGTCTACACCTATCCGCCAGTGATGGGTGGTGAGGATTTCAGCTTCTTTGCCGAGCGCATCCCCGGCTTCTACTTCTACCTTGGCATCGCGCCGCCGGACGCAGATGAAGTGCATGTCAACCACTCGCCGCACTTCGAGATCGACGAGCGCGCCCTTCGTCACGGTGTTGTCGCACTCGCCGAACTCGCCTTCGCCTACCTCAAGGAGCGCACACCCTGAGCCAACCCAAAACCGCCGAGCGTCATATGCGCGATCTCGGACGGCATATCCGTGCCAAGCGATTCGACGCCGCCCTGACACCTGCACGCGCCCTTGCCGAGCTCAAGCCCGACGACCCCGCAACCCATTACTGGCACGGCTACTGCCTGATGCGGGTGCGCAAGCCGTGGGACGCCGAGGCGCCGCTGCGCCGAGCATTATCGATCAATCACCTACACGCCGAAAGCCTGTCCCTACTCGGGCGCTGTCTCGTCGGCCAAGGTCGGTTTCAGGAGGCTTTGCAAACCGCGAAGCAATCGCAACAACTAGAATCGCGCAATCCGGAGGTTTGGGATGCCATCGGCGTTGTCTATGGCGAACTGAACGAGTACGCCGAAGCGGTCAAGGCGTTCCGCCGGGTGCGGGAACTGCGCCCGGACAGCGCCCGCAATCTATTCAATTTGGCTGGCATGCTCGACTTCTGCCACGAGACCGAGGAAGCCGAAGCGGTGCATTTGCAGGCACTCAGGATGGCGCCGACCCAATTTCTCGGCTACTGGACCTTGTCGCAGTTCAAGACGCAAACGCGAGAGGACAACCATCTCCCGCTGCTGCGCACCCAGCTGCAACACTACGGTGAACAGCCGGAAGGCGGCATCCACCTCAATCTGGCCTTGGCCAAGGAATTGGAGGACATTGGCGAATACGCGATGAGCTTTGCCCACCTAGAGGCGGGCATGCGACGCAAGCGCAGCCAGTTCAAGTACAGCTTGGAGCAGGACCGCCGCCTGCTGGGCAAAATTCGCGATGTCTTCAGCCCGGCGTTCTGCCAAAGCGAGGCTGCCGGGTCAGACAGCGAGGAACCGATCTTCATACTTGGCCTGCCCCGCACCGGCACCACCTTGCTAGAGCAGATCTTAGGCGCCCACAGCGAGGTGTTCGCCGCTGGCGAGTTGCGCAACTTCTTTGCAGCCTGGGTAGCGCAAGCGCGGCCACGCATCGAACGGCTGACGCCGCTGTCGGCGATGGCTTTCGGCGCCCAGCTCGATTTCGCCCGGCTCGGTAACGACTATGTGGACAGTACCCGCCCGCGCACCGGGCACTTGGCGCGCTTTATCGACAAGATGCCCAACAATTTTCTCTACCTCGGTGCTATTGCCCGGGCACTGCCGAAGGCGAAAATCCTGCACATGACGCGCGAGCCCATGGACACCTGCTACGCCAACTACAAGCAGTTGTTCGGTCGCAGCGCCTGTCCCTATTCCTACACCCAAGAGGAAATGGCGGGCTACTACCTGCTCTACCGCGAGTTGATGGCGCACTGGGATGCCTGTTTTCCAGGCCGCATATGCACCGTCTCCTATGAGCAACTCGTGACAGACACCGCCGCCGAGACCCGCCGCGTACTTGAGTTTCTGGAACTCGACTGGCAGCCGCAGTGTCTTGAGTATCACCGCCTGAAGCAGGCCGTCGGCACTGCTAGCACCGCCCAGGTACGCCAGCCCGTGTACACCAGTTCGGTGCAGAAATGGCGCCGCTACGAACAGCAGCTACAGCCGATGCGCATCATTCTCAGCGACGCCAGCATCGATCTCAGCGCCGCCGGCATCGATTGCTGATTGCCCGCTGTTGCCAACCATGCAGACGATGATGGAAGCGCCAACGCCAATCAGCAGCTGCCACGGAAAGGACAAGGACTTGAACAACACTGGCAGGCCGAGCGCATCAACCACATAGCTTTGCTGCGCGAGAATAACGACAAATCCTGTAATAAGCGCAACGATCACCGAGCGCGACGAACCCCGTTTGCTGCAGACCGATGTGAAGAACACACCGATCAGGCCGGAGTAGGCAAACGCCATCACCGCGAGCGCGAACTCGAGCAGGGCCATATCGGTATAGCGCTGCCAATAAAAACACAGCACTGCCATCGCCGCGAGCAGAAAGGCAAACAACACCATGCCGCAGCGGCCAGCGAACACATAATGTTCTGGATCTGCTCCCGACCTCGCTTCCCTCCAAGGACGGTAGAAATCGCTGATCAAGACCGACGACATCGCGCTCAAGCCCGAGGTCATCGTTGAAATGGCAGCGGCGACGATGCCGGCCGTGGCCAATCCGCGCACGCCGGCTGGCATTTCGGACAAGATGTACGACATGAACACGGTGATGCTCTCGCCGTTGAATTCCGGCAGCAATTCGCCAGCCGAAGCCATCAACTCAGGACGCTCATAGCGCAGATGCAACAGCTGACCGATCGTCACGAACACAAACACGATGGGAATCGACACCAGTGCGGAGGCGATCATCGCCCGGCTGGCGGCTTTCGCATCTCGGCAGGTGAGTAGCCGCTGAGTCGTATCCTGATCAAGTCCGAAATTGCCAAGGTTGAGGAGAAACACGCCAGTGAAAATCGCCCAGATGGTGAATGGTTTGGCAAAGTCCAGCGAAAAATCGAACAGCATCAGTTTGTTCACCACCTGCGGGGGGTCGCCCGCGGTTTGACTCAAGCTTTCAACCGGGGCTTCACGCAGTGCCGCAATCATTTCGGTGAGCGTCAGCGGCAACTGCGACCAGAGACTGAACAAAGCGATCAGCGCCGCGCCGAAGTAGACGATGAACTGCCCTAAGTCGCTCCAGATCACCGACCGCACGCCGCCCATCAGGGTGAGACCGAGTGAGAACACCGCGATCACGCAAACCGCCAGAATCACGCTTTGCGGCTCGACATTGAAGAACAGCATCATCGCGACTGCGATGGCTGCGATGTACACCCGCGCACCGCTCGCGAACACCCGGCCAATCAGATACATGCCGCCAGCGGCGCGTTTCGCCTGTTCGCCGTAACGCACCGCGAGTAGCTCGTAGACCGTCGTCACTTTCAATTCGTAGAAACGCCCCAGCAGATAGCGCGTTGCGACAAGGGCAGCGAGAATGGCACCGACCGAAGCGCCAAGGTAGGTGTAGTCACCGCGGAAGCCGTAATCTGGGCCTCCAAGAAAAGTCGCCGCCGATTGCGTTGTGGCGATGACCGAGAACATGACCAGCCACGCGGACATTTGATTGCCGCCGAGGAAGTATTCGCTCATCGACCGAGTCGGCTGGCGGGAAAGCGCGACTCCACCGCCAATCACCGCTGCAACATAGAGAGCGATGATCGACCAATCGATGAGTGTCAGTGGCGATGTCATGCTAGTGCTACATATGAGCAGGATATACCCCTTCCCTGCCCTTTCCTATCTTCCTAAATCGAATCATTGTTCGTATGGTTCGAGGACAGTGTTGACCTGTTTCATTAGTCCATTTTCAAGTGATAACACTTTTTCTCGTGTTCCTCCATATATCTGAAGGGCCTCTTCGAATGTTGCTTGAAAAGATTCATCGCATTCCAAATGCGATTTCAATTTTGCGATAAGAGTATTCAAACCTAGATGGTTTCTCTCATCAAAGCCCGAACGACCGACAGTATTCAGAGTTCTCAAAAACTCGATATTGTTTTCATCAGATGGTAAATCCGTTCTATTACTATTGAACGCCATCATCCATTGATACGCTGCATGTAGATCGTTCTCAGATAAATCGAAGACCAGTTCACTTGGACTACGAATCAATGGCCTGTTATAGCCCTTTGCGTACGCCCATGTATTCACATCATCATGAACAATTGTCCGGGTGTCATGGGAGCCAAGCAATTCGACATCGAAATACACAGCTTGTGCAATCACAAGCCGATCTGCGAGCGTATTGGGTCCATTGAACGCTTCTATTGGGATCCCTTCCGCAAGACTTTCCACTTGGAATGTAGCCTCTTGATCGAGAGCATGGGATACAAAAGGTGGGTTATTGAGAACTTGCGTTTCGAACCAATCCCGAATACTTGGATTCAGTGCTTGAATATAGGTGTTCCGTTCGTCATTGGAGATGCCTTGTTGACGGAACTTCCTAGCCCATCTATGCACTTCAGCAGTCGCAATATTCCGATGTTCGATCAATTCTTGTTGTACTTGAGGCAGGACAACAATGCTTGTGTTCGTTGCTAAAGCGATGCCCGTTAATAACCGCCGAGGGCCTTGGAAGATAAGCAGGTTCGTATCAAGTGCGAACATCAACGCCCATGTGCATTGGACTGTGCCTGCATGACATCATACAACTCATTAGCATAATCCCAGACATTCTTTGACGCATTCCAATCGACGCCTTTTTTGAAAGCGATTTGAGAAAAGCGGAGTTTCGGACCAAGTATCTCTCTCGTATCAGAATCAACGTGATAGTGCTTATCTATGTGCGCGTTATATTCTTCTCCGCTCATCAGGAGCTTGCGCCATTCATCATTTGGCGGCTTGCTACATGTATGGCGTGTCGGGGCATTCATCGTAACGTGGGTAAAATTTCTAAAGATCGTAGGAGAAGCGCACGCCGTAGGAGCGCGGTTTGCCCGTGTAGATGATGTTGCGACTCTCGGGAGATGTGGCAGTCTCGTAATGCTCGTCGGTGAGGTTTTTACTGTACAAGGATGCCATCCAACGGTCGCCCGACAGCGACAGCGAGGCATCCAAGAGTGTGTAGCTAGGTAGCTCGGCCAGTAAGCTGCTGCCGGTCGGCACAGCGTCGCGATGCGCCACAGCGGTGCGCCAGCCCCACTCCATGCCGTTGCCTATCGGATAATTGCCGCTCACCGCTAGGCCTGCCTGCCACTCCGGCTTGCCGTAAATCTCGTGATCGCTAAAGTAGGGGCTATCGCCCTTTTTGCCGTCCAACTCCATTTTGTTGTAGGAGGCCGAGGCATCAAGGCGCAAGGTGTCGGTCAGTAGCGCTGACATCTCTACCTCAACTCCGAGACTTTGCGCATCGCCCGCATTCGTCCGTTGCGAGAAGTTCAGATCCACATACTTCGGATTCTCGTCAGTGCTCGCTTCGGTTTCCACCCTCTTGCCGTCGCTGCCGACAAGTCGCGAGCTTATGATCTGCAAATCCTGCCAGTCGAGCAGGTAAATCGCACCATTGAGCGTCATGCGACCATCGAGCAGTGTCGATTTCACGCCGAACTCATAGTTGCTCAAGCTATCTGGGTAGTAGAAACGACTATTCCGCACCGCATCCAACACCTTTTGCCGATCTTCTTCTGAAACTTTTTTAAGAATATTTTGGGTGCCGGTACCGCCGTTGATGCCGCCCCTGCGGAAGCCTTCGGAATAGGTGAAGTAGGCGAGGATGTCATCGGAGAGCCTGTAGGACAGGTTGAATTTGAATATCTGGTCGTCGAATTCCTGATCCGAATTGGTTGCTATAGTCATGGGGGAGTCAGGATCGTCGTACAGTTTGGGCTCTGACCGATCATCGTAGTCGTCAAGGCCGTCGACAATCGGATACCAGATGTACATGTCGAGCTCATCGTCCATGTCGAAGTGGCGGATGCCGAGAGTCAGGTCGAGGCTCGGCGTCACATGGTAGGTGCCTTCGGCATAGACGGCGAACTGAGAATAGTCGCCTTCCGACTCCAAGTTGAAATCGTGGGGGGGTACAGTAGTCGGATTCCCCGACCCGTAGGGAGATTCGTTCAGCCCGGGGGTGTTTTCGAGCAGGTTCCATTCGCGGGTTTGGCTCGAGTAGAACACACCGGCCACCCAATCGAAGGTGACGCCGGTCGCTTGCAGACGCAGTTCCACGGTGTCGGTTTCGCTGGTGATTTCGTTTTCGTTCCAAGCGTTGAAATTGCCGAACACCGAATCGCCGAATCCGGGTACGAATCCCTTGTATATGCCCTCAATGAAACGGGTGACGTCGCCCTCAGTTTCGTAGTCGTCCTCATAACGGGACAGATGCAAAGTCAGGTCGGCAAAGCCCAAGTCACCGCTCACATCAACGCTCGCCAAGCCGATGTCGCGCTCAGCGATTTCATCGTTGAAGCCGGTATAGGTGCGCTGATTGAAAAGGGGTTTGGTCGTACCCGAAGCGACGGTGTAGCCTTGGCGACCCTGCCCTTCCTGATTCTGTCCCACATAGGAAATTTCGGCATCCCAAGCGTCGTTGACCAGATAGCGCACTGCGATGCGCCCCATAACGGCCTCTTCTGAGTTGGCGTCCTTGCCATCGATTTGCGGCAAGCCAGCCGCTACCTTGTCTGGAAAGGTGACGGCGTCGATCCAGCCGTTTTGATCAAGCACATTGCCCGATGCCCGCACCGCGAGGCGGTCGCTCAAGGGGATGTTGACCACGATGTCGGTGTCGTAGCTGAAGTCGCCAGCCCCTTCAACATCCGAGATGTTGGTGGCGAAGCGGGCGGAGAAAGCGTCCGGATCAGGGCGGTTCATGATGTAGCGCACGGTGCCGCCCATGGCGCCGCCACCATACAAGGTGCCTTGCGGCCCGCGCAGCACCTCAATGCGCTCAACATCCTTGATGCGCAGGCTGAGATGCTCCATCGGCGTTTCGCCGACGTAATAGGAGGTTGCCTCAGTGGTGAAGAAGTCGCTCGCTCCGACGCCGGGAGAGCCAATGCCGCGGATACTCAAGGGGTTGCGATTGCGGACGCCAGCCTCAATAGCGGTGACACCGGCGATGCGCTTGGCGAGATCTTCGGGTCTCACGATGCCAGCCTCGGCCAACTCGTCCCCGGACAGGGATGAGACATTGAACGGAATGTCCTGCACACCTTGGGCGCGACGGCTGGCGGTGACAATGATCTCTTCGAGCACCCGCGCCTCGTCCTGCGCTTGCAGCACTGCTGGTGCTGGCAGCAGGAATGCGGTGGACACTGCGAGGGAAAGATTCTTCGTTTTGCGAAATCTCATGGAGGTCTCCTATGCTATGTCAAACAAGCAAACACGATATTGCTCGCGTCCTGCTCAAGCGTCGTATTCATCGAATCGACCAACCAGAACAGCCGCATTGACTATGTCGTGATGCACGCCACATCAGAGAATTTCGCCGAATCCGTCAGATTGCTCACAACCAAGACTGACACACCGGTCAGTTCGCACTATCTGATCCCGGCTGAAAACGATGCGAGCTACAACCGCAGCCAACTGCGCCTGCACCAGTTTGTCGAAGAGCAGCAGCGGGCGTGGCACGCAGGCCCCGGCTACTGGGCGGGACAAACGGCATTCAACTCGCGCTCCATCGGCATCGAAATCGTCAACGAATTCAACTGCGAAACCACACCTGAGACAGACTTGGACGAATTGGAATGCACATTCCTGCCATTCGAAGAAAAGCAGATCGAGATGACCATCGACTTGCTGCGCGGCATCCAGCGGCGCTATCCTGAAATCGATCCACTCGATTTTGTCGCCCACTCCGATATCGTGACCGAGTGGCGATCCGACCCGGGGCCTTTGTTTCCTTGGCGGCGACTCTACGAAGAGGGCATCGGCGCGTGGTATGACGAGGACACCAAAGTACGCTACGAGTCGCAATTCGAAGAGCAGCCGCCGGATATCGGCGAATTGCAGGCGGCCTTGCTGCAACTCGGCTACCTCGTTGAACCCACCGGCGAATTCGACCAGCTCACACGCTACGCCGTGCGCGCGCTGCAATTACGTTTCCGCCAAGCCGACTATTCCGGCGAGCCCGACCTAGAAACCCTTGCCATCCTCTGGAGCTTAAACGAAAAGTACCGTGGCGGCGACGGCCTCGGTCATTACCCTTGATGGAGCCCTGAAGATCATAAGTGCCGAATATCGAAGTCGATTGGGGCATCGGCGGGGATAATAGCGAACACACGGCAGAAGAACTGGTATTCGGCGCGCAACGCGTGCGCAATGTTGTGCGCATCGCGAAACTCATGGCCTTCATCTGGATAGAAGACATAGGCGTGAGAAATGCCTTTGGCATCGAGCGCATCAACCATCATCTGGGATTGATTGGGCGGCACCACCAAATCCTTGCCGCCTTGAAAGAAGATCATCGGACACGCGAGTCGATGCGTGTGGTGGACTGGCGAACGCGCCCTGTAGGTGTCTGCCGCTTCTGGCCAAGGGCCAACGAGGGAATCAAGATAGTGCGATTCAAACTTGTGCGTGTCCTTGGCGAATGCTTCGAGATCGCTGATTCCATAGGCGCTCGCGCCTGCCTGAAACGCGGTTGAAAAGGTCAGTGCGGCGAGGGTTGTATAGCCGCCAGCACTACCGCCGCGAATCGCGCAGCGCTTGGGGTCAATCACATTGCTTGCGACGAGATGCCGCACCAGTGCTTCACAGTCTCTGACATCGGCAACGCCCCATTGCCCGTCAAGTTTGCGCCGGTAAGCGCTGCCAAAGCCGGTGCTGCCAGCGTAATTGAGGTCAGCCACCGCCCATCCCCTCGATGTGTAGTATTGGATGCGTAGCTGCCTTGATCTGTCGGCCATTGCGGTGGGGCCGCCGTGCGTGGTCAGCAGCAGCGGCGGCCGTTCGCCGTCCATGCCACGAAAGTCGGCGTTGGTCGGTGGATAGAAAAGCGCGTGCGCTTCGCCATCCGAGTCAAAGCTGATCATTTCGGGCAGGCTTGAATAGCCCCTTTCATGCCTGCTGCGCACGGATGCGCCAGCGACGACCTTCAGCTGACCGGATTCGCCCAATGCCTCGATGCGGCTGCTCCTGTCGGGGGCGCCGGTAACACAGAGCAGGCGCTGACCAAGCGCATGCCAGTGCAGCGAGTCATAGCTGCCGGCCAGCGCATGCCATTCGCTCAAATGCCCATCACCAGTGATCATCACCAGCGACTCGACGCCTTGACGAATACGCCGCGCGATTACCAGATCATCATTGACCACAGCGTAGGTATGCGCCGCGAACACCCAAGCGGGCGCACCGAACTCATCGCCGACCTCATGCAGGCAGCGGCTGCCCAAGGCGTCGAAGACGTGCACATTCCACCAGCCATGTGCATCGCTCAAATAGAACAGCCGTTCTTCCCCCCAGTGAGGTTCGCCGATGCTCGCGCCATCGCCGCCAGCGACAACACGCGGGCTGACGAGGTGCGGCGTTTCATACTCAAAATCGGCGACATAGAGCAGCGTGGCATGCCACGGCATGTTGGGATGATCCCAAGCGATGAAGGCGAGCTTGCCAGCATTCAGGCGCGGCGCGGCGTAAAAGTCGTGCCCTTCGTGCAGCGTCGTCACCTGTCCATGATTGAGATCGATGGCGACAAGAAGGTTCGACACCTCGCCGTCCGCTTGCCGTTCGCACACGCAGATGGCGAGCGCACTGCCGGGCACATGGCAGAAGTCGGCGTAGCGCTCGGCGTTGCCTGAGCGTGTGATTTGGCGCGGCGCCTCGTCAAGAGCGTAGATCTCCTGATCTTCAAAGTTGACAAAGAACACGCCGTCCGCGCACGCAAGATAGCTGCCGCCACCATACTCATGCACACGCGAGCGCGCCGAGAAGCCGAGCGGCAGGATTGATTCACCGTCTCGTACTAGCGTCACCCGGCCGCCTTCTTGTGGTCTCGACTCGAGCCAGTAGAGCTGTGCGCCGAGCGACTGAATCTCGTGATAATTCACCGCCCCCGCGGCCACCGTATCGGCATCGAGCGGCGATTTCCAGCTACCCATCGGCGCTGCCATAGGCACGACGGTCGGCGGGCTTGTCTCAGTCATGTCGTTCTTGTCAGCACATAGCCCACGCCGCGCTCGCCGAGCCAGGCGCGGGCGAAGGATTCGCGGTCATAGGCGCGCGCCACCGAAGCGCTGGTGGCAGCGGCGGGGTCATTGACGAGCGCCTTGTCCCTCGTCAGTCCGCGCAGCACCACGAGATGACCAGCGGTGGACGGCACCGCGGCGCCCGCAAGCCCGCCCTTGTCATAACGGATGCCAGCGATGATGGGGATTCCTTTCGCGAGCAGTCTGGCGGCATCATCTAGCGACTCGAATATCTCGATGGCACCAGTGAAGCCGTGCGCGTTGGCGGCGCGGATGTTGCATGGCCAAATGCCGTATATACGCCGTCTTGGGTCATAGCAATCATCGGTGAAGCGGGCAGCTTCATCGGTATTCAGTCCCATGACCATGGCAAGGCAGGTCGGTGAGCATATTCGCCTGCGGATGGCGGCGTCCGCCTGCATCTGGCTAATGCTCTGTACCGCACAGGACGCGGCGATTGCATCGCCGGTGCTGACTTGGTGTCGGGTTGCGGCGCCAGTGGCGATGACGACAAGGGGGTGTTCAGGCGCCTCGCGCGCGTGCAGGTGCAGTTCAAGATAGCTGACTTCGATGTCATGCCTAGTGACGAAGCAATCGATCTGCGTGTCCACGAGGTCGGCTTCGCTTGCAGGCGGCGGACTCTGCGCAGCCATGCGCTCGGGCGCTGGAATGCGATCAAGCCGCCAGTGCCTGTCGTCACTGCACAAATGCCAGGTTGCCGACCAGTCGCAGCCTGTGCCAGTGGCGCTCAGGCTTGGCACAATCAGGGTGCCTGTCGGCATGGGTGGCAGCTCGAAGCGCGCAACGAGCTCGTCTTTGTCGCCCAAGCGCTGCCAGCGAATCGGCCTTGAGACAGGCAGTGCGTAGCTGTTGTCGCTCGCGCCGAATCGTTGTGTGCTCCAAGATGCGGTCATGTGCGTAATAAAGGGAAAGTGGGGTAGGGTAGCATCCCATGATCAACATCGACATGACATCAACATGAAAGAGGCGCGCGCATGATCGCCGTCATCGGAGGCGGCATGGTCGGTGTCGCTACCTCGATACGGTTGCGGCAGGATGGCCAGGATGTCATCTTGATCGACCCCATGCAAAGTGTTCGTGCGGCGAGCTATGGCAATGCCGGCGGTTTGACTCCGAGTTCGCTGGTGCCGCTCAATGTGCCGAGCCTCATCAAGCGTCTGCCGCGCCTGCTTCTCGACCGCCAGAGTCCGCTCTTTATAAGGTGGCGTCATCTGCCGCGCATGATGCCTTGGCTGCTGCGCTTTCTGTCGCACGCCACCCCAGCCAAGGCAGCCGCCATGAGCAATGCACTGCACGCGCTGATTAGCCAGTGCGTCGATGAACACCAGGCGCTCGCGGCTGGCACACCAGCGGCGCAGCTCATCAGCGAGCGTGAATTCACCGTCCTCTATGCGAACAAACGCGCCTATCAATCCGAGCAGTACCTGTGGAAGGAACGCGCGCGGCTGGGCTTGCGATGGCAGATCATTGAGGGCGACGGTGTGAATCGGCTCGAACCGGAGCTTGCCAGCTGCGCCCGCTATGCGGTGCGCATGGGCGAACATGGGTTTATTGCCGATCCGGGACAATATCTCGAAGCTTTGCTGTCACACTTTCAAGCCCTTGGCGGCAAGTTGCTCGCGGGAAGCGTTGACCATATCCTCACCGAAGGCCGCGCCGCCCATGCCGTGCGAGTGGCCAGAGAAGAGATTGCCGTTGACAAGGTGGTGATCACGGCGGGCATCGGCTCCGGCAAACTAGCCCGAATGCTCGGCCTCAATATCCCCATGCAAAGTCAGCGCGGCTATCATGTAGAGCTGGTCGAGCCGTCCTTCATGCCGAAGGGTGTCGTCAATCTGTCGGCGCTCGGCATCTTCATGACACCGATGGTTGGTCGCCTGCGCTGCACGAGCGTGGTCGAATTGGCCGCTTGTCGAGCACCGGAGGATAAGCGCATCTATCGTATGATGCTAGACAAGATCACCCGCACCTTGCCGCAACTGCGCTGGCAAGCGGTCAACTACTGGATGGGGCACCGGCCTTCGCTGCCAGACTCCCTGCCAGTGATCGGCCAAGCGCCGGGTTTCGACAATGTGTACCTCGGCTATGGTCACGGGCATGTCGGCATGATGTCCGGCCCGCGCACCGGCCGCCTACTCGCCGACCTGATAGCTGGCAGAACACCGAACATCGATCTTGCACCTTTTGATGCTGGGCGGTTTTAGCAGCCTGCGCCGTAGCAAGTCAAATAAGCAAAAATCCGCTCATGAACTTCAATGCACGCAAACGATGCGCCCTTTATGATCACTTCGGTGATCGCCTGCGCACCAGCGAGACGCTCGACAGAAAACTCGTCTCTTATCAAGGCAACAAGGAGACGCCGGGTTTTCGCTGGATGAAGTACAAGGAGGGCTTTTCTTCGCGCCTCGTAGACCTGCTCCTCGAAGAAGTGCCCAGCCAAACTGTGCTCGACCCGTTCTCAGGCATAGGCACCACAGCACTCACCGCTTCTGCTTGCAACCGACAATCGCACGCCATTGAGATCATGCCGGTCGGGAACTTGACCGCCAAAGCAATATCGCAAGTGGCAAATGGCGTTCAATCAAAAGCACTTCGTCAAGCGGCCTCGGCACTCATTGACGCTGTGGGCAGCACCAGATGCGTGGAGGCGTCACGATTTCCTCATGTGAGAATCACTCGATGCGCTTTCTCGCCCGCGACCGAAACCGCCCTCTCGCAAGCTCGCGCGTTCATCGCGGACTATGAGCACAAAGACGTGCGCAGCCTGCTCAATTTCGTTTGCATGAGTGTGCTCGAGGATGTGAGCTACACGCGCAAGGACGGCCAGTATCTGCGATGGGACCCGCGCTCAGGTCGTACCGTGAGCACGAAACTCGATAAGGGAGTGCTGCCCTCCTTAGGAGATTGCCTCAATGCGAAATTCGCGCAGGTGATCGAGGATGCTCCCCACCTAAAGCGCAGGTTCGTTGGCCTAGCGCCGCATTTCGTTGACGGCTCTTGCTTGCTGAAGTTGAAAGAATTCCCCGCAGCCACCATCGATCTGGTCATCACCTCGCCTCCTTACGCCAACAGATATGACTACACCAGAACCTATGCGCTTGAGCTTGCCTTCCTCGGCTTTGATGACTCTGCCGTGAAAGCGCTTCGGCAAGAACTGCTGTCAGCCACGGTCGAGAACAAGTCCAAGCGGCGCTTGATCAGCGATGCCTACGGCGAATCGCAACTGCCGGACGAGGCGTTCGCCGTGGTTGACAACCAAATGGCATTGCAAGAAGTTCTTGAGATCCTGCGGGAAAGACGCAGCGAACTGAGCAATCCGCACGTTATCCGACTCATCGAAAATTACTTCACAGAAATGTCCGTGGTGATTGCCGAGTTGGCGCGAGTCGTGAAGCCGAGGGGAAGCGTCTTCATGGTCAACGACAACGTGCAGTATCACGGCGAGGAGCTCCCCGTTGACTTTATTCTGTCAGACTTGGCCGAGCACTTCGGATTTCATTGCAAGACCATCTGGAAGTTGAAGCGCGGCAAGGGGAATGCTAGTCAACAAATGGGGCGGTATGGCAGAACCGAAATTCGCAAGTGCCTCTATCACTGGGTACGACGAAATGGACATTGAAATCGAGGAGGTTGTTCAGCGCGCGCTTGTCATCACCAACAGCATCCGTCGCGGAAGCGACCTCCGTGCGTTCAAGATCATTAAAGCCTACGGCGGCGAGTTGAATTACGGCGGTCATCTACAGGCGCTGGGCATATCGAATTCTGCTTGGCTGCGCGTGAAGCAACAGAATATTGATCCGCGACTGATGTTTGCGCATCCGGAGATTTTGATAGCGCATCCCGAGACTTCGCTCTATTACAGAGGTATTGCCACGCTGTCTCTGAAACGAGTACAGCAGTTGGCAGGGTCAGTGGATACTTGGGAGAAAACCAGCTCCAAGGCCAAGGTCACACTTGAGCGAGCTCAAAAGGTGGCGCATCTCTACAATTCGGTGATTTCGTCGCTGTTGGTCTCCCTGACAGACTGGGAACTGAAGGATGCGCAAAGGAACATCGTCGCGACTATGGGCATCAGCATCGATGGGTCTGTACGCAACCTGATTGGCCAGAACGCAGAAAAGAACATCCATCGACTGATTATGGACTGGCTTGCCGAAGACCCCGGAATTCAGTGTACAAAAGTTCAAAGCGCGGAATTCTCCTGGCTGATTGGCGCCGAACAGAATATTCGCATGGAGTTTGCTTCCGAGCCGGATATAGGCTTCTATCGGCGAAGCGACAACGGCGAGCGAAGCACTTGGCAGTTGATCGCGACAATAGAGATAAAGGGCGGAACGGACCCGGCAGGCGCACTTGAGCGGCTCGGCGCAATCAAAAAGTCCTTCGACATGACTCCCAAACAGTGCAAGAACTTTCTCGTCTTGGGCGTGGTGACGGACACCATGTCAGCGCAGATGAAGGAAATGCACATCGAGCGCCATTTCCTGTTGTCTCAGATTTTGACCGACGATGGCTATCGCAACGAATTTCTCAACGAAATATTCCACCACGCGCTGCGGCTCTTGGAGACGCCCGTGAAGCATCTGCAAATGTTTGAATCTGAAAGCGAGACATCGGCGAGCAATCAGTAGCGCCCCTCAAGCTTCGCGTGATTCCAGCTCATTTGGCTCTCCGGCGCGAAGCGCAGTATCACCCGTTTGCGGCTCGCTGGACGCACGGCTTCGCGTAGTTTCTTGCGCGCATCAGCGTCGGCTTCAGACCCTTGCAAGCGAATCTCGACCATGGCGTCGAGCACATCGTTCTCATTGTCGAGAATCTCGGTGTGTGCTTTGACGACGAGGCCTCGCAAGGTCTCGTAGGTCTCGCCATCTTCAATGAGCAGGGTGGCCTTGGCGTCTCGCCGGAAGTTCATGACTTTCTGGCTGCGCTCGAAGGTGCTGACCAGAAAGCGGCCTTGCTTGTCCACGGCGTACCACATGGGCATGGGGTGCGGAAAGCCATCATGTCCATTGGAAACGATGATGAGTGTTTGCTGCTCGCGAGCGAATTGATTGGCTTCTTCTTCGGTCATGCTGATTTGGCTGCGGCGGGAGGGCATGTGTGATACATCCTTCGGTGTGGGTAGAATGTTGAAGTTTACGCCGACGATTCCTGTTCATGCTAGAAAGCCAAGGTGCGCCGTCAGACACATCTGCCGTCGCTGAACTCCTCGCGCTCTTTGATCTTGAGCCGCAAGGGAACGATGTCTTCGCGGGCGCGAGTCCCAAGGGCGCACCAGACAGGCTCTACGGCGGGCAGCCGCTTGGCCAAGCGCTTATCGCCGCCTCTCGCACCATTGACACCGAAGACGACCGGCCTGCGCATTCATTGCACGCTTATTTCCTGCGCTGGGGCAGCAACCAGCTTCCGATCTTCTATGAGGTCGAGCGTCTGCGCGATGGTCGCAGCTTCAGTGCACGGCGCGTCGTTGCGAGCCAAGCCGACAAGCCCATCTTCGTCTGCACCCTGTCATTTCACCGACCGGAAATAGGCTACGACCACCAAACCGAGGCGCCGCAGGCGCCAGGCCCGGAAGGGCTGCCGAGCTTCGCCGAACTCTACGCGCATGAGCCGGGCGACGACCACCCCATGCGCGGCGTTGAAATGCGTCCGATTGCCGGTCGCGCCTATGTGTCAGGTGGCGCCGATGTACTACCGCACCTGTGGATGCGCAGTCTCGGAGACATCCCCGACGATCCCACCCTGCATCAAGCGATCATCGCCTACATGTCGGACAGCACTTTGCTCTCCGAAGCCCTACGCCCGCACAATCTCAACTGGCACGATACGCATGTGCAAACCGCGAGCCTCGACCATGCGCTCTGGTTCCACCGCGAGGTGCACATCGACGACTGGCTGCTCTACATCCAAGACAGTCCGAGCGCCGCCAACGGCCGCGGATTCTGTCGCGGCAGCTTGTATACGCGCGATGGCATCCAAGTAGCCTCGGTCGCGCAAGAAGGCTTGGTGCGCAAGGTTGACGCGCCTTGAACAGCTCCAACCACACTGAACTCGTCCACTCGATCGAAGGCGTGGTCGATGCCTTGCGCGCAGAGGGCTATGTCTGCGGCGAACAGGTCGGCACTGCCGTTTATCTCGCGCATCATCTGAACAAGCCTGTGCTCGTTGAGGGGCCGCCGGGCGTCGGCAAGACCGAACTTGCCAAGACCGCCGCCGCCATGTTCAAGCTGCCGCTCATTCGCCTGCAATGCTATGAAGGGCTCGACGAAGCGAAGGCCATCTACGAATGGAAGTACGGCAAGCAGCTGCTCTACACGCAAGTGCTCAAGGAGACGCTTGAGGATGTTCTGCAAGGCGCGAAGGGGCTCGCTGATTCGGTGCGCCGCCTGCACGAGTTTGGCGATATATTCTTCTCCGAGGAGTTTCTCGAACCGCGTCCGCTATTAAAGGCGCTGCGCGAAGAACAAGGATGTGTGCTGCTCATTGACGAGGTTGACAAATCCGATCAGGAGTTCGAGTCGCTGCTCTTGGAGCTGCTGTCCGACTTTCAGATCTCGATTCCTGAAATAGGCACCGTCAAGGCGCGCTCGGTGCTGCCGATGGTGTTTCTGACGAGCAACAACACGCGCGAAATTTCCGATGCGCTCAAGCGCCGCTGCCTGCATCTCTACATTCCCTTTCCTGATGCCCACCTCGAAAACCGCATCGTCGAGGCGCGCGTGCCCGAGGTATTGCCGTCGCTTCGCGCGCAACTAGTCGCATTCATTCAAGCGCTGCGCGACCTAGACCTCAAGAAAGTGCCGGCGATCAGCGAAACCATCGACTGGGCGCGCACGCTTCTCATATTGCACGCTGACCGGCTCGATGCCGACCTTGTGCGCGACACCTTGAGTGTCGTCCTCAAGTTCCAGGAGGACATCGAGACGGTGAGCGCGGAAGTGCCATCGCTTGTCCGCCGCGCCCTGCCAGACGCTGATTAGACGCTAGTCGAGTGGAGAACACACTCATCTCGTTCATCAGTGCGCTGCGCAACGCCGATGTCCGTGTTTCGCCCGCGGAGACGCTCGATGCGTTCGCCGCCACCAATCTCATCGGCTATGGCGAGCGGGATGCCTTGAAGCGCGCCCTGTGGCTGACGCTGCCGAAAACTTCGGACGAGAAAGAACGCTTTGATCGCTGCTTTGATCGCTTCTTCAACGTTGACGCCATCGAGCATCGGTTTGAGACAAACGACGAATCTCCGTCACACGCCTGTTCGAGCCTCGGACAGCTGCTGCAATCGGACGATAGCGCAGGACTCTCACTCGCCATGGCCGAAGCGGGGCAAGACGCGAATGTCTCATCGATCCAGATATTCACGCAAAAAGGCCTGTTCACGCGCAGGATCATGGAACGCATGGGGCTCGGCGACCTCAATGCCGAGATCGCCGGACTTCGCGATGGCAGCCTCGCCGACATCGAGCTCGCGCAGCGCTTGATCGAAGCGCGCGACCGCTTGCGCGGACAAATCCGCGACTATGTCGAGCGGGAATTCCTCTTGCACGCCGACCACGACGGCAGGCGCCTGCGCGAAGAAGTGCTGCGCCGCGTCAAGCTCTCCAACGTTGACCGGCGCAACTTTCGTCACCTCAAGGCCATGGTGCTGCGCATGGCGAAGAAGCTGGAAACGCTCGCCTCGCAAAAGCGCAAAGTGTTCCGCCGCGGTCATTTGCATGTGCCGCGCACGCTGCGCAGCAACATGAGCTACGACGGTGCGCTCTTTGAGCTTGAGTGGAAGTCGAAGAAAATCAACCGTCCCAAGGTCTTCGCCATCTGCGATGTCAGCGGCTCGGTGGCGAGCTATGCGCGCTTCATGCTGCTCTTTCTGTATAGCCTCGAAGCCGTCCTGCCGCACGTTCGCGCCTTCGCCTTTTCATCGCATCTTGGCGAAGTCACCGGCTGGTTTGAAGAGCACGACTTGGAAGAGGCCATCACGCGCACACTGAAAACCTTTTCCGGCGGTTCGACCGATTACGGACAAGCCTTTGAAGACCTTCACGACTTGTGTCTTGACGAGGTCGATCATCGCTCCACCGTCATCATCCTAGGAGACGCGCGCAATAACTACGGCGATGCGCGAAAGAACCTGCTGCAAACGCTCTACGAGCGAGCTGGCCGCGTCATCTGGCTAAATCCCGAACCGCGCGCAAGCTGGTTTACGGGCGATGCCGCAATGCGCGCCTACCTCCCCTATTGCCATCAGGCACGTGTCTGCAATAGTCTTGAGCACTTGCAACGACTGATGACGGATTTGGTCAAGTTAGGACGCTGATGGCCGACAGGCCCTTTTGGCAATCGATGAGGGCGCTCGCGCTGCTCGCCGCTGCTGCGCTCGGCGGCCTGCTGCTGCTCATGCTCATCATCGCCTACTTCGCGGATTTGACCATTGTTGACGATGCCTCGCGCGGTGCTGTGGACTTTGAAAATCGCAGCATCAGCATTGTCATCGAGCAAGAACCGCCGCAGATGGATAGCACGCGCGCCACCGATGCGGTCAGCGGTATGCTGCTCGGCCATTTGATGGAAGGGCTGCTGCGTTACGACGGCGAAGGCAATCTGCAACCTGGCGTCGCCGAGTCGTGGACGGTCACGCCCGAAGGCGCTGTATTCAAGTTGCGCGAGAATGCGCGCTGGAGCGATGGCAAGCCTGTGACCGCGCATGACTTCGTGTTCTCTTGGCGCAAGGTGCTTGAGCCTGAGACCGCATCGCAGTATTCCTTCATCCTGTATCCGATCAAGAACGCCGAAGCCATCAATCTCGGAGCAATGCCTTCCGAGATGCTTGCTGTGACAGCCGAAGACGACCTCACCTTAAGCGTCGCATTCGAGCAGCCGCTCGCTTTCTTTGATCGCCTCGTTGCCTTCACCTCCTACTACCCGATCCGCGAGGACTTTTACCTTTCGCGCGATGGTCGCTACGGCGCCGATGCCGAAGACCTGCTGTTCAATGGCGCCTTCGTGATGACCAAATGGGTACATGGCGCCGAAATCACCATGCAGAAGAACCCCTACTACTGGAACAAGGACAGCATCTGGCTTGAGCGCATCGAAGTGCCTTTCATCACACCAGATTCGAATACCCAGCTCAACCTGTTCAAGGACGGCAAGGTGGCGATGGTGCAACTCTCTCCGGACACACTCAAGAACGCCCTGCAAAACCGCTGGCCGATTCGCCGATTCGCCGAAGGGACGGTGTTCTTTATCGAATTCAATCACCGTCCGGAGCGCCTGACGCGCAATCTCAACCTGCGCAAGGCGCTCTACTACGCCACCGATACAGCGGAGCTTGTGTACCGCGTCATCAAACTGCCAGGCTTTCTGCCCGGCGCAAGCCTGTTTCCAACATGGATCAAAGGCGAGCATGATTTCTTGCGGCGCGAATATCCCGTAGGTGCGCATCCTGTGAATGTTGAGCTGGCGCGCGAACATCTTGAGAAGGCGCGTCGCGAGCTCGGCCTTGATGAGTTTCCGCCGCTCGTGCTCCTTGTCGGAGACACCCCCACGTCACTCAAGCAGGCCGAGTATTTTCAAAACACCTTCAAGCGCCATCTTGGGCTTGACATCCGTATTGACGCGCAGATCTTCAAGCAGCGCCTTGAGAAAATGACCCTCGGTCAATTCGACCTTGTGGCTGCGGGCTGGGCACCAGATTTTGACGACCCGCTCACCTACGGCGACCTGTTCGCCTCGTGGAATAAGAACAACCGCGGGTTTTTCCGTAGCGAGGCGCTCGACGCACAGGTCAGAATCGCGCAAGGCTCACTCGATCAGGCGATGCGCATGCGCGCTTTTGGCGAAATTCAGCGCATCTTGCTTGATGAAGTCGCCATCATTCCCAACTACGAGCGCGGTCGTGTGTTTGTGGCCGACCCGAGGCTTGAAGGCTTGATCAGGCGCACCATTGGGCCTGACCCTGACTATTCCCGCGCACGCATCCGAGAGCGTTGAGCATGTGGCGCTACACCTTCAAGCGGCTCATTCAAGGCATTGTCACCGTCTGGTTCATCGCCACCGCGACCTTCTTCGTCATGCACTTCGTGCCTGGAGACCCGCTGTCGGACGCACGCGCCACGAGCGAGCAAATCCGCAAGAATCTTGAGGCTCGCTACGGTCTCGACAAGCCGCTCGCCGAGCAGTATTACATCTATCTCAAGAACATCGCCTCGGGCGACCTTGGCATCTCGTTCACCCAGCAAAACCGCGAGGTCAACGACATCATCCGTGAGCATTTTCCGGTCTCGGCGGCTTTGGGCGTACTCGCGGTCGTTTTCGCGGCCTTGGGCGGCATCCTCTGGGGAGCACTCACTGCCCTGTTTCGCAACCGAATGCCGGACATCGTCATCATGTTCTTTGTCGTGCTCGGCGTGTCCGTGCCGAGCTTTGTGTTCGCCGCGCTTGGACAACTTTCGCTTGTGACCTTGAACGACTGGCTTGGCACCTCCATCCTACCGGTCGCTGGCTGGGGCAGCGTGCAGCATCTGCTCGTCCCTTCGCTCGTCCTTGGCCTCGGCACCATGGCATTCTTGACGCGGCTGATGCGCTCGTCGATGCTCGAAGTGACGGGCGCCGACTATGTGCGAACGGCGCGGGCGAAAGGGCTCAATGCGACGCAAATCTTCATCCGCCACCAGCTGCGCAATGCCATCCTGCCGGTCGTCACCGTCCTCGGGCCTGCCATTGCCACCATTACCACTGGCGGCTTCGTCGTCGAGATTGTGTTTGCTATTCCCGGTCTTGGTCGATTCTTCGTGCAGTCGGTGCAGCAGCTTGACTACACAGTGATCATGGGTACGACCGTGTTCTACGGCGGATTCCTTGTCTTCATGGTGATCGCCGTTGATCTTGTCTATGGGCTCATCGACCCAAGGGTGCGTGTGCGATGAGCGCGGCAGAGCTTGATTTTTCACCCGCCGAACGCAGCACTGAGGCCGCTCGGATTGTGCGTCCATCGCTCTCCTACTGGCAGGATGCTTGGCGGCGCTTACGTCAGAATCCGCGCACCATGACATCCCTTGTCATCGTCATCGGCTTGCTTGCTTTCACACTCGCCGGGCCTTGGATATGGCGAGTGGATCCTGCCAATCAGGATCTCGATCAACTCAGCATACCGCCAGGCGCGCCGCGCAGCGCCTTCATTGTTGAACCCTACCGCGCCTGGACGCGGAGCGCACCTGTGCCGGGTGCCGGATTAAGGCTCGCTGAAGAAGCGAGCACGCAGCGCGTCCGCTTGGTGTGGGACACCCGTGAAGACTCGCCTGCGTTTGAGGTGTTTCGCGACAACTATCCACCGACAGCGACTGCGCTCGGCATTCCCTTGGGCGAGGTGCTGCTAAGCGATGGGCTTGCTTTTGAAGACCGGCTCGCGCTTGAGCCCACCACCTATTACTACAGCATTGTGCCCGTGGATGCCGATAATCATCTGCTGATGAATGCGCGCGAAACCATCAAAGTAGATGTCAAGCGCGTCATCACGCTTGAAGGTGCTCGGCAGCGCGGTTTGATTGCTGAGGATGCAAGGATGCAGGTTGGCGATCAGGTGCGCCTCGCGCTGCATCCGCTCGGCACCGACTATCTTGGTCGCGATATGCTCGCAAGGCTCATGCACGGGGCGCGTGTGTCGCTCTTCATCGGTATCGTCGCGCCGCTTCTCTATGTCCTGCTCGGCGTCGCCTACGGCAGCATCGCTGGCTTTGTCGGCGGCGCGACTGATCAGCTTCTCATGCGCTTTGCGGACTTTGTGGTCGCGCTGCCGTTCCTACTGTTCATGATCCTCTTCAAAGTGCTGTTCGGCATTGGCCCCGGAGAAAGCGGCATCGTGCCCATGCTGGTGGCGCTGGTCATTCTTGGCTGGCCAGCCACAGCGCGGCTCGTGCGTGGTCAGATTCTGCAAATCCGTGAGGAGTCGTATGTCAGCGCGGCGCGACTCATGGGCAGTCCGACTGGGTATCTGATCGCGCGTCACATGATTCCCAACACGCTCGGCGTCATTCTGGTGACGCTCACCTTCGCTATTCCATCGGCCATCTTCACCGAGGCGTTTCTATCCTTCATCGGCATGGGCGTCGCGCCGCCGACGCCTTCCTGGGGCAGCATGTCCAACGAAGGCATCAAGACCATGCTGGTCAGTCCGCACGAACTGATCCTGCCCGCCATTTTCATTAGCGTGACAGTGCTTGCGTTCAACCTCCTTGGCGACGGGCTGCGCGATGCCTTGGATGCGCGCATGAGGTCAGTTGAATGACACGGCCGCTGCTTGAAGTCGAAGATTTGGCCGTCGAGTTCGATACGCATGGCGGCACTGTCAAAGCTGTGCGCGGGGTGAGCTTTTCGCTGCAAGAAGGACAGACGCTTGCCGTCGTCGGCGAATCCGGCTGCGGCAAGAGCGTGTGCGTGCAAAGCCTCGTCGGATTGATTCCGATGCCGCCCGGTCGCATCACCAAGGGTTCAGCGCGCTTGCACGGCGAGGAAATTCTTGGCTATGAAACCTTAGGTGGCAAGCGTGTGCGCGGCCAGATGATCGGCATGATTTTTCAAGACCCCATGACCTCGCTCAATCCGACCATGCGCATCGGCGACCAGATTGCCGAACCGCTCTGCCTGCACCGCGGCATGCGTCGGCGCGACGCCCGCAAGCGTGCCATCGAACTCTTGGAGCTGAGTCAAGTCGCCGAGGCGACAAAACGTGCGCGGCAGTATCCGTTCGAGTTTTCTGGCGGCATGCTTCAGCGCGTGATGATCGCCTGCGCACTGGCTTGCGAGCCGCGCATTCTCATCGCCGATGAGCCGACCACCGCCCTTGATGTCACCATCCAAGCGCAAATCCTGTCGCTGATGCGAGATTTGCAGCAAGAGCGCAGGATGTCGCTCATTCTGATCACCCATGACCTTGGCGTGGTTGCGCAAATGGCCGACGAAGTGGTCGTCATGTACGCTGGCAAAGTCGTCGAGACTGGCAGCTCGGATGACATCTTCTATTCGAGCGGCCATCCCTACACGCAAGGACTCAAGTCTGCGATGCCGCAAAATCAGGATCGTCGTGCACAACGGCTTGAACCCATCGCTGGCAGCCCGCCCGACCTGTTCGACCCGCCGCAAGGATGCGGGTACTTTGACCGCTGTCCGCAGGCGATGCGCGTCTGCGAACAGCATCATCCACCCGATGTTGCCCTTGGCAAGCCTTTGCATAGGTGCGCCTGCTGGCTGCACGATGAGCGAGCGTCCGATGATGACTAGCGGTCCGCTGATACGCGCCAAATCGGTCAGCCGTCATTTTTCACTGCCGCGCGGCGAGGTGTTGCGGGCGGTGGATCAAATGTCCCTCGACATCGCGCCTCGCGAAATCCTTGGACTTGTTGGCGAAAGCGGTTCCGGCAAGACGACCTTCGGCAAAACCCTCGTCGGCCTGCTCGACAGGACGCAAGGCGAGGTGTGGTTCGGCGACGAATTGCTGCCAGCGCGCTACACGCCCAAGGATTTCGCACGATTCGCAACGCGATCGCAGATGATTTTTCAGGACCCCTATTCGTCACTAAACCCGCGCATGACGGTTGGCGAGATCATTGCCGAAGGGCCGCGGCTGCACGACAGGGCATCGCGTGCCAATTTGAAGGACCTTGTCGCCGAATGGCTCGCTCGCGTCGGCTTGCATCCGGATCATGCCTCACGCTATCCGCACGAGTTTTCGGGCGGCCAGCGACAGCGAATCGGCATCGCGAGGGCGCTGATCTTGGAGCCTGAGTTCGTCGTGTGCGACGAACCCATCTCAGCGCTCGATGTATCCGTGCAGGCGCAAGTGGTCAATCTGCTCGGCGACCTGAAGGCTTCGCTCGGCTTGACGCTCTTGTTCATTGCGCACGACCTCTCCATGGTGCGCTATGTGTCAGACCGCATGGGCGTCATGTATCTCGGCACGCTCGTTGAAATCGGCGATGCCGATGATGTCTTCTTCGAGCCGAAGCATCCCTATACAAAACTCCTGATCAGCGCCAACCCCGAACCTGATCCGAGAAAGGAGCGATCGCGAACGGCGACGACAATCAAGGGCGAAATCCCTTCTCCCACCGGCCTCGGCAACGCCTGTCCCTTTGCGAGCCGCTGCCCGAAGGTGATGGAGGCGTGCCGTGCTGAACGACCAGCGCTACGGCCAGTCGAAAACCGCTTGGTGGCGTGTCATTTGTTTGAGTAGTGCCTTGTTCAGGTCACGCAAGTCGCACGGCTCTACTCGAATACCAGTCGCCCGTCCCGCTCGCCGATCTTGCCAAACAAGGCTTCGGGCGAGCAAGGTGGCGTCTCCAAAGGCGAAGGATAGGCATACCGGCGAACCGGGGCGCTGTCCGGCTCGATTCCTTCAAGTTCGAACACGTCCACCGCAAAGGTTTCATAATAGCCACTCTCCAAGCGACGGTCTCGACCCATGTACAGCCGCTTGCTTGTCAGGAGCCTGGTGCCAGCACCCCCCATCCCACATCTTCGACACCCGCGTCCGGACCAAGCACACCGCGCAGCCGCGCAAGCTGCGCCTCTTTGTCGGTTGGCCACCTGAATCGAATCTCTCCTATCCGCGTGTCCACAAGCGCCATGTTCAGGCCGCCGAACAGAAGCCAGCGCCCATCCGGAGAGAGTTCCGGGAAGTGCGCCGAGACCTCGTGACCGTCTAGTGCCAGCGACCAGGCGACATGCGGCTGCTTGCCTGATCCCCTCTCCTCCCGCTCAACCTTGCTCACCACCAGCGCCCGGCCCCTGGTGCCGGGCAGCGAGTGCACCATGTAGCCCGTCATCGACGACACGAACACCGCCGTCTGGGCGATGGCGCCACCTTCCTCCACCCGTTCTGGAACATGGAACCGGACAGGCGGCGCATCCGCGTCGTCCACCGGATAGAAGAAGTGATGGCCAACCCCGTCATAGTTGGGCGAGAAATGCACCTCACTGTGGTCAAGCGTGTACCGGGAGTCGTGGGAGATGCCGCCCGAAGGCCAAGGCGTCGCCAGGTCGCCGAGGTCGTGGGCGACCTCAAAGCCCTTGTCGAAATTGTGTATGAGCAGCCGCGATGTGTCGCCCGCGAGCGGCTCCACCAGATAGTAAGAAGACCCGTCCGCCGCAATCTCGAAGCGCCACATGTCCTCGTGCTCAATGAGCGGCTGGCCGTCGAGGTGGATGCGCACAGGATCTCTCGAACCTGGCTCAGGCCGCCCCGGCTCGTCGCGCGAGATGCCGCCGAATGCTGTCACGACGGCGCCGTCCGGGCGCTTCACAATATCAATCCTTCTCGGCCAGAAGTCGAGCGCCCCCGAATGCAGCGCGCCATCGCCGTCCACTACCGTGTACCT
>JAPYNO010000123.1 GCA_028283025.1 Pseudomonadales bacterium | reverse complement strand
ATGAGCAAACACTGTTCGGGACATACGAACTCCGGCCCGAATCGCCCTGATTTCTTCAGGGGACATGACAACGCGAATCACATCTGGCTTCTTGCGCCCCCTTGTGATGTCAATTGCTTCGTGCAAATTCGACTTCAGTTCGTTGAAAAGATGCTCATCCATTGTCATGGCTCCGTACAATTTCTCGTTTCAGATTATTAACTAGTTGCTTAAGGTTTGCGATTTGAGAAGGTGTCATGTCCTCTTGATCAGCCTTGGCATATATTAAGAGCAAGAAAATCGGATTGCGCTCATCATGAAAATAATAGATCACGCGCGCGCCCTCGCGTTCCAATGCCCGGCCTCGAAAATCGAAGCTTGCGAAGCCCGCCTAACCCTGGCACGACAACGCCTGCCTTTGGGTTCCTCGCAATATGCGCCAGGAGGTCTCCATAACCTTCATTTCCTAACAGCCTCATCGCCTTGGACTCCAAGGCACCTATAGGAACAAGAGTCTGCATGTCCGCCTATGATTCGTCAGACAGATAGCGCTGACCTCATTCGTGAAGATCGGTGCCGTTGAGACTGATAGTGGACGTAAGTATTGCCTCGAAGTGACTCTTTCTTGAAGCAGGCCCGGAGGGGGCGGGACTCGCGCCACATTATTCCCTCCTCAAATCTTCACCACAACCGTCTTTAGCTGCGTGTAGTGATGCAGTGCTTCAATGCCCTTCTCGCGTCCGATGCCGCTTGCCTTGTAGCCGCCAAAGGGGGTTTCGATGCTGCCGGCAATCCACTCGTTGACGTACACCTGCCCTGCTTCAAGCGCGGCGGCGACGCGGTGTGCGCGTGCGAGATCCTTTGTCCATAGACCGGCGGCAAGGCCATAGTCGGAACTATTGGCGAGTTCGATGGCGTGCGCTTCATCTTTGAACGCCATGACTGTGAGCACCGGCCCGAAAATCTCCTCTTTGAAAAGTCTCGAATCGGGTGACTCAATCTGATAAATCGTCGGCGGCACGAAATAGCCACCACTATTGCTCGGCACTGGTGCGCCGCCCACCAAGGGCGTCAAGCCTTCCTGCTTGGCGATATCGAAGTACTCGCACACCTTGGCGTACTGCGTGGCCGTGGTCATGGGGCCAATCGCTTGTCCCGGTTCGACTTTTTCGGCGCCCATCTTCAGACCTTGCAGCACTGGGTCGATCACGGATTCATGTACGAGCAGTCGCGTGCCAGCCGAACACACTTGTCCGGCATTGCCGACGAAGGCGCGCAGCGAGCCGGGAACGGCGAGTGACAGATCGGCGTCTTCAAAAACAAGATTCGCAGACTTGCCGCCAAGTTCGAGGGTGACGGGGATAATCCGCTCGGCGGCGATGGCGCCGACTTCCTTGCCTGCCCGAAGTGAACCGGTGAAGGCGACCTTGCGCACGTCCTTGTGCCTGACGATCTCGGCGCCCGCTTGCTCGCCTGTGCCGAGTACGACATTGAGAACGCCTGCGGGCAGTCCGCATTCGATGGCGATGCGGGCAAGTTCAACGGTCGTGCCTGAGGTGAATTCGCTCGGCTTGGCGACTACGGTATTGCCAGCGGCGAGTGCTGGCGCGATGCCGCGTGCCGCCTGATTGATGGGCGCGTTCCAAGGTGTGATGATGCCGACCACGCCAAATGGCTCGCGTCGCGTATACGTGTGGAATCCGGTACCGAGATCCAAGACCTCGCCTGCTGGCAGGTTGACGAGTCCGCCGTAAAACTCAAAGTAGGCGGCGGCACCTTCGACTTCAAATGGCGATTGGAACGGCGGTTTGCCTGATTGGGCGCTTTCGATACGGGCGAGCGTTGCGGTTTCCTCGCGCAGCTTGGCGGCGATGGCGAGCAGCACCCGTCCGCGTTCGATGGGTTTGCGGTTGCGCCACTCGTCAAGTGCTGCGTGCGCGGCCTCCACTGCCCTGGCGACATCCGACGCTGTGCCGAGTGCGATATTGGCAACGGGCGTGTGGTCGGTGGGAGATATGACTTGCAGTGTGCGGCCATCGGCGGGCGCAACGCTCTCACCATTGATGAAGTGGTTGTAGGTGTCCATATAATTTTCTCAATACATTTGAATGCAGGTTTGAATTAGCGGCACTTATCATATATCGACCGATGCTTCAGCAATGAGGAATGCGCAGGGCGTGCAAGGTATTATTTGGTTTTGTTGGTGCGCTGCGGAGTCCAGCCATGCGAAAAACGACCTTCTTTGAGAGTTTTCTGTCCAATAATCGCGAGTTCGTCATCGCGGCATTTGCTGTTCCGGCCAGCTTTGTCTATGGAACTTTTCAGAACCTCGGCAATTGGATCTATCGCACTTTCAGGAATACAAACACCCAGCACGAAGAAGCCGTGAAGGCAATCCAAGCGCAGGTTCGAGAAGGCTACAATAGCGGCAAGACCATGTGCACCGCGCGCAAGCCATGGAAAACCATGTCGATGCGCAGCGCGGACTTCAAGCAGGACATGCACCGGGTCGAGATCAATCTGCGCAATGTCCTGGAAGTCGATGAGAAGCGGCGCATTGTCCGCGCCGAGCCGATGGTCACCATGGCGGACATCACTCACTTCTTGGTTCCAAGGGGATTTGCGCTCGCCGTTCAGGTCGAGATGGACGACCTCACGCTAGGCGGCCTGTGCATGGGGGTGGGCATAGAGACCACGAGCCATCGCGAAGGCTTCCTTTCGGAGACGATCGAAGCCCTTGAAGTCGTCACCGCCAACGGCGAGCTCGTCCGCGCGACGCGCGAAGAAAACGCCGATCTCTTCCACGCCTTGCCTTGGTCGCACGGCACCCTCGGCTTCCTGGTCGCCGTGGAGCTTCGCATCATGCCGATCAAGTCGCACGTCAAACTCGATTATGAGCCGTTTCATTCACTGCGCGATTTCTGTGTGCGCCTTGAAGAGCTCACGGCTTCCCCTGACGCACCGACCTTCATTGAAGGGCTCATGTTGTCTCGCGATTCAGGCGTGATACTCAAGGGCGAATTCGCCACGTTGCCGCGCGGGGCGACTATCAATCGCATCAACAACTACTACAAGCCGTGGTTCTACAGCCACGCTGCCCGCAGCCTTGAGACCGGGGCCTTCAGCGAATACATCCCCGTCCGGCACTATTTCCACCGCCACACACCATCGGTGTTCTTTCAGCTCAAGGATCTCATCCGTTTCGCCAATACGGCCTGGTACCGGTATCTATGGGCTTGGATGGGCGCGCCGAAAATTGCGCTGATGAAGTTCACCATGACGCGCGAACTCCGGTTCCAGACCTTCGAGGCCCGTGTTGCGCAAGACGTTGTGGTGCCTATTGAATTTTTCGCTGATTCGGTCGAACTGAGCGCGGAATTGTTTGACATCTATCCGCTTTGGGTCTGTCCGGTGCGCCTGTTCGACCATGGGGAGAACGAGGGCTTTCTCCGCAACCCGGCAAACGGCGCAGCGAGCCAAATGTATATCGATCTCGGCATCTACGGCCTGCCAAAGGGTGTCGAAACCGGCGCTTACGATCAAGTAAAGGCTTCGCGCCGCCTTGAGAAGTTCGTGCGCGACTCTGACGGCTACCAGATGCTCTACGCTGATATCTGCATGACCCGAGACGAGTTTGAACAGATGCTCGATCACCGGCTTTATCGGGCGATGCGCCGCAAGCACATGGCGGAGAAGGCCTTTCCCGATGTCTATGAGAAAGTCATTCCCGAGCGCTGGATCAGGGAACACATCGACGAGCTCAAAGATGAAGTAACTGCCTAGGCTGGCAGACATCCATATATTTTCTTAATAGATTAGAATTCAAACTTTGATTAGCAGTGCTTATCATGTATCGGCCAACGCTTCGACAACTCGAGTTCGCGCTCGCGCTCGCTGAACATCGGCATTTTGGCAGGACTGCCGATGCTGTGCATGTGAGTCAACCCGGACTTTCAAGCCAGATCAAGGAACTCGAAGAAAGGCTCGGCGTGACGCTTTTTGAGCGCGACCGTCGCAATGTGCGAATCACGCCGAGTGGCGAGGCGGTTGTGTCGAGAGCAAGCGAGATCTTGCGGCTCGTTGACGAATTGCTGCTTGATGCGTCCTTGATGGCTGGCAAGGTGCAAGGCCGCCTTCGGCTCGCGGCGATACCGACCATGGGCCCGTACCTGTTGCCAACGCTGAGGCGCGAGCTCAAGGCCAAATGGCCATTTGTCGAGCTTGTGCTCTTTGAGCTGCGCACAGCCGAAATCCTGCGCAGCGTGAAGCAGGGCGATATTGACATCGGGCTCATCGCACTGCCTTTCGATACAGGCGATTTGCATGTGGAAGCGCTTGACGATGACCCGTTCATGCTCGCTTGCGCCGAAGGCCATGAACTTGCGGGCGAGGCGCCAGCGGACATCGCCGCGCTGCAAGAAGTGCCCGTCCTATTGCTCGAAGAAGGCCATTGCCTGCGTGACCAAGTTCAATCGCTGTGCGCGCAGCTCGGCGGAGTCGCCCATCGGGAAGTTCATCAAGCAAGCCTCTCGACGCTCGTGCAAATGGTGGCGGGCGGCGCTGGCGTCACGCTCCTTCCGGCATCGGCGGTTGAGGTGGAGGCGCGCCCGGGGAGCGGCGTGTGCGTGCGGCCAATCGCGCAACAGGGCGTCGGTCGCACGCAGGCGCTCGTCTGGCGACCGAGCGACCCACGAAGCCAGCATTTCGCGGCTTTTGCGCATGAAGCTCAATCCGGGCAGTGGCGCTTCTCGTGAATGCAGGCGCTGTGCGGGCGCTTCAAGTGATGTCGTGCGATGCGGTAACATGGCAGGTATCGTCTAGAATTACAGTGTCTTGGAGGATTGAAGATGCCGATGAATGAGATGAATGAAATGTCAATGCTGATGTCGATGATGATGTCGATGTCGATGATGACATTGCCCGCGCTGTTAAACGCCGTGGCGATGCTGCTCGCCTTTGTCGCCGCGCTCTATGTCGCATCGATACTGCTGCCCGGCGAGCGAGTTGATCTGTCCGATGACGATGGCAATACGCGCATGTTCAAGTTCAACGGCTTAGCCTCGCTCATCGCCACCCTTATCGTGGTCGGCCTCGCTCACGCGCAAGGCTGGTTCTCCCTGTCCGTGCTCTACGAGAATTTCTTGGCGTTGTTCGTGGCTGCCAACCTGATCACTTTCGTGCTTTCCGGCTTGTTGTACTGGCAGGGCGCAGGTGCAACAGGTGCGCCAAGCGGATTCTTGCGGGGGTTTTTCTTTGGTCGGACGATGAACCCGACTTGGCGCGGCATGGACCTCAAGTTCTTCAGCTACCGCCCCTCCCTGATCGGACTTGCGCTCTTGAACCTGTCCTTTGCCGTTGTCCAATATGAGACTCGCGGCGAAATCACGCTGGCGATGGCCCTCTATCAAGCCTTCACCTTGGTGTACGTGCTTAACTATTTCCAATTTGAACAGGGAATGATTTACACATGGGATATCATGAGCGAGCGTTTCGGATGGATGCTGGCATGGGGCAACTTGGTGCTCGTGCCGTTTTTCTATTGCATCGCCGGATGGTGGCTGGTCGATGCCCCGGATACACTCTCGCCGATTGCCGCTGGCCTCATCACGCTGTTGTTTGTCGTTGGCTTTTGGATATTCCGCGGCGCTAATCAGCAGAAGCATCGTTTCAGGCGGGATACCAACGTCACCATCTGGGGACGGCCAGCCGAGACCCTTGACGAGCGCCTTCTGGTGTCTGGATTTTGGGGCATCGGCCGTCACCTCAACTACACTGGTGAGATTTGCGTCTACATCGCCTTTCTGTTGACGACGGGCTTTGCGTCTTGGGTGCCTTGGCTGCTGCCTGCATGGGTCGCTGTGTTGCTTGTTCACCGCGCACATCGTGACGACCAGCGCTGCCAAGCCAAGTATGGTGAGCTATGGGACCGCTACAAGCAGCGAGCGCGGTTCTCGATGCTGCCCCTTATATATTGAAGATTATTAAATTGACGACTACTTATATTGACGACTGATTATTGACGGTCGCGAAATGGCCAAAGCAACGCAGCAGGCGGCAGTGGCCGCACCGCAGCTATCCGGCGGGTGGCCTTTGCTCGGTCATCTGAGAGCCTTTCAAAAGGACCCGGTGGAGATGCTCGCACGCGGCGCGCACGACCTCGGCGAACTGCATCAATTCCGCGTCGGCCCGCAAGCATTTGTGCTGTTCGCCGGGCCGCGTGCCCATACGGCCTACTTCAAGGCGCCGGACGAGCAACTCGATGCGAGATCTGTGTATCAATTCACGGTGCCTATGTTCGGGCGCGGCGTGGCCTACGATGTCGCGCCAGAGATCATGTCGGAACAGCTTGGGTTCCTGTTCCCGGAACTGCGCGAATCGGCGATGGAGCGCTTTGCCCGCATTATGTTCGAGGAAATCGACATGTTCGCCGAGTCCTTGGGCGAAGAAGGCGAGATAGACCTGCCTGTCGAGATGAACCGGCTCACGGTCAACATTGCCAGCCGCTGCTTTCTCGGCGAGGAAGTGCGCAATCAGGTGGATGCTGGCTTCGCAGCGGCGTATCACGATCTTCAAGCTGGCATCAACACCTTGGGATTTTTTCTCCCGCGGCTGCCGACGCCAGCGCATCGAAAACGCGACCGGGCGCGCCAGCAAGTGGTAGACATCCTAAGTCGCGTCATGGAGCAGAGGCGACTTGCCGGCAGCGAAGCCCAAGACTTTATGAGCGCACTCATGCGCGCTCGCTACAAGGATGGACGGGCATTGACCAACGATGAGGTGTCTGGAATCCTGCTCACAGCCCTGTTTGCTGGTCAGCACACGAGCGCGGTGCTATCCACTTGGACAGGACTGCAACTATTCCGGGCAAGCGACTATCTCGAACGGCTGCGGCAAGAGATGCAAGCGGTCTATGGCGAAACCGGCACTATGACTTCCGCGAACCTGAAAGCACAGCCGCTGATGGAGAACGCGGTGCGCGAATGCGAACGGCTGCACCCGCCGCTCATCATGCTCATCCGCAAGGTGCTCAAGCCGATGTGCTACGAAGGCATGTCGATACCCGCTGGCACCTTAGCCATCGTCTCGCCGGCGGTCTCCCATCGGCTCCCGCATGTCTTTGCCAATCCTGATCAATTTAATCCAGATCGCTTCGCTCCGCCAGCATCCGAAGGCAAGCAGCATCAGTTCGCGCTGATCGGCTTTGGCGGCGGCCGCCACAGGTGCATGGGCAAGAATTTTGCCATCATGCAGATCAAGGCCATCTGGACGCTGCTACTTGATCGTTTCGACTTCTCTTTGAACGGTGCGTTTCCCGATCCGAACTACGGCAGTTGGGTGACCGGGCCTCAGAGGCCATGCCAAATCCGCTACCGTCGTCGCGCACAAGCGGGCGCTGTTCGCCCGGCGAGAGAGGTCAGAATGGCATGACTTGGTAGCTGCCGTCCAAAATCATTCGCGCGAAGATATAGAGGCCAAGAAGTGGAATCAGGATCCACGGGCCGTTGGGCGCGAGGACGAAGATGATCAGTTCATTGCGGGCGATGTTTAAATGCTGCTTGCCGATGAATACGCTCGCCATGTAGATGGAAGTCATGTAGACCCACTGCCAACATAGCGCAAGCCCGATCATGCCGGTCACGACCGCGGGCAGAAACTCGGTGGTGAGTGCGGCGTAGAGAACTAGGGTGGGCACGATCGTTGCGAAGCCGTTGGCGATATCCACATTGAAGCCGTAAGTGCGCCGGTTGGCGTAGGCGTCGTCATACACGCTGTAGGTCGCCCATATATCCGCCCAAAGCGGCGATGAAAATACCTGCGTCACAGGGATGCGAGTGGTGAGGAATTCAATTGCCGGGTTATTGCCGGTTTCGCGCCGCCGCTCTTGCCAATATGTGAGACGCTTCTCCACGAGGTCCCGGCGCAGATACAGGCAGATCTCCCAATAGCAGATCAGAAGATTGATCGAGAAATACAGGCTAAAAGCGATGTAGAGCGCACTGATGTGCCCGCCAGTGTTCAAGCGCAAGCCGACCCCTGCCGCAAACATCAATGCAACGGCGATGGCGGCAACCCAGAAAACGCGAATCTTCATAACGGCATTCCTTGTCGGTGGCGAGTGCAGTAGGAAGCGATGCTATAGGTCTTTGCACGACGTATCAATACCCAAATCCTGACCCAAACTCTGAATGCGCTCGATTTGCTGCGCAATCTGCTTGACGGGCGGGCAACTTGGCGACTAGCAGCCTGTTGAAAAAGTCGCATTGAAGGATAATAGGGGGACGGGATTCGGAGGCGCAACGGGATGCGTGGCGAGGCCAACGGTCAAGTGTCGA
>JAPYNO010000122.1 GCA_028283025.1 Pseudomonadales bacterium | reverse complement strand
GTGGTTCCAGGAATCAGGTCTCTTCGGCGCTTCGCTCGTGAAGCTCAACATGGGGCGGTCGCCGGGATCGTTGTCCTTCACCGTTATCCATATGTAAGGCTCCCAGCCGCCGCTGGAAAGACCGGCACGGGTGCGCAGCGGCCGCGTGCGGCCAGTGTAGGGCGTCACGCCAATCGACCTGTTATTCTCATCCACTTCGTTGTCGACCGTGGGGACGCTTGCAGGAAGCTCGCGCGTGCCAGCCGGGATGGTGTAATCGATGAATCCGCGGCCATCTATACGCACGGGCACCACCAAGTCCACCGCCTGCACCGGCGTGACTCGAAGGGTGAAGGTCATGGGCTCGCCTTCCGTGACCGCGGGACCGGCCTTGATCTCAATCTTGGGGAGGTCCCAGAAACTGACTTCGGCGCTGGCTGCTGGCGCGAGGACTGCGAGCAGCGGCAGAAGCAGGAGGGCCGCGGCGAGAGAGGTTTCTTTCGTCATTGGTGTCTCTGGTGTTTCTTGGTTTCGATCCATGTGCCACGGTACCGAAGGCATGCCTCCCTGAACAGTGCCACCATCGGGCAGACGATACTACAAACGCCATTCATCCTGCAAACAACCAGATGGAAATTTTTGGGAACTACATGCATGATGCCGGAGGTGCCGCAAATAGAGCACTAGCTCATGATGCGCTTTCCGTCAAAGGCTGCACATATTCAAACAATTTGACAACTTTCAACACCCCGGAGGTCTCGGCGGCAATCTTGCCCGCAAGCTCAGCTTCCTGCTCGCCCAAAGACCCCATCAAATACACGACCTGATTCACGGTCACCACCTTGATGCGCAGTCCATCTACTTCGGGATCATTAAGAAGCTTCGTTTTCACTTTGCCCGTAATCACTGTGTCGTTGGTTCGGGCGAGGAACGCTGGCTTGGCGCTCACCGCCAATTCATTGAAAACGCCGCGCACCTGCCTGATTTTGAGCACCTGTTCTTCAGCGAGTGTTTTCAAGTCTTGACTCGACACTTCGCCGGCAAGGAGCACCTTGGCTTCCATGCTGACTACCTTGAGGCGTGCTTTGGCAAAGTCCTCATGCGCCTGCATGATCAAGTCGGTAGCTGTTCTTTCGATATAGGCGTCGTCAATGAATACGCCAGGCGTTCGACCTTCGCCCGTGTAGCTTCCGCACGAGACAAGCATGAAACACGCGGCGAGTTGCGCGCAGAATCGCAATCTACTGATTCCGGATATCACCATTGACGGGTTCCTCGGGACATATCGGCATGAAAGGCATTTTCCACCCAATCGCAGGTCAGGAACAAGCCTTTTTTTGAGATGCCCGCCACGTCAAAGCGCACACGGGCTCGCTTCCATTGCGGATGGCGACGCAAATAATCCTGTGTGCATCGAACAATGTGCGCCTGCTTGTCCGCCGTCACTGTATCCTTGGCGCGCCCCCATTCGTCACTGCGTCGGTAGCGAACTTCCATAATCACCAGCAACTCGTCTCGCGCGGCGATGAGATCAATCTCGCCAGCTTTCGAGCGGAAGTTTCGTGCGATGATGGTGAAGCCACGACGCTTCATCAGGCGCGCCACATAACGCTCAGCGCGTGCGCCAGCATTCATGCGACCAGCGTTCATGAGATTTGCTGCGCGGGACAAGCCGCCTAGGCCGATGCTCACCTGTGCGCGTCGGCCGCTTCGATGCCGCTTGATCGTACCTGACTCCAGACCAATTGCCGCTTGATCTCGGTGCCACTCGTGTGCAGCGTCCCGCTCGCCCCCTGCACTACGTCCAATAGGCCTTCGCGCTGCATGAGCCGCAATACATTGAACCGATCCGCTAGGCGGAAGCAATCGACGCCGATGGCGCGGAAGGTTTCGGTCAAGGGCGCGACTTCGCCGAATTCCGAACGTGCTTGTCGCTTAAATTCGGACTCCGAAAGATTCCACGGCAGGTCGAAGAACGCGGTGCCTTCAAGCGTGCCGTAGTCGTCCTCGGGCACTTCGCGGATCATTCGCGAAGTCGCGAACATCCTCACATCGCCCGCATCGTGGAATCGAAGCGCGGGCACGACTGTTTGCGCAAGGTTGCCATCAACGAGCATGACGATGGCGTCCAAATCTTGTCGTCTGCGTGCTTTGGTGTCGATGTCCCCCTGCAGCAGTCTGCGAATGCTGCGAATGCGTGCTTGAGAGCCATCCACGAGCAATGACAGCCCGACTTCCTCAGGCACTTTGGCGGCATCGCTCAGTTCCACCCTGCCGATGAGTCGCTCCGGCCCGAGCACCGCTTGCAGCGTATCAACAGCGCGCATCGACCAGCTTGCGGGCGAATAGTAGGCGAGCACCCGGCTGGCGTTTTCGGCACGGATGCGCTTTGCCAAGGCTTCGATTTCGTCCTCGGTCGAAAGTTCGAAAGCGAATTGACCTTCGCGCAAGGTGTTCGCATCCGCAAGGCGATTGAGCGCAATCCAGCCGAGGTCTCTTGGCAAGGCGCCCTGCATGATCGCAAGCTTAGATCGAGACACCGGCCCGATCACGAGATCAATTCGGTCTGCTGCAAACTCGGAAGCAAGACGCAAAAAATCAGCTTCCTCGTGAAGTGTATCGGCATCGTAGAGCGTGAAGCTCACGCTTGTGCCTTCTGCGTTCGCGTACCACGCTGTCGTGAAGCCTTCAAGAAAGGCATTGCCGAAGGCTTCAAGCGGTCCGTCGAGTGGCAGTACCAAGGCCGCACGGATCGGTGTCTTGACCACTTCTAAGATTGCGCGCAGGCTTTTCGGCAAACGCGCTTCATCGAACACGTTCAAGGTGTCGCCCAAGGCGGCCTGCAATATTCGCTGCTGTTCGCTGAGCGTATCTGCACTCGTCATCTGCTTGCCTTGCGGCGTGAGCAGCAGTGCTCTCCAGTAGAGGTCTCGCCAAGCTTGATCGCGCACTTGATCGGCAATTGACTCAAGTGCAAGAATTGCTTGTGCGCCTTGCCCTTGCTCAATGTGTGATTGCGCGCGGCCCACTGTCAGCGCACCTGCCACCGATGCGCTCGCTTCGCTGCCCTTGGCACTTAAGTCTTTGCTCGTGTGCGCTTGCGCTTGCCGCGTGCTCGCCGCTCGCTCATTCGTATCCGGCGTCGTGCTTTCGCAGCCTGATACTGCGACAATAGCGACGAGCAGAGCCGCTTGAGCGAGCTTAGCTTGAGTCAAGAATGTTCGAAGTCTGATAGTCATGAAAAAAGGGACGTTGTATGTCGTTGCGACGCCAATCGGCCACCTTGCGGATATTACCCTGCGCGCCATTGAGATTTTACGCGCAGTGGACTTGGTTGCGGCGGAGGATACGAGAAGGTCGCGCGCGCTGCTCACCCATATTGACGCCTTTCCGAAGCGGCTTGTTTCAGTCAACGAGCACAACGAGCGAGGGCGCATTCGCGAGTTGATTGCCAAGTTGAGCGGCGGTGCTTCAGTAGCGCTCGTCAGCGATGCCGGCACGCCGCTGATTTCAGATCCCGGACATCGGCTAGTGCAAGCGGCGTTTGCAGAGCGTTGCAAAGTAGTGCCAATCCCCGGCCCGAGCGCGCTCGTCACAGCGCTTAGCGTCTGTCCGTTGCCAAGCGAGCGCTTTGTGTTTGAGGGATTCCTGCCGAGTCGCAGTGAAGCGCGCAGGAAACGACTGCGTGAGCTTGATTCGACGGGCCTTGCTGTCGTCCTCTTTGAAGCGCCGCATCGTTTGCTTGCCACGCTCGATGATCTCCTTGTGGTCATTGGAGAGAGGCGGGTGATGGTTGGCCGCGAACTCACCAAGATGTATGAGCAATTGCACTTCGGGTGCTTGACCGAGATTCGCGAGCAGTTTGCGAGTAAGCCGCCGCGCGGCGAGTTGGTGCTCGTTGTGGAGCGGCGCGAGCGCACAGGCGCACAGCCCATCTCGGACAGCACCGAGCGCCTCTTGCGGGTATTGCTCGCCGAACTCTCGCCATCGCAGTCTGCGCGTCTGGTGGCAGAGGCAACGGGAGAATCACGCTCCGCAATCTACAAGCGTGCGCTCGAAAGCAAGCCAAGTTGACCTATAAGCCGGGTTCTGTCGTGGACAGTCATTCATCTAGGATGCGTGTCGCCACGCACCTCAAGCGGCCTACCCAGACTCGACATGGATCATGTCATAGAGCCCCTATTTGGCCTTGCTCCGAGTGGGGTTTACCTAGCCACCGGATGTTGCCATCCGATGCGGTGCGCTCTTACCGCACCCTTTCACCCTTACCAAGGCGACTATCACAGAATGACACTCGTCTTGGCGGTCTACTTTCTGTTGCACTTTCCGTAAGCTCGCGCCCCCCAGGTGTTACCTGGCACCCTATCCTATGGAGCCCGGACTTTCCTCTCCTGCGATGTCCTCAACAGAACCCGCAAGAGCGACTGCCCAGTCAACTTGGACTTGAAGTGTAGCCCATTTGCAGATGCCTTGCGCCAGGGGCTGGCGGCGCTTCCGGGCCGCCTGCAAAGCACTGGGCGCTCGCCATCCAAAGCGACGCCACGTCGCCTTCAACCTTGAGCGATGTGTCGAGGATGTTGCGTGTTTGCGTGACCACTTGGCTAAATTCGGTCGCCGCCCCTTCGATGAGGCCGGTGGTGCTGTCCGCGTGCCATTCCCAAATCGCGCCCGATGGTGCGTTCAGGCGCACTGTTGGCGGTGCGCCTGGCGGCTGCTGACCTCGAACGGCGAATGTCCAGCCAAAGGTATTGACGCCGAGATAGGCGATGTTGCGAATGCGATCAAAGTCAACGCGCGTGACGCCGAAGCGATCAAAGACTGCTTGACCATGTGCCCAAGTCTCCATTTGTCGCGCGGTGATCGATGATCGGGCGCTCATATCGGGCCCTGCCCACTTGACGCGCTGCTTGGGGTCGGCATCGGCAAAAAGATCAGCGCACGAGAGGTACGTTTCTTGCCAGAGATCTAGAAGCGCAGTGCCCTCGGCACCTTCGCAAAAGGCCAATTCGATATCCGACATGCGCTTGCCAGCTTGGATTTGCGATTGCAGGTCATTGAAATACTGCGCGAACCGCTCTGGGTCGGAGAGCGAGGTGCTCGCCGCCTGGTTCCAAGTATGCAAATGGTGCAGCACTCGATTTGCGCTCCAGCCCTTGAAGAGCGTCGGCTCTGCGTAGTCTTTTTCGCTGACTTGGGTCAGTAGCGCATAGAGCGATGCGCTCTCTGCTCGGAAGTCTTCGGCTTCGGTGATCACGGCGGCTATTGTTCTTGCAATGATGGGCAATAGTAGCGCAGGCTTTCGGTCGGGTGCGGGTGCTGCCGTATACGCAAGCTATACGCATGGCTTTGCAAGACGGGTTTATCGATGGATAGGAGTCAAGAAGATATGATTTCATCGTCTGCGTTGTCGTCTGCATTTATGACGAAGAACGTTCGATTGCTGCATCTCCAAGGTCCCTTTTCTCCTGCTATGCAGTCATACCTTATCGATAGCAGGATGCTTAGAGTATGGTTGAAAGACGCCGGTCTGTCGAAGAAATAATTGATCAGCGCTACGATGACCTGCTGCACTTCGTTCGATATCGAATTCGAGATCCAGACGAGGTGCGTGATTTGGTCCAAGAGGCCTTTATGAGGCTGCTGCGACGCGACCGCGAGCATCTCATCGAGCGACCGGAGGCGTACCTGTTCCGCATTGCCGCTAACCTTGCCTACGAGCATCGCTTGCGTAGCGGCCGGTTTGTCAGCGACATGCAGTGCGCAGACCTTGACGACCACAGCGAAGCACCTGAAGCTAGGGCAGCAGAACAAGAGAGGATGCAGCGGCTTGACGCGGCATTTGCCCGACTGCCGCCGCTGCCAAAGGCGGCACTGCTATTACAACGGCGCGACGGATTGTCCTATGCGGAGATCGCCGCCCGATTGGGTACGACGAAGCATATGGTGAAAAAACATCTCTCCAGAGCGATGCTTGAATGTCGAGCTGCAATGATAGAAGAGCATAGGTGACCCTAACGCAACCTGTAACGAAGAGTGATGATGAAACACAAACAGAATCGAATCGAGGCGGCCCGTTGGTGGGCTGCGATGCGAAGTGGTGACTCGTCCCGCGCTGAGCGAGAGCAATTCGTCGATTGGCTGCAGGCATCTCCAGAGAACGTTGCGGAATACCTGGAACTCGCTGATCTGTGGGGGGAATTAGGTGCGATGGGAAAGGATGCGGATGTTGAGGAACTCATCGCACAAGCTGGCGAACCAAACAACATCGTAGAGTTTGCGCCAGAGGTCCACGAGCCACCGCTGGTGAATCAACGGCCGCGTAAATTGTATGGCGCCGTTGCATCCGTCGCGTGCGCACTCGTAGTCGCGATTGGCACCCTCATACTCCGGTCACAGGAGAGTGACCTGATTGCGACGGCAGTGGGCGAGCTGCGTTCCATCAGCCTATCCGACGGTTCGATCATTACGCTGAACACCCGCACATCGCTTCGCTATGAATTTGACGATTCTCTTCGGCAGGTGGAACTGATCGATGGCGAGGCATTGTTCGATGTCGCGCACGACCTTTCTCGTCCGTTTATTGTCAGTGCTGGCGAAAACGAAATCCGCGCACTCGGAACCAGTTTCAACGTCTATAAGAAAAGTGACATGGAAGCGACCGTCACGGTGCTAGAAGGTCGCGTCGTAGTTCGCACGTCCGCAATGGTCGTTGACGAACAGATCATCGGCGCGAGTGACAACGATGAACCGAGCGATCACCCTCAAGTTGAGCTCACGGGCGGTGAGCGGATTCACATCCAGCCGAGAGAACTGCTACTGCCGGTTACGCCAGTGTCTCCGGACAGGGCCGCAGAGTGGACAACCCGTCGAATAACCTTTGAAAACTCTCCGCTTCGTGACGTGGTCGCACAATTCAATCGCTACAGTGTCAGCCAGTTGCTAGTCGACGATCCCGAGCTCGCGGATATGCGACTGAACGGCGTATTCGAACCGCACAGCCAAGAAGACCTGCTGGCGTACCTGCGCCAAGCAGAGGGTGTGAATGTTCGCGGCGTAGGCAACAACTGGGTGATTTCCCGCTGATCCGCATCGTCACGGAGCGGGAATTGATCGCAAGCCTACCCCGTGCCAACTTTTTTCACTGATCCCAAAAAGCGAGTCCCGATTTGCCGCTTTGACAGTCATATCCTTTTGAGTGGACTCGCGGCAATCTTGGCGCTTTTGCTCACCTCAGCGCTTGTCCATGCTGACAGCAAGCCGGAGTTGTCGATTTTGCCGCAGCCGCTCACAGGGGCGCTGACTGAATTGGCGGAGCAGAGCGGGCTGCAACTTGTATACCCGTCAAGGCTCACGGAGGGTATGGATAGTGCAGGTGCGATTGGAGAAACACCAGTCGAGGTTATCGAGCAGTTGCTCGCTGGCACTGACATAACTTATGAATATCTCAACGCCAATACCATCATGCTGAAGCAAAAGGCTATCACCGAGGCGACGAATATCATGCAAGACCAAGCTATTTCAAAGCGACGACCGTCAGTATTCAACCGCATAACGACGCTCATTGCCAGCACGCTGGTGGCGACATCGGCAAGCGCTGAGAATATCCCTGCTAATGAGGCACAGGCAGAGATAGCTGCGCCATCCGTGCAGGGAACGGTCAGCGACGCGCAGTCGAGCGAATTTCTGCCGAGCGCTGAAGTTTCACTCAAAGGCACGCCGTATCGAAGTAGATCTGGCGACGATGGCAGGTACAGGCTAGGTGGAGTGCCAGCGGGCGACTATGTGCTCACGGTGACCTATGTCGGCTTCGAGCCATTCGAAGCAGAGGTCACGGTCACCGACTCCGGCAGCATCAGCCTGCCAATCGCGCTCAATCGTGTCTATCGAGTCGTTGAAGACCTGTTGGTGCAGGGCTTCAGGTTCGGTCAGAGCAAAGCGCTCAATGATCAAAAGGAAGCCGCCAATATCAAGCAGATCCTGTCGGAAGAGCAGATCAGGGCATTTCCCGATCTCAATACCGCCGAGGTTTTGCAGCGCGTCACGGGTGTCAGCATTCAGCGCGACATGGGCGAAGGCCGGTTCGTCGCGCTGCGCGGCACGCCATCAGTCATGACCAACGTCACCGTCAATGGTCAGCAGGTTGCCTATTCGAACTCTGAGAATCGCGCCGTCGAACTTGATGTCATATCAGCAGCACAGCTTTCCGGCATTGAAGTCACCAAGGTCATTACGCCTGACATGGACGCCGACTCGGTAGGAGGTTCCATCAATTTGAAGACCAGGAGTGCTTTTGACCGCCAAGAGCAGCTCTTCAAGACCACCATCGGCTTCGGCGAAAACTCGATTTCTGGCGGCACGCATTCGCGAGCGTCCCTCGACTATGCCAATGTCTTCGGTGCGGATGAGAATGTTGGCCTGTCCATTGGCCTCAACTATGCGAGCGCTGCAGTCGAGCGTCATGGCAACGAGCAGAAATGGGGCGGCGAGAACACGACGGCTGACGCCCCTATCCCCTATGCGCTCACCAATTCCGAAGTGCTGTTCTCGGCGAATGAGCGCGACCGCTACGGTGTCAACGGGCGTCTTGACTTGCGCTTGAATGACAACCATCAGATCTACCTGAGTGCCGTCTACAACTTCCGGGAAGACGACCAGGATCGGCAGATCACGCGCATTCGCTGGGACAAGGGCGACTACATCAGCCGCACCCAAGTCGAAGGTCTGCGCATCCTAAAATCGCTGCATGATCGGCTTGAGGAGCAGAAGATCACCACCTATACGCTCGGCGGCGAGCACCAGCTGGGGTTCGCACGTGTGGACTTCAGCGTCTCAAGAAGCTCGGCATCCACCAAGAAGCCCGATGGTCAGCTCAAGCCCGAATTCCAAGCCAAAGGGCTTGATCTCAAGATTCTCGACATCGACAGCAATTCACCGAGCTGGGATTCATCGCGCGAGGACATTCACGATGGCAGCATCTTTGAATTCGACGCCTTGGACGTGAAATACGAGGATACCAGCAGCGACATCTCTTCAGCCGCTCTCAATGTCACCATTCCAATGCGCTTCGGCAGCGATTCGGGCGAGCTCAAAGTGGGCGCCAAGATTCGCGCCCTCGAGAAGGAGCGCGCTGATTTGCGCTCGCGCTGGAAGTGGAAGGGCGACGACTTGACAGTCGCAAATTTTGAAAGCGGCGGCACGCGGACGCTCGAAAGCGGCTACAACCTTGGCCGTGAATATGACCGCGAGGCATTTCGCAGCTTCTTTTTCTCGAATCAGGGGCCGAATGGGTTTGTCGAAGAAGTGCGCAACGATGTCAATCTCGGCGAGCCTTACAACGCCGAAGAAGATATAAGCGGTGTGTACGCGATGACTGTGCAGAACTACGGCGACCTGCTCGTGCTTGCCGGTGTGCGCGCCGAATTCAACAAGCAGGACTACACGGGCTCCAATCTCGTGGTCGGCGACGATGGCATCGTGAGCCATTCAACCGACAACGTCAGCCGCGACTTTGACGAATTGTTCCCGAACTTGCAGTTTCGCTACCGGCTTGATGAAAACTCTAACCTCCGCGCCGCCTATACCCGCTCGATGGCGCGCCCCAACTTCTGGCATGCCATGCCTTACGCCTACACCCATATTGACGATGAAGAGATCGTTCGCGGCAACCCGTATCTTGATCCGGCCATCGCCGACAACCTTGACTTCCTTGTAGAGCACTACTTCTCGGAGCAGGTGGGCGTGATCTCGGCAGGCATCTTCATAAAGACCATTGAGGACTTCACTTTCCGTGTGCAAACCAGCCAGATGGGCGGAGCTTTTGACGGCTTTGATGTCGAAGACTCAGCAAACGGCGGCAACGCCGATCTGTGGGGTGTTGAACTCACGTGGCAGCAGCAGTTCACTTGGCTGCCCGGATGGATGTCGGGCTTCGGCGTCTATGCCAACTACACCTACACGGACACATCGAGCATCGATTTTGGCGATTCCACCGACCGCGACGATATTGATGTGCTGCCGGAGCAGATGCAGCATATCGGCAATCTAGCCTTCATCTATGAGCGGGGGCCGATCACTTCAAGGCTGGCGGTCAACTTCAGTGGCAAGTGGCTCTCCGAGGTCGCAGGGCATGCCGATTTTGACGAATGGACGGATGCCGCCACGACACTTGATTTTTCCCTGAGCTATGAGTTCAAAAACGGTCTGCAGGCCTTTTTCGAAGGCAATAATTTGACTGAAGAAATCAACTATCTCTACCTTGGCGATAGCACGCGCGCGAGGCAGCATGACATCACCGGACGGACGCTCAATACGGGAGTCAAGTGGCGGTTTTGACTTTGCTTTGATGACTTTGCTTTGAATGGGGAGCGCGTTCATGCAAAACACGTCCCTTCACGCGGTTGACTACGCCATCATCCTCGCGAGCCTTGTCGTCTCGCTCGGCGTTGGCGTCTGGTTCGCTAAGGCGCAAGGCTCGACATCCAAATACTTCTCAGCGGAAGGCAAGGTGCCGGCGTGGGCGGTCGGCATGTCCATCTTCGCGACGCTCATCAGCAGCATTACATTTCTCGCCTATCCAGGTGATGGCTTCGCAGGTAATTGGGTGCGCCTTGTGCAAGGCTTGATGGTGCCGGTCGTCGTGCTGCTCGGCATCTGGTTCATTGTTCCCATGTACCGCAAGGCTATCGGCTTATCTGCCTACGAGTATTTCGAGAAACGCTTTGGCTACTTCGCGCGCCTCTACAGTTCGCTCGGCTTCATCTTGGCGCACTTCTCGAAGATGGGTTCGGTGTTCTTCCTGCTCTCACTTGCCGTGGCAAGCATGACCGGCATCGATACCGTCACGGTGATCTTTGTGCTCGGCATTGCCGTTGTCGTGCTGACGCTTTTGGGTGGCATGCAAGCGGTCATTTGGCTCGATGTGATTCAAGGATTTCTGCTCATCATTGGCGGCGTGGCGACTTTGGTCGTCATCGGCGTCAAACTCGACGGAGGACTGATGACAGTCTTCTCGACCGCGGCGGACACAGGCAAGATGAGTCTCGGGTCGCTCAACTGGGATTTTGTTGAGCTGACTTTTTGGGTCATGGCCATCAACGGCGTGTTCTACACCATTCAGAAGTACGGTGCCGACCAGACCATTGTGCAGCGTTATCTTGCGGCCAAATCCGACCAAGAAGCGGTGAAGGCATCGATCACGGGCGTCGCCCTAGTCGTGCCAGTCTGGACCATGTTCATATTCATCGGCACAGCCCTTTATGCGTTCTACCAAGGTGGCGCTGGCCTGCCCGAGGGCATTCGCTCGGATGCCGTATTCCCGCACTTCATCTTAACGCAGCTGCCCATCGGCCTTGTCGGCTTGATCATCGCCGCGCTCATGGCGGCCGCCATTTCGTCGCTCGATTCCGATCTCAACTGCTTGGCGGCGGTGGGCGTCGATGATTTCTACAAGAAAATCAAGCCAGGCAGCACCGATGCCGAGCGGGTGCGTGTTGGCAAGTGGCTGGTGGTCATTTCAGGCATCGGCGCCATCCTTGTCGCGCTCATTTATGTCGCTGCTGGCAACAAGGGCGTGCTTGCGACCGTGTTCGCGCTCTACGCCATCTTTTCAGGCGGCATCGCCGGTATGTTTCTTCTTGGCCTGTTTGTGCCGCGCGTCGGCAAAAAGGCGCTCTATATCGGCATCGGGGCGTGCGTGTTCTACACCGGCACCGCGCTCTTGACTTCAACGCCTTTCGCGTTCGGCGGCGATGCGCGCATTTGGCTCGACCTCGGCCCGCTCAACTACACGCAGCACAAGTATATGCTTGGTGTGTACAGCCATCTTGTGCTGTTTGCAGTGGCGTGGTTCGCGAGCTATCTGTTCCCCGGGCCGAGCGTTGATCAGTCGCTCACGTTTGCTGGCTGGCGGCAGCGGCGATGAGAGGCCTGTGGCTGCTACTTGCGCTTGCCATCGGGTGTGTCCATGCCCTTGCCGAGCCGCCTGCGAATCTGGTGTTCATTGTCGCTGACGACCTCGCTTGGAATCAGGTTGGCTATCACGGCACAGACTTCTATGAAACCCCGAATATCGATGCGATCGCTCGTGAAGGTATGCACTTTAGCAACGCCTATGCCGCCAATCCCGTCTGCTCGCCGACACGTGCGAGTCTTATGACCGGCAAGAACCCGGCGCGACTTGGCATCACCGACTATATTCCGGGCAGTCCCTATCCCTATGCAAGGCTGCGACGGCCAAGTGCGGTGCCCGGGCTTGCCCTTGAAGAGGTCACGATTGCCGAAATGATGTGTGGGCTTGGATTTGCCACTGGGCATTTCGGTAAGTGGCACCTCAATATCGACAAGCACTATGCGCCCGACCGACTCGGCGACCCGGCATCGCAAGGGTTTGATGATGTGCTGACAAGCGTCAAGCCTGAATACGAGGCTGATCCATCAGCCGATGCGCACAACGCAAATGAAATCACCGAGCGTTCACTGGCATTTATTGATGTCAATAAGGACAGGCCATTCTTTCTCTATGTACCGCATCACACTGTGCATCGTCCGCTATTGGAAAAGCCCGAACTCATCGCCAAGTACCAAGCCAAGCCAAATTCGGATACTGCGATCAACAATCCCGTCATGGGCGCAATGATCGAAACGATGGATATCGGCATCGGCCGCATTCTTGATCGCTTGCAGACCCATGGCTTAAGCGAACGCACCATCGTCATCTTTTATTCGGACAATGGCGGCTTAGAGCAACTGCAATCGCAAGCGCCTTTTCGGGGCGGCAAAGCCATGCTGTGGGAGGGCGGCCTGCGCGTGCCCTTGGCGGTCAAGTGGCCGGGCGTAGTCGAAGCAGGCACTTCAAGCGATGCGCTTGTGACATCCGATGACTTCTTCCCGACAATCGCGGATATTCTTGGAGTGACCAATCTGCCGACAGATATTGATGGTCTGAGTCTGTTGCCTGTGCTGAATGGCTCGGGGCGCCTCGACCGAACCACGCTCTTTTTCCACTACCCGCATTATCATCACCTCGGCTACGCGCCAGCAGGTGCCATGCGTCAAGGCAACTACAAGCTCATTGAATGGTTCGAAGGCACAATCGCTGGCATCGGGCCGACGGCGAGCCTGTTTGATCTCGGCAAAGATCCGGGCGAAGCCAATGACATCGCCGCAGCGCATCCAAAATTGCTGCGTCAGATGCGTGCGCGGCTCGCCACTTGGCGGCGCACAGTCGGCGCTGGCGAGATGACGATCAATCCTGACTTTGATCCCGAACGCGCCCACTGGCGATTCATCAATGGGCACGGTGGTGATTCGCGTTGAGGCGTGCGTATGGACCGGCGGCACTTTCTCTTCACTTCGCTTGCCAGCCTCACGGGCGCCACCGGAATCGCACGGTTGTTTGCCGACGCAACTGGTGACACAACGGGCCCCTTGGAGCGCGCGCAAATTGATGCTCGCCCGCTCGATCTTACAATCACCGATCTCAAGACTTTTCTTGTTGATGGCGGCAAGGACGAGAATTTTGTATTCGTCAAGCTCTACACCAATCAGGGCCTGACAGGTCTCGGAGAAGGGACGCTCGCGAGCAAAGGTGAAGTGGTGCGTTCGGGCATTGAAGCCCACAAGCGTTATCTTGTTGGCAAGGACCCCACCGAAATCGAACGACATTGGCGCGGCATGTTCATTGGTCCGCGCTATCGCGGCGGGCCTGTGCTGATGTCAGCGTTGAGCGCCGTTGAGATCGCACTCTGGGATATTCTTGGTCAAGCGCTCGGACAGCCGATCTGGCAGCTTTTAGGCGGCAAGGTGCGCGACCGCGTGCGCCTCTATTGCCACGAAGGCTATCTTCGGCGCATCAGCCACCGCGAGAAGCGAAGGGTAGCGAGTGACGAAGAAGCGCTCGACCTCTGGCGGCAAAAGAAGAACGAGGGCTGGAGTTGTGTCAAAGGCGGCTTCTATCCTGGCGGCAGGCCAATCGACCACAGGGTATCGATTCGTCGCGGGATCGAGCATTTGAGTCGCGTGCGCGACATCGTCGGCCCGGACTTTGACATCATCGTTGAAGCGCATGGCAAGCCAACACCGCTGCACGCGGTGGAGTTTTGCAATCGAGTCGAGCCGTTTCGGCCGCTTTGGGTCGAAGAGGTCACGCAGCTAGAAAATGAGACGCTGATCGAAGCTCGCCAGATTCGCGCACAGACTCAAGTGCCGCTTGGCAGCGGCGAGCGCCTGACTTCGCGCTATCACTTCGCGCCGCTTGTCTCCGAGCGGCTCGTCGATGTGATCATGCCGGACGTCGTGCATGTCGGCGGTATCGGCGAACTGCGCAAGATCGCCATTCTTGCCGAGGCGTTTCGTGTTGATGTGTCCCCGCACAATCCGCAAAGCGAAGTCAGCACACTCGCATCCATGCATGTGTGCGCCTGCACCCCAAACTGTACGATTCTTGAAATTGGCAGTGGTCAAGATCCGTTCTGGCAGGACCTTTTCTTCGGCGGACACTTCTCCTTTGATCGCGGATATGCTGCCTTACCTTCGCGCCCCGGGCTCGGCATTGATCTCGACGAGAAAATCGCCACCAAGTATCCCTTTGAGCCGAAGCATTGGGAGACACTGAAGACCGCCGACGGCGCGTATGTTGATAGGTGAAGTCGCTTGCACTCATGAAGACGCTTTTTCTTGTCTGCGTGCTTGCGTATCCAGCCCTTGCGTTCGCGTCTTATGGACCGGTGACTGAAGGCATCGATCTCGAAGCATACGCGCAGGTGACCTATGTCTCAGCGCACGCCGATCCCGATGCAGGCGTCGGCAGCCGTGCGGCGCCGCTCGCATCGCTTGCGCAAGCTGTGTCGGACGCATGGTCGCCGCGCCGCACCGCCATTCTCGTGGCCGAAGGTGTCTACGAGGTCGCCAATTTGGAATTACGCTCAGGTCTTGATCTCTTTGGTGGGTTCGATGAGGCAACTTGGATAAGAGACGTGGGCGCCAATCGCACTGTGATTGATGCTGCCGGGACTGGCCGTGTGCTGATCGCTTCGGGTAGTGCGCGTATCGATGGATTCGAGGTGCGCGGCGGATCGGTGCGCGGGCACGGCGCTGGCATCCTCATCGACGGTGCATCGCCAGTGATCACAAACAATGTCTTCACTGGCAATCACACCTTGTCGCCAGAGGATTGGTCGCCAGCACATTGGCACGAAACGGCGCATGATGGCGGCGCGATTTACTGTCGCGAAGGCGGTGTGCCGGAAATACGAAACAACCTCATCTACGCAAACACCACCGAGATCGGCCGCGGCGCTGGCATTGCCTTTGATGGCCAGTGCAAAGGCGTGATTCAAGGCAATGTCGTCATGAACAATCGAGCAGGCCTCAAGGACGGGATGCGCAGCAGTGACGGCGGCGGCATCTCGATTTTTCACGCATCCATGCCGGTGATTCGCGACAACCTTGTGCTCGGCAACGAGGCTCTCAACAGCAACGATGGTGGAGGCATCTTTGTCGCCCTCTGGTCTGCGGCCAAAATTCACAACAACGTCCTTCTCGGCAATCGTGCGGACGATGATGCGGGTGGCCTTTTTGTTGGCGGCCAAGCGCATCGCTATGACCGTCCTCTCGACCCCATGCCTAGGAAAGATGTCTTCTTCTTTGAAGTCACCGACAATCGATTCTTCGGCAACACCAATGCTTCCAAGAACTCTGGAGCGCTTCGCATCACCATGGAATCGCGCGGTCTCGTCAAGGGCAATATCGCTGCGCTCAATCCCGGATTCTACTTGCAGCGAAGTGAGCTTGAAGTGGTGGATAACACTATTGTTGAAGACCTTATCGTCATCGAAACCAAGCAGGGCCTCGCGCCAATGGAGGTGCGCGGCAATGTCCTGCTCGGTACGCTGCACACCGATGGCACAGCGAACATCTTTGATAATCGAAGACGCGCGAGCTTTCTTGAAGACGGTATCGAGCTGCCTGTCCTTGGCGTGTCTTATGAGGCAGCGCGAGCGCAAATGACGCTCAAAGTACCCGATCTTGGAGGCGCGGATTTGACTGGGCGCGTTGCCGTGGATCAGTATCGCTGGGGCTTGGTGGAATCCGCATCCGAAGGGCACTTGTCCCTGTGGGGCGATTTTCGCGGCGCGACCGAGATCCGCATTTTGCCGACCTATCAGCAGACAACATCGTCCGTCGCCTTCGGCTTTGGCGCCGATGCTGCGCGTGCGTCGAGCCAATTCAAGCCGCAGCGCATCAACAGGTCGATTGAACTCCTTGAGCGCGGCCAACCTATTTACTACGCATCCGCCTATGGCGGCTATGATCTAGGTATTCGCATGGCGAAGACATGGGCCGACTACATCGTCTACAACATGGAGCACCAGCCGCTCGACTTTGGCCTGCTGCGAGCTTTCATGCGCGGCCTTGTGGACGCCGGCCCGACACCTAGCGGACACCGAACACCGACCGTCATCGTCGTGCTGCCATTGCTCGGCCTTGATGAGATGACGGTCAAGTCAGGTGGCTGGATGGTTCAGCAGGCGCTCGCCCAAGGGGTGCACGGCGTGCATCTCGCTCGCGCACGAAACGCTCAAGCCGTGAAGCGCTTCGTCCAAGCCGTGCGCTATCCCGTGCACAAGCGGGGTATTGATGTGGTGGGAGAGGGGCTGCGTGGCTGGGGCAGTCACTTGTTTGCCGCTTGGGTCTGGGGGCTCGACCCGGAAGAATACTTGACCAAGGCAGATGTGTGGCCGCTCAATCCCGATGGAGAGATGATGCTCGGTGTCAAGATCGAAGATGCGCAAGCACTCGCGAATTCAGCAGCGACCTTGGCGGTGCCCGGACTTGCTTTCGCCGAACACGGGCCCCGCGACATGGGACTCTCTTACGGTCATCTCAAGGGACGGGCAGACCCGCCCGTGCCCACGGAAGTCTCGGCCGCAGGCGATCTGGTGCTCGCGCTCGCGCAAGAAAACAGTCTCTTCTTCTTGGACAACGTACTACCGGAGAACGTGATCAAGCAGATCGAGCGCGGGGTCATGATCGGTGCTGGGCGACGGCAGGATTCAGCCGAAGTCGGACGTGCGTACAGCAAGCGAGAAATGCCGTGGTGAGCATCACAGATATACGCGAGCAGACGGTGTCGATCGCTTCGCCCATACGAAACGCTGTCATCGATTTTTCCAAGATGACCATTTCGGCGCTGGTGATTGAGACCGACTTGAAGCGTGGCGGCAAGTCAATCAAAGGTTATGGCTTTACTTCCAATGGGCGTTACGGTCAGTCCGGGATACTGCGAGAACGGATGATTCCAAGGCTTTTGAGTGCGCACGACATTGCGAGCGAGGATGGGCGCAATCTGGACCCATTCAAGTGCTGGCAGGCGATGATGGCAAATGAAAAGCCTGGCGGTCACGGCGAGCGATCAGTCGCGCTCGGCGCCATCGATATGGCACTTTGGGATCTAGTCGCCAAGATCGAAGACCGGCCGCTCTATCAAGTGCTCTCGGATCGATATGCCGAGGGACGAAGCAATCCGTCCGTGAGGGTCTACGCCGCAGGCGGCTACTACTACCCAGACAGTGCCAGTCATTTGCTTGAGACTGAGATGCGCGGCTACTTGGACATGGGCTTTCGCGAGGTCAAGATGAAAATTGGCGGCGCAAGCCTTGATGAAGATCGCGTGCGCATCGAACGAGTCTTGAACATTGTCGGCGACGGAAACCGGCTCGCGGTCGATGCCAACGCGCGCTTTGATGCGCAGACGGCCATTGACTACGCCGAGGCTATGACCGAGTACGGCCTGCGCTGGTACGAAGAACCGGTCGGCGTGCTCGATTTCGAGGCGCTCAAAGAGGTCAGGCAGGCGTCAACCATGCCGATCGCCACTGGCGAAAACCTATTCTCATGCGAGGATTCATTGAACCTCATTCGCTACGGCGGACTCGATGCTCGCGTCGATTTCCTGCAAATGGATCCGGCCTTGAGCTATGGTTTGGTCGAATACTTGAGGACTTTGGAGATGTTGAGTGCGCACGGCTGGTCAGCCGGCCGTTGCGTGCCTCACGGCGGTCATCAGTTTGGCTTGCATCTCGCAGCGGGTTTGGGCCTATTCGGCAACGAAGCCTATCCGGGCGTGTTCGAGCCTTTTGGATGCTTCGCGCCGGAAATGCAACTTGAAAATGGCCGGGTCAGGTTGACCGACGCGCCGGGAATTGGATATGAGGCGGTGCCTGAGATACATGCGGTGTTGAAGGGCGCGTGAGAGGACAACCGCACTTTACTTTGCAGCAGTCCGTAAGAAATGACCGCTAGCGCGAATGAAGCACTAAGGCGACCAAGAAAGAAAGTGATCCACCAGCATCACGCTGAACAGTGCTCCGAGGTAGATGATCGAATATTGGAAGGTGTGCATCGCCGTTTTGCCTGAGCCGCCGCGCAAAAGTTTGACCGCAAAGTACACAAACACCGCGCCAAGTAGCGATGCGCCTGCGAGGTAGAGCACGCCGTTCATGCCGATCAGGAACGGCAGCAGGCTGCACACGACAAGCAGCAGGGTGTAGAGCAGGATCTGCTGGCGCGTGAAGCGCTCTCCATGGGTAATTGGCAGCATCGGCACGCCTGCCTCAAGGTATTCGTCGCGTCGGTCGAGTGCGAGCGCCCAAAAATGCGGCGGCGTCCACACGAAGATGATGAGCACGAGCAGCAGTGCTTCTGGGTCGAGACTGCCAGTGACTGCGGTCCAGCCAAAAAGCGGCGGTGCAGCGCCGAACAGTCCGCCAATCACAATATTCTGCGGTGTCGCGCGTTTCAGGTACAGGGTGTAGAAAAGGCCGTAGCCTGCCCAGGATGCGAGGTTGAGCCAAGCGGTCAAAGGGTTCACAAGCACATAGAGGATAAGAAATCCGAAGACGCCGGTGAATCCTGCGAATGCGCCAGCGGCAAGATGGCTCACTCGGCCTTTGGCGATCGGCCGGTCTTCGGTGCGCTGCATGCGCGCATCGACCTTGGCATCGGCGATGTGATTGACCGCCGCCGCCGAGCCTGCGACCAGCGCAATGCCAAGTAGTGTCGCCAATACTAAAAGGGGAGGGGGGTGGGTTGGAGCTGCGAGCAGCATACCAACCACCGCGCAGAGCAGCATCAGCAGGACTACCCGCGGTTTGGTGAGTTCAAAATAATCCCGCCAGACTGCTGAGACGCTTGCGGCTTCGCTGACCATGGCGAGTGCGCTCAAAACCGCAGCCGGAGCTGATAGGTTTCGGCGCCCTCTGCGGCGAGTGTGATCGCAAAAGCCCGCCCGAGGCCGCAAGACGACCCGGTGACGACGATTCTTTTGCCTGCAACTTCCATGACTATTCGTCTCCGTCATTGCGGCCTGCAATCATCCGCTGCCCATCGGAAGCGCGATTTTGACACAATGCATTGCGATGCACTTCTGGCGCTGCGCTTGAGTGACTTTGAGGACATACGCCCTTATCACGACCATGAGGTCGGCGAGGTGCTCGCTCGCTTGCGCTCATCGCCTGAAATTGTCGATGCGCTAGTCAAGTTTCAGTATCCGGGCATCGCTCGCTGGATCGGGCCGCTCGCGAGGATATTGGCGCGCTCCAAGCTCGCATTGCACTTTGACGGCATCAATTCTGTAGCGGCCTTCCAAGATCGGCTTTCGCGCTACTTTGAGTTCATGGTCAATTCGACAACCGATGGCTTTCGTTACACAGGCCTCGATGCCGTGCGCGATGACGAGCCGACCATCTTCATCTCCAATCACCGCGACATTTCGCTCGATTCGGCGTTCCTCAATTACGCGCTTTTTCTTGAGGGCAGGCGGACGCTGCACATCGCCATCGGTGACAACCTGTTCTCGAACGCCTCCGCATCCGATCTTATGCGCCTCAACAAGGGCTTTGTCGTAAAGCGCAATGTCACTGGCCGCAAAGCCATGTACGAAGCCATGCGCACGACTTCAAACTTCATTCGCGAATCCGTGCACATGGGAGAGCAGGTGTGGATCGCGCAGCGTGCGGGGCGCGCCAAAGACGGCTTTGATCGCACCGACCCGGCGCTTCTCAAAATGTTGGCGCTTGCATGGCGAGACGAGGGTTTTCAAGGTCTTGTCAAGCATGTGCGGCTCGTGCCTGTGTCCATCTCCTATGAACTCGACCCGTGCGATCTTTCCAAGGCGCGCGAGCTCTACGCGGTCGATCGCAGCGATGCGCCCTATATCAAAGAAGAAGAAGAGGACCTGAAGAGCATCATCACGGGATTGACAGGACACAAGGGGCGCGTGCGATTGACGGTGGGTGAGCCGATTGATCGCATTGATTGCGATATTGAGACTGTCGAAGATGCAAGCCTTGCGCTCGATCAGCAGATCGTCGCCAATCTGCACGCCTTTCCTACGCATGAGTGGGCATGGCGCGAATCTTGCGGCGAAGCGCAAGGCATCGAGGCTGACAATGGCAACGCACGGCTCGAAGCACTCAAATCACGCTACCTGAAGACGCCTGAGACTTACCGGCACCTGCTGCTGATGCAGTATGCAAACTTGGTTGAGAACAAGTGCGCGATTGTCGCTAATACCGATACGCCTCCGGCTTGAACGGACCGTCCTTGGCGACATCGATATAGTCAGCCTGTTCTTCTGTCAGGCGCGTGAGGATGCCGCCGAAGCCTTCGACCATGAGCGTGGCGACCTCTTCGTCGAGCTTCTTCGGCAGCACGCGCACGCTCACAGGTTCGCGCTGGTTCTCTGGCTGATCAGCCCAGGCTTCTTCAAAAAGGTGCATTTGTGCCAGCACTTGATTAGCAAACGAGCCGTCCATGATGCGCGACGGGTGTCCCATGGCGTTGCCGAGATTAACGAGCCGGCCTTCGGAAAGCAGGATCAAATAGTCGTCGCTCGCATCCGAGCGAAACACCTGATGAACCTGCTCCTTGACTTCTTCGAAGCGCCAGTGGTCGCGCATGTAGGCGGTGTCGATTTCGTTGTCGAAGTGGCCGATATTGCAGACGATGGCGCCTTTTTTGAGTGCGCCGAGGACGCCTGCATCGCACACTCGCACATTGCCTGTGCAGGTCACAAGCAGGTCGGTTTCGCCGAGTAGCCTCGTGTCGATGTCTTCGCACTGACCAGTGTTGTTGCCATCAAGATAGTGCGATACGACCTCGAACCCGTCCATGCAGGCTTGCATGGCGCAGATCGGGTCGATCTCGACGATGCGAACGATCATGCCTTCTTGACGCAGGCTTTGCGCCGAACCCTTGCCGACATCGCCGTAGCCGAACACAAGCGCGCGCTTGCCCGACATGAGCATGTCGGTGGCGCGCTTGATCGCATCGTTGAGGCCGTGCCGGCAGCCGTACTTGTTGTCGTTCTTGGACTTGGTGACCGAGTCATTGACGTTGATTGCGGGCGCTTTCAGCGCGCCTTGCTCGATCATCTGCACGAGCCGGTGTACGCCGGTCGTGGTTTCTTCGCTGATGCCGTGAATGGATTCGAGCATCTGCGGGTAGCGGTTGTGAATGACCTCGGTGAGGTCGCCGCCATCATCAAGCAGGAGATTTGCCTTCCACGGTGCCCCGTCCTTCAATATGGTCTGTTCGATGCACCACCAGTATTCTGCCTCGCTCTCGCCCTTCCAAGCGAATACCGGAATCCCTGCCGCGGCCATAGCCGCCGCCGCATGGTCTTGGGTGGAGAAGATATTGCAGGACGACCAGCGCACTTCGGCGCCGAGCGCAACGAGCGTCTCGATCAGTACGGCGGTTTGCACGGTCATGTGGATGCAGCCGATGATGCGCGCGCCCGCGAGCGGCTGACTCGCCTCGTAACGGCGGCGAAGCGCCATGAGCGCTGGCATCTCCCGTTCGGCGAGAGTGATTTCGCGTCGCCCGAAGGCCGCCAGCTCGATGTCGGCCACTTTGTAATCAGTCATTTGGATGCTCCCGCCTGAAAAAACGAGGCATCTTACCTGACGCAGTCAAAGACGCTCGGTGGCCACCGCGATCACATTGCGCTCCTCGCGTCCGAACACCACGCCAACGAGATGCACTGGCTCGCCGCGCTCGCGGTACTTGTGGGCGTAGCCGCGTGCGCGGATTTGCCGCATGACGCGAGCCATGGCGGAGGCCTCGTCTTCGCCCTCCTTGGCCATCTTGAACTCTAGGACGAACACCTGACCGCCGTGCAGCAGCACCATGTCCGAGCGGCCGTGCGAGGTGGATTCCTCCACGCGCAAGTCCACGCCGATGGTGCGAAAGCATGCGTAGAGGATGCCCGCGTACCATGATTCGTAGCGGGCGAGTTTCGCTTGCGTTTGCCACTGGTAGGGAATGCCAGCAAAGAGTGCGCGCAAGTGCGCTTTGAAGCCCTCGAAGTCGTTGTTGGCGAGCAATTGACAGAGGTTGCGGCTTTTTTCTGAGGCTTCCGCTCCGCGTCCGGTGATGTGTTGCAGCAGGCCGCTGTTGACACTCAAACGTACTTCCTTGTTGGGGTAGTCCAGACGGTAGAAGGTCTGATCGCCTCGGCGTTCCTCGCCGGTGATTGTCAGATACCCCGTCTGGAACATCAGCGCATCGACACCAATGTTGCCGACATCGAATGTCGAGACCAGGCTCCCTTCGGCAGCCAGCTTTTCAACGTCGAACGGGCCCACGCCTTTCTCCATCATCATCTCGAACAGGAAGCTCGGCGAGCCGGTCTCGAACCAGTGGGGATCGAACCTGCGGCGGTCGAGCAGCAGCAGCACATCGTAGGGGTTGTAGACCTTGTCAGCGCCGAGCCAGTGGTAGCCGTTGTACCAGTCCTGAATCTCGTCACGGTCGAGCCCTTCGAGTGCCGGCGCGAACACCGTGTCGAGGTCGTCATCAGTGTAGCCGCAGACGGTGGCAAACCTCGCATCGACGCTGATGTCCTTGAGGTTATTCAGCCCGGAGAACAGGCTCACCTTGGAGAACATGCTGACGCCGGTGACCATGACAAAGCGCAGGTGGTCGGCGCAGCCCTTGAGGATGCCGTAGAAGCCCCGCAGATGGTCGCGGTTGGCGGTGGCGAGCGGCGGGTTTGAGAGCACATCGAGAATCGGCTTGTCGTACTCGTCCACTAATACAACGACCTGCCGGCCTGTCGTGCGGTGGAGTCGGCTAATCAGGCGTCGCAACCGTAGCGGTACGGACATCTGATCCGATGCGGGCTCGATGTCAGCATCTTCCTCAAGGATCTCTAGTTGCCCGAGGATGTCCCTCGCGAGTTCTCCGGGTTCGTTGTACTTGCCGTCGAAGCTCAGGCGCACGACAGGGTGTGGCGACTGCCAGTCCCAGCAGTTGTGGATGTGCAGCCCTTCGAACAACACCTCATTGCAGGCAAAGAGCTCGCGCAGCGTGTCGAGCAGCAGGCTCTTGCCGAAGCGGCGCGGGCGGGAGAGGAAGTAGTGCCGCCCCTCGCGCACAAGTCGCTCGATCAGCGGCGTCTTATCCACATAGTAGCAATTGTCCTCCCTCAAGGTGCGGAAGGACTGTATGCCGATGGGGAGGTTCTGGCGCTGCATGGGAGAAGGTATGAAAGACACTCAGAATCATATCATAGAACGCTCAACATCAACTTATTGATTTGGCAAGCGCCGCGCTGCTTGATCGCCGCCTGAGCCATTCAACAAGTAATAGCGTCAGCACCGAAAAGACGATCAGGAAGACCGCCACCGCAAGCAGTGTCGGACTGATTTGCTCGCGAATGCCAGCCCACATCTGGCGTGGAATTGTGCGCTGCTCAATGCCGCCCATAAAGAGCACGACCACCACTTCGTCAAAAGAGGCTGCGAATGCGAACAGCCCGCCCGAAAAGACCCCCGGCGAGATCAGCGGCAACTGCACGCGCAAGAAACTGCGAACCGGCCCGGCGCCGAGGCTTGCGGCGGCGCGCATCAGTGTCGGATCAAACCCGGCCAAGGTCGCCGTCACAGTGATGACCACAAAGGGCGCGCCGAGCGCGGTGTGCGCCAAGATCAATCCAAGGTGTGACTGCGCGAGTCCGATGCTCGAATAAAAGAAGAACATGCCGACCGCGATAATGATCACAGGCGTGATCATGGGCGAGATGAGAATACTCATAATGAGTGCGCGGCCTGGCATCGCCGGACTTGCAAGGCCGAGCGCTGCAAGCGTGCCGAGCAGAGTCGCAAGGGCAGTTGCCGCAGTGCCGATGATGAGGCTGTTGACGAGCGCATTCAACCACTGACCATCCTCCGCAAGCGTCTCGTACCAGCGCAACGAATAGGCATCGGCATCAAAGCGCAGCATGCCTTGCGTGAACGTGAAGTAGGGCTCGGCGTTGAAGCTCAAGGGGATGATCACCAGAATCGGCGCGACCAGAAAGAAGAACGCCAATGCGCAGTAGGCGTTGAAGCCGAATTGTCCGAGGCGGCGCAGGCGCATCGTCGCTATCCGAGCCTCATGCGGTCGATGCCGACAAGTCGATTGAAGAGCAGATACAGGACGATTACCGCAACCAGCAGGATGCTGCTGAGCGCGGCCGCAAGCCCCCAGTTGAGCGATGTCTGCACATGGTAGGCAATCATGTTGGCAATAAGCTGCCCGCTGCTGCCGCCGACGAGCGCTGGCGTGATGTAGTAGCCGATGGCGAGAATAAACACCAGCAAAGCGCCAGCGCCGATGCCCGGCAAGGTCTGCGGAAAGTAGACGCGAACAAAGCCTTGTATGGGCGTTGCTCCGAGCGATGCGCTTGCCCGAAGCTGATTCTGCGGAATCGAGCGCATGACCGAATAGAGCGGCAGCACCATGAACGGCAGCAGCACATGCGTCATGGCGACAAAGGTGCCGGTCATGTTGTAGATCATTTCGAGGCGGGTGTCATCGCGGAGAAATCCCAAGGTCACCAGAAAGTCGTTGATGACGCCTTGTCGCTGCAAGAGCACGATCCAAGCCGTCGTGCGCACAAGGAGCGATGTCCAAAACGGAATGAGCACCAGCAGCAGGAGCAGATTGCGCCGGCGTGGGGGCGCATCGGCGATCAGCATGGCGATTGGATATCCGATCAAGAAACACAGCAGAGTGACCGATAGACTGACGAGGAGCGTTCGCCACAAGAGCGGCATGTACACCCGCTCTTGCTGAGGTCGAGCCTTGATGCTGCCGTCAGGCTGTGCTTCCAAGTCGAGTGCCTGCAAATAATGGCGCAGCGTGAACTTGGCGGCGGCAGACTCAATGATTATCCAAGTCTGCACATCCGCCCAGTCCTCATCGATCTCGGCGAGGGTCTCGCGCCAAGTGCCCGCAAACTCCGTTCGCGGCACTCTCTGCGCCGTTCTCGTGATTAAGCTTCTCATGCCCGATTGCAGGCGGTTGGCCGCGCCGGAGAGCCTCAAAAGAGTTCTATTCGCGCGTGCGCTCGGCAGTTCCTTGGCGATCGCGGCAAAAGCGGCTTCCGGCGGCAGGTCTTGCCCATCCCAAGCGGCGAGCACGTCCATAGTCTCAGGGATGACATCGTGGATGCGCGTTTCATATGCGCTTTTGCTCAAGAGCGACGCCAAGGGCGCGACGAACGTCACACCGACAAATGCGAACAGCGGCAGCACCAGGGCAAGCGAGACGAGCCGTGCGTGCGGCATGGTCAGCGCGCCAGCCAAGCGCTGAAGCGTTCATTCAGTTCGTCGCGGTGCTCGGACCACCAGCGCCAATCGCTTTTCAGGGCGCGCCGCATATTCTCCGCCGAGGCTGGCATATGCGGGTGCATGTCAATACCGGTTTCAAGATGCGTGCCAACTAGCGTTTCGGCCGACAATCGCGTCGGGCTGTATGAGATGTACTTGCTGATATTGGCGAGCGATTGCGGCCGATTGGCGAAGCGCACGAAGGCAAGCGCGGCCTCGATACGCGGTGTGCCCGCGACAATCGCAAGCGGGCCGCCGAGGGAGAGAAGCTGACCGTCCCAGACGATCACGAATGGCTGCGCTTCGAGTATTTGCGCGTTGAATATGCGCCCGTTGTAGGCGGTGCTCATCAGCACTTCGCCATCGGCGAGCATTTGCGGCGGCTGCGCGCCCGCTTCCCACCAAACGACATCGTCCTTGATGGTGTCGAGCTTGGCGAAGGCGCGATCAATGCCATCCGCCGTATCGAGGGTCGCATAGACTTCGTCGATGGGCACGCCATCGGCAATGAGCGCGAATTCGAGATTGGCGAAGGGCACTCGTCTCATGCCGCGCCGGCCGGGAAACTTGTCGAGATCGAAGAAATCCTCGATGCTGCTCGGTGTCTGCTCGCCCATGTACTTCCTGTTGTAGGCATAGATGGTGGAGTAGTAGAGCCCCGCAGGGCCGCATTCCATAGGAGACCACCGTGATGGATTCGGCGCACACCCATGGCGCAAGGCAGGCAGAAAAGAAAATGAAAGCAATGCGATTCATTGGATATCCTGTTGCAGTTGTTGCAGGTTAAGTATCTTCAAAGTTGAGCGCCCGGCAGTCGAGTGCAGCCCAACCGAGGCGCACCTCATCGCCGGGCAGAAGAGCGCCGTGTCCGACGATATTCGGTAGCTTGGCAATGAACTGCGCATGGCCGAATAAATTGAAGCGTACGCGCAGATGATCGCCGAGAAACGTCACATCCTCGACTTTGGCAATGAACTCGTTGGCGTAGGCGCCCGTCTGCGGGCGAAGCTGAATCCGTTCCGGCCGCACTGCGACGAGCGTCCGGTCACCGGGCGCCAAGTCCCCCAAGTGCGCCGCTGTCATCGAGCCGCCTTCGACCTGAACCGTGCAAACGCCGCGTTTGACATGTGAGATCTCGCCTTTGACGAGGTTGTTCTCACCAATGAAGCGTGCGACGAACGAGCGCGTTGGCTCCTCATAGAGCACTTCCGGCGAAGCAATCTGTTCAATGCGGCCTTGCGAAAACACCGCCACGCGATCCGACATGACCATCGCTTCCTGCTGATCGTGCGTGACATAGACAATGGTCACGCCGAGCTCGCGGTGAATGCGGCGGATCTCAAATTGCAGTTCTTCGCGCAAGCGCCTATCGAGTGCGCCAAGCGGCTCATCCATTAGCACAAGCTCAGGCTCGAACACCAAGGCTCTCGCGATGGCGACGCGCTGCTGCTGTCCGCCGGAGAGTGCTTGCGGGAGACGCTCTTCGAACCCCGACATGCGCACCAGCGAAAGCGCTTGCTGAACTCGCGACCGTCGCTTTGACTTGTCCATGCCGCGCACCTCAAGCGGAAACGAGAGATTGCCGCCAACCGTCATATGCGGAAACAGCGCATAGTTCTGAAAGACCACGCCAATGCCGCGCTTGTCCGCCGCAATGCCTTGCACCGATTGCTCCGCGATGCGTATATCGCCGCGAGTCGGCGCCTCGAAGCCGGCGAGCATCATCAGGCAGGTGGTCTTGCCCGACCCTGACGGTCCGAGCAGCGTCAGAAACTCGCCACGCTGAACGGTCAAGTCGAGTCCTTCGACGATCCAATGTTCGCCATCGTATGTCTTCGACACGCCGAGGTATTCGACGTGAGTGTCTGGTGTGTCTGGTTGGTTCAGTGAATGCCCTCCGATGCTGTGCGAATTGTCCCATGAAAGATACCTTTTTATGGCGTGCGTGCGTCGAGGTGGCATACTGCCGCTCGCCATTGCCCAGCAAAATTGCGCTTTGAATCGTCCGCTCGTCAGCAAACTTCCCAACACCGGCACGACCATCTTCACGGTCATGTCCAAGCTCGCGCACGACGAGGGTGCCATCAACCTCTCGCAAGGCTTTCCTGACTTCGAGCCGCCACCGGCGCTTCTTGAGCGCATCACGCATTATCTCAACGCTGGCTACAACCAATATGGCCCCATGGCCGGGGTGTTCGAGTTGCGGCAAGTCGTGAGTGACAAGATCAAGGCATGCTATGGCTTGAGTGCCGATGCGGATGCCGAAATCACCATCACGCCGGGTGCTACAGAAGCGCTGTTTGTCGCGTTGAGCGCGGTGGTTCATGCGGGCGATGAGGTGATCATTCTGGATCCGGCCTATGATGCCTATGACCCATCGGTGCGCTTGAACGGCGGCGTACCCGTGCATGTGCCGCTCAGTGCGGTCGATTTCAGCGTCGATTGGCAGGCGGTTGAGGATGCCATCACGCCTCGCACCAGGCTCATTATGACCAACACGCCGCACAATCCGACGAGCGCCATCTGGGATGCGAGTGATATTGCTTCGCTGCGCACGCTCGTGTCTCGCTACGGACTCTACGTCGTCGCCGATGAGGTCTATGAGCACATCGTCTTTGATGGATGTCGGCACGAGAGCCTACTGCGCTATCCAGACCTCTTCGAGCGAAGCTTCGTAGTGTCGTCATTTGGCAAGACGCTGCACGCGACTGGCTGGCGCATTGGCGTCTGCGTGGCGCCTGCGGCGCTGACTTCGGAATTCCGCAAGCTCCACCAGTACGTCAGTTTCGCAACCAACGCGCCGCTGCAATACGGCATCGCCGACTTCTTGCGCACCTGTCCAGAGCACTATCTGGGTCTTGCGGACTTCTATCAGGGGAAGCGTGATCATTTTGCGCGCCTGCTCGCGGACTCGCGCTTTCGGCTTTTGCCGTCAAGGGGCACTTACTTTCAGCTCGCCGATTATTCCTTAGTCTCCGATGCGCCAGATGTTGATCTGGCGACGCGCCTGACTCGTGAAATCAAAGTCGCAAGCGTGCCGGTTTCGGTCTTCTGTGAGCAGCCAATGGATGTGCGCGTGATACGCTTTTGCTTTGCCAAGCACGAGGACACGCTCAAGGAGGCGGCGGCGCGGTTATGTGGGGTTTAGTGAAACTGAGTGCGGGAGCGCTGATTCTTGTGAGCGCCTTGCTCGTGGGCTGTGCCCCACCGCCAGAAGAGAACGCAGAGCCGCCCTCGCGCACCGAAATCGGCGAGACCATTTATCGCCAATACTGCTTTTCCTGTCATGCCTCGGGTATCAACGGCGCGGCGCGCATGGGCGATGCGGCGGCGTGGGCAGCACTGTCTGAGAAAGGTATCGATGCCTTGCTGCAAACCACTAAAGAAGGCATCGCTCCGTTCATGCCTGAAAAAGGCCTGTGCCTAACATGCACCGACGATGAGCTGCTCGCGTCCATCGAGTACATGATGGATAGTTCGCGTACAGTAGAATCTGCGCCTTAAGCGATTGCCTGAACACCTGTCCATGAACGGCCAACCCGACGCGCACAGCTTCCAAGCGACGCGCGAGAACTTTCAAGCTGAGGTTATTGAAGCCTCGCGCGAACGACCTATCCTGCTCGTCTTCTTTGCGCCGCAAATGCCGGCATCAGTCGAGCAGGCCAAGGTCTTGCAGCAGCTTGCGGCCGCTTACGCCGGTGCGTTTCGACTTGGGCTCGTCGATATGAGCGTCGATCCGAGCCTCGCGCAGCCGATGCGTGTGCAAGGTCTGCCGAGTGTGCGCGTAGTCAAGGATGGCGCCTTGGCAGGCGCGCTTGACGGCCCTCAGCCCGACTTGGAACTTAAAAAACTCATCGACAGCCTGACCATGTCTTCAAGCGAGCTACTGCGCGAGCAGCTTGACGAGATGATTGCGCGCGAGGATTTTTCGAGTGCGCTCAGAGTGGTGCAGCAGGCGCTTGCCGAAGAGCCGAACAACACGGCGTTTCTTGTCGAACTCGCCGACCTCTTGGCGCTTAACGGCCAGGTGGCGGACGCGCGCGAAGCGCTTGCTAAGGTGCCGGAAGACACGGATGGGCGCAATCGCGTCAGCACTCGCATTGCGCTTATCACGCGCGCCGAAGGCTTGCCGAATCTTGGCGATTTGCATGCCGCGCACGAAAAGTCGCCCGATAATTCTGGCAACAAGTATCAACTTGCGGTCAAACTTGCTGCAATGAACCGCTGCGAGAGAGCCCTTGAACTTGCCTTCTCAGTGTTTGTGAGCGACCGTTCGTTTGAAGATGACGCCGGTCGCAAGTTGATGCTTGAGATTTTCGAGCTGCTTGCCAAGGGGTCGCCGCTCGCCAAAACCTACCGACGAAAGATGTTCAACTACCTACACTAAGGATGCCTCTTCAGTAGCGGTTTGCCTACCGCTATGTGCATATTCTTAGCCATTTGCGCACAAAGGCCGTAAAAGTGTTAGATGTGCAGACTTCTTCGCTCGCAATCGAAAATAGCAAGGGTATCCGATTGGAAAAAATGGCTTTTATGCGGTTTTAGGCATACCTGCTCACTTTTGCTATGCACATAAAGCGTGCAGGATTCGCAGGAAATTCAGGAGTTATCAACAGACTTATCCACAATTTGTGTGCTTGCTTGGGGCGCGCTTTTCTCTGCCTCCCATGCTTCAAACTTCTCAAGGTCACGATTGAATCGAGTTAAGACGTAAGCCAGCACAGCACCGTCGTCAAGCAGACCGAACCAGAACAGGAAGTCCGGGATAAGATCAATGATGAAGACAAAGTAGATGAGCGATGCGAGCAGCGCCGCCAAGGTGGAATTGGGCACTTCGGTGTATTCCCCCTTCAGCCAAGCCTGTAGCAGGCGCATGGCGATGGCAATGCGACTACCCCAAGAGGTGATGCTTGGATGCCTGCGAACCTTGTCGGGGATTTTCGCAAGTAGTTTGAAGGTGCGCTTCGGTTGTTCGAGTAATACTTGCGCGCGCTTCAGGTAGCGCGCAAAGCCGGGCGGCTCCCGTAGCGGTGGGGGTTCAGTCACTTGAAAAATGCCAACAGCTGTTCGCCGATTTCGAGGCTAGTGGTGGTGTGGCTGAGGCTGTTGACGGCCTCTTGGTAGCGCACTTCGCCAAGCGCCTCGCGGCGTACATCGAACAGCGCGCTCGCAAATTCTGGCTTGAATTCAGGATGTGCCTGGACAGTGATGATGTGTTCTGCGAGCGTGAAGCCAGCGATTGGACATGAATCGGAAGTGAGTTCGAGGCGTGCGCCTTCGGGCATCCGCACCACCTGATCTTGATGGCTTGCGATCAGCCACGCATTCTCAGCGAGAGGCCCCGAATAGCGAGTCACGCCCGCGCACCAGCTGCCTTTGGCACGCTCCACTTCGCCGCCGCACACCTTGGCGATGAGTTGATGGCCAAAGCAAATGCCAATGGTCTTGTGTTCGCCCGCGTGAAGCTTGGCTACGAATTCTTCGAGTCTTGCAAGCCAATCGAAGCCATCGTGCACACCATGCGCACTGCCTGAAATGAGCCAGATGTCGCACTCGCTCGGGTGCTCTGGGAGCACCCCAAGCGTGACTTCGTACTTACGAACTTGCATTTCGGGCGAGAGCCGAGAAAACAGATCTCGGAACATGTCTGTGTAGTCGCCAAACGCATCGAGTGGCGGCGACAGCCGACCTGCCTGCAGGACACCGAGTTTCATTGCCGCTGAATCTGGAGCATGTCTACACTTTACTACCAATCAAAAGGTATAGTCTCGCGCTTGTGATGCAAGGAATCGACGCCAGTCAAGCGTCAAGTGAAAAACGTACATCAAGCACTGAAGCGTCTTGTGCAGGACCACGAAGAGAGAGCAAGGCCGATCGCCTTTGCCGGGCGCGATGAGATGATCAACGCGATTCAAGATGCCATTGATCGCATGGCAGAAAAGCTCGCTAGCGGCAGCGCCAGGTTCGAGGGCTCTCCGGGAGGCACATTCGTCATCCACGGGCCGCCAGGGGCGGGCAAGACCGCGCTTGTCAGCGAGATTGCCGGCCGCCTCAATTGCCCGTGCATGACCTACAGGGAAGTCCCTGACGAGAACGATGTACAAGACCTATGGAATGAGCTGGCCACAACCTTGACTGGCCTCCCGCTCGATGAGATTCGCGGAATTCGTTACCGGGAGCGCTATGGCGCGGCTGGCGTGAACGCGATTGCGAAGGGCGAGGCAGGGTACAAGGAAGGCTTGTCGCTCGACCCCATCCCAATTGCTTCGTGCAAGCAAATCCGAAGATTGTCGGATTCGCCGTTTAGAACGCCTGTGCTGGTGTGCATCGATGAGATTCAGAACATTGAGCAAGGCAGCGCCGCGAATGACCTTGTTCGAGACTTGCACACACAAGATGTTGCGCCAGTTCTTTTGGTGTGCGCTGGACTTTCGAACTCAAAGGAGCACCTGCACAATATCGGCATTTCAAGACTCACGCTGAGCCGTGTTATGGCATTGGGCAGCCTTTTTCCAGAGGAAGCTCAAGCCGCGGCGCTGAATGCGCTGCGCGTGATTGCCGACAAGGGCGTTGCGCACAGTGAGGGCGTCTGTGATTCGCTTGCCAAACAGCTCGCCATCGCTTCGGACAACTGGCCTCGGCATTTGACATGCTATTTGCACGGAGTCTGTCGGGCGCTGCTCGGACAAGAACGTCCTTCTTTTGGGGTTCTCGATGAAGAGGATGTGCTCAGGCGAGGTCATCAACTCAGACAGGCATACTATGAAGATCGCCTCGTCGCATCGGGCCTTCCCGCTGGCACGCTTGCCATTGTCTACAATAGGATCAAGCAAGGTGAGATGTCGTGCGATAGCTGTGCAGGCGTTCTCATCAATGCTATTCGCAGCGATGCGAGCGACCAAGGGACGATTCTGCGCGAACGATTCCCGTCGAGCGATGCCGTCATCCATCGTGCGCTCCGCTCTGGCGTGCTCACCGCGAATGAGAAGAATAACTGCGAGATTCCCATTCCGTCCTTTGCCGCGTTTGTCCTTGAACGAGCCGGTTCGGAACAGGCTTGATTCAATTACATCCTAAACCCCTTCACGTGCTGTTCTGTGAGAGACGGTACACTAAACCCAACAAATGCAAGCGAAAGGTCCCTTTGTGAGCGACCCAGATTTCTCCACTTTCAAACCTTGGCGCCGAGGCAACCGTTTCGAGGATTTCGAGGTCGGTCAAGTATTCACCCATCATTGGGGTCGAACCTTGACCGCGGGCGATGCGACCCTGTTCGCATCCGTCGCGCATCGGTACTGTCCGCTTTACTTGAACGCCGAGTACGCCAAGTCCGAGGGGCATGACGACTTGGTGGTTGATCCCTTGCTCGTGCTCGCCACAGCCATCGGGCTGTCAGTCGAAGACCTGTCCGAAGCGGGAGGCCCGTTTCTCGGCGTCAATCAAGTTGAGTTCGAGGCGCCCTTGTATCCCGGCGACACGCTCACCTGCGTCAGTGAAGTGCTCGAGAAGCGCGAATCAGAATCAAGGCCGAACACCGGCATCGTCACTTGGCGCACAACCGGCAGCAAGCAGGATGGGCAGGTGGTGGTACGCTATTCGCGCACGAATCTCGTTGTCAAGCAAGGGAGAGGCGCATGAATATCACTGGCAATGACACATACTTCGAGGACTTCGAGGTGGGTCAGCGCATCAAGCATGCGCGCGGCACGACCATCGACGAAGTCGAGAATCAAATGCTCACCAAGCTGGTGATGAACACCGCCTCCGGCCATTGGAACGAGCATGCGATGAAGGACACGCCGTTTGGCAGCCGCCTCGTGTTTGGCTTCATCACTGCATCCATGGTCATCGGCCTTGCAACGCAGGATACCGGCGAGAATGCCGTCAAGGAACTCGGCTTCGACAAAATTCGCTTCAAGAAGCCGGTCTTTCACGGCGATACCGTGTATGCCTACACCGAGGTGCTCGATATGAAATCGACCCAGGACGGCGGTATCATCACCTTCAAGCATTGGGGCGTGAACCAGAAGGAAGAAGTCGTTTTTGAAGGCGAGCGCAGGGTGCTATTGAAAAAGCATCCCGTCGGGAACGCATCATGAGCGAGCGCAGCGGCCCGCTCGCGGATGTTCGCATTATCGATTGCACCATGGCACTCGCCGGCCCCTTTGGCACCGGCCTGCTCGCTGACCTCGGTGCCGATGTCATCAAGGTCGAGCCGCCCGGCGGTGACATGTCGAGATCAGTGGCGCCACTGCCGCCCGACTATGCCAACGCTAGCGCCGAAACGACGGCTGGCATCGATTACGGCGGCTACTTCGCGAGCGTCAATCGCAACAAGCGCAGCATTGTGGTTGATCTCAAGGAAGCCGAAGGACGCACGTGCCTGCTTGACCTGTGCGAGCATGCCGATGCGATTGTCGAAAACATGCGCGTCGGTGTGATGGACCGCCTAGGTGTTGGCTTTGATGTGATTCGCGCCCGCAACCCGAAGATCGTCTACGGCGCGCTGCGCGGTTTCGGCGACCCTCGCACCGGCAAAAGCCCTTACGCCGAATGGCCAGCCTTCGATATCGTCGCGCAGTCGATGAGCGGGCTTGCGGGCATTACCGGCCCTTCCGATGATGGCGGCTATCCGTGCGGCGTGAGTGTCGGCGATATTTACCCAGGCACACTGCTCGCGCTCGGCCTCGTCGCCGCCGTGTATCGGGCGCGCGCATCGGGCGAGGGGCAGTTCTTTGATGTCGCCATGTACGACGCCATGCTCGCCTTCAATGAAACTCTGATCGCCAACTACGGCTATGCGGGCAAGCAGTTGCCCCCTCGCGGTCGCCACCATCCGAATCTGGCACCCTTCGGGGTGTTTCCCGCCAAGGATGGTCACGTCTCCATCGCGGCACCTACTAGCCACCATTGGGAAACACTGTGCAAAGCAATGGGGCGCGAAGATTTGATTGACGACAAGCGCAGTGCTAACGCCTTCGTGCGCTGCCGCAACCTTGACTTTATCGAACCAATCATTGCGGGCTGGACATCAAGCCTGAACAAGCAGGAAATCATGGACTTGATCGGCGGCGAAGTGCCTTGCGGTCCGCTCAATACCGCCGCAGATATATTCAACGACCCGCATATCGCCGCGCGCAATATGATCAGGCGTGTTGAGCTTCCGGGCGATAACCCTGAAGTCGCCATCGTCGGCGCTCCGCTCAAGTTTGAAGGCACGCCGTCTGAAATGAATCACCGCGCACCGCTGCTTGGCGAGCACGGCGAACAAATACTCGATGAACTCGGCATCGCACGCAACCCAACATAACGAAGCAAAGAGAGGTTCATACAACATGACACATCGACTCAGACGATCCGAACTCGCTGTGCCAGCATCCAACGAAAAGCTCGTGCGCAAGGCGGTCGCATCCGATGCCGACCTTGTGTTCCTAGACCTTGAGGACGCCACCGCACCGGATGCCAAGGAAGCGGCGCGGGAAATCGCAGTCAACGCCCTCAACGAACTTGACTGGGGCCGCACCATTCGCGCAGTGCGCGTCAACGACCACGAGACCGAATGGGCGGTGTACGACATGGTCAGCATTCTTGAAGGCGCGGGTGACAACCTTGATGTCTTCATCATCCCGAAAGTTAAGAAGCCGTCAGACCTCCTGTTCTTTGAAACCATGCTGCTGTCGCTCGAGAAGAAGTTCAAAATCAACAAGCCAATCGGCTTGGAAGTGCTCATTGAAGAGGCCGAAGGCCTCGGCAGGGTCGAGGAGATTGCCCGCTGCTCAGAGCGTCTTGAAGCCTTGATCCTCGGTTTTGGCGATCTTGCAGGCAGCTTCGGCATGCGCTTCGGGCATGAGCGCGATCCTGCCTACAAGTATCCGGGCGATATCTGGAACGCCCATCGCGTGCGTATGATCGGCGCGTGTCGCGCCGTCGGCGTCGACGCCATCGACGGGCCCTTCGGCAATTTCAAGGACGACGAAGGCTATCGGGCGCAAGCCACCTATGCGGCGGCACTCGGCGCTGTTGGCAAGTGGTGCATTCATCCGAGTCAGATTGCGCACGCCAACGAGGTGTTCGCGCCAACCGAAAAAGAGCTCCATGTCGCGCAGAAAATGGTCGCGGCCTATGAGGCGTCGCTGACGAGCGGCGATGGTGCGGCGGGCGCAGGCGGCATGCTCGTCGATGCCGCGACCGCGCGCCTGTATCAGCCGGTCGTTGATCGCGCCAAGCAGATTGGGATGATTCAGTGACCAGCCATTTCACTGAAGAACGTCGCATCATTCAGCAGTCGGCGCGCGAGTTCACGCGCGAAGAGGTGCTGCCGGTCGCCAACAAGCTCGACCCAGAGAAAGGGCAGATTCCGCGCGAACTCATCGGCAAGATGGGTGAACTCGGCTATTTTGGGATGCTCATTCCCGAAGAATACGGCGGACTTGGGCTCGGCGTGTTCGAGTATTGCCTTGTCGCCGAGGAGCTCGCGCGCGGCTGGATGAGCGTTGCGTCGCTGATTGCGCGCGGTAACAGCTTCTATCGATCAGTGCCAGGCTTCGGCAAGGCGCGTGCGGAGCGCATCGAACGCATGGCGGTCGGCGATTATCTTGGCGCCTTTGCCATGTCGGAGCCGAATGCAGGTTCGGACATGGCGGCGGTCAGCTGCAAGGCACATCGCGACGGCGACGACTGGATCATCAACGGCAACAAATACTGGTGTACCTTCGCGGACGAGGCTGATTTCATCAATGTCGTCTGTCGAGTGGAGACAGACAGCGATGAGCGTCAGGCTGGCATGAAAAGCATCGCCGTGGAGAAGCCGCGCGGCGAATTGCCAGCGGGCGTGTCGGGCGCGCCGATTCCGAAGATCGGCTACCACGGCTGGAAGACTTTCGAGCTCGCTTTTGACAATGCGCGCGTGCCTGCGTTTGATCCGCCCGAAGGCGAGGGAGGCGGTCGTGGCAGTTCCGGCTTTGTCGGCATTCAACAAGGTCTTGAAGTCGCGCGCGCGCACACGGCGGCGCGTTCGATCGGACTCGCCGAAGGTGCGCTGCAAGTCGCTGTGCACTATTCCCAAGAGCGTGTCCAGTTCGGTCGTCCGATCGGCAAGTTCCAAGCGATTCGCTTCAAAATTGCGACCATGGCAACCGAAATCGAAGCGGCGCGCCAACTCATGTACTTTGTCTGCAACGAGATCGATTCGGGTCGGCGCTGCGACAAGGAGGCGGCCATGGTCAAATACTACGCGGCGGAAATGTCCGAGCGGGTGACTTCGGAAGCCTTGCAAATCCTCGGCGGCGCTGGCTATACGACGCACTATCCTGTCGAGCGATTCTGGCGCGATGCGCGTTTGACGAAGATTTTTGAAGGCACCTCCGAGATCATGCAGCGCATCATTTCGGACAGAATTCTTGGCCGATGAACCGCTTTCAAGGCAAGTCGGTCGTGGTCACTGGCGCCGCCTCCGGCTTCGGCCGGGCGATCGCCGAGAAGTTCGCTGGCGAAGGCGCGTCTGTCGTGGTCGCTGACTTGGATTTTAAGGGCGCGAGCAAAGTCGCCGAATCGCTGCCGCGCGCCGAGCCATTTGAGATCGACGTTGCTGACGAGGCGATGAACCAAGACTTGGTGGCGCACGCAGTCGCCGCCTTCGAAAAGATCGATGTCTACTGCGCTAATGCTGGCATTCCGCACCTCGCGAGGCCGATGGTGCAGATGGATGTGGCGGACTTCGACCGTGTATTCGCCATCAACCTGCGCAGCGTGTTTTTGGCCGCGAAGTACGCAGCTGCGCACATGCCAGAGGGCAGCAGTCTGATCAGCACGGCATCGATCGGCGGCAAGCGGCCGCGGCCCGGGCTCACGCCCTACAACGCTTCCAAAGGCGCGTTAATCACATTGACGCGCGGCCTTGCGACAGAGCTCGCACCAAAGATCCGCGTCAATTGTGTCTGCCCCGTCTCTTCTGCGACAGGCTTTGACCTCAATGCGATAGGCGTCTCTGAGTTGCCGGAGGATATGAACGCGGCGGTGGTCAGCGGCATTCCCATGGGTCGGCGTGCGAGCCCGCAAGATGTGGCGGGCGCTTATGCCTTTCTTGCTTCCGAAGAGGCGGCTTTTTTGACTGGCGTGTGCCTGGATGTGGATGGCGGACGTTCAATTCAGTAGATCAGGAGACTGAAGTGGACTACCTGCAGGCCTGGGACAAATACAGCCATCTCACTTACGACGACCTGCCCGAGGACGTCAAGACAGTCGCGCATCAGTGCGTGCTCGACTGGTTCGGTTGCGCACTCGCCGGTAGTCGCGAGCCGCTCTCTGGCATCTTGCGCGATGAGTTTTCGCACAGGCAGGGGCGCTGCCGCGTGCTTGGGTCGAACCTCGGTCTCGATGCGGCGACGGCCGCGCTCTTGAATGGAGCGAGCGGTCATGCGCTCGATTACGACGATACGAGCGCTGCCGTCGGCTGCCATGCGACGGCGCCTGTGTTGCCTGCGGTCATGGCGGTCGCTGAGGATATTGGCGCGAGCGGTGCCGATCTGATGGCGGCCTTTGTGGTGGGTGTTGAAATCGAAGGGCGCATCGGCAACGCCATCGGCCCGAAGCACTATCTCAATGGCTGGCACACGACAGCGACCTACGGCACGTTTGGCGCTGCGGCAGGCGTTGCCCATCTGCTCAAGCTCGATGCCTCGCACTATGCGAGCGCCATGGCGCTCGCGGCCTCGGCGGCATCCGGCGTTAAAGCCAATTTCGGCACCATGACCAAGCCCTACCATGCGGGCCAAGCAGCCGAGCGCGGTCTTATTGCGGCGCGCCTTGCATCGCGCGGCTTCACCGCCAATGCGGACGCCGTGAACGGCAATCAAGGCTATGTGCAAGCCGCGGGCATCGGCAGCGTCAATTCAGCGAAGCTCGAGCAGATCGCCGATTCATGGCTTATTCTCGACTCGCTGTTCAAGTATCACGCAGCCTGCTACCTCACGCACGCAACAATTGACAGCGTCTTGAATTTGCGCAGCACCATGGATGCAGATGGCTTGCAATGTCTCGAACTCAGCGTCAATCCGAACATTCTCGACATCTGCGGCATTTGTGAACCGAAAACGGGGCTTGAAGGCAAGTTCAGCCTACGCGCCAATGCCGCGCTTGCTTGGCTCGGATGCGACACGAGCAACCCACAGATCTATGTCGATGAGGTCATCTGTCGCAACGATGTGCAGGCAGCACTTGCGAAGGTGCGTGTTTCGACCGATGAGTCGCTGACGCACATGCAAACGCGAGTGCGCTGCAGGGCCGATGGACATGAGACGCTTGAAGCCTATTGCGACACGGGCATCCCTTGTCGCGATCTGCCTTTGCAAGGTGCGCGCCTCGAAGCGAAATTCGATGCCTTGAGTGCGCCGAACACGGGCGATATGGACGTTCTTCGCCATCGAATCTTGCACCTTGCGGACATGGCGTCGGTCGCGCAAATCACCGCCTGCTGATCGTCCGCCGAGCCCAACACTTGTGGGCGGAAAGCGCGCTCGCCTTGCGATCAACCTAGTAGTCCGCGTATAGCCTCCGCAGGCGGATCGTCGCCCGTTTGCACGACCACCGCATGGTCAAAGCCCATATCGGCAAAGCGTGCGAGTCGCGCTCTGAGCTCACCCAAATCGGTCTTGGTGTGTACGCGTATGGTGGACACAACGCTCGTCTTTCCGCCGGCCTGCTTGTAGGCGCGCAAAGTGTCCTCTATGTCGTCGGCGCTGCGGTACATGGCCGATGCGATCCAGCCATCGTATTCGCGCGCAGCGCGCATCACCCCCTTGCCCCAACTGCCGAGAAAGAGCTTCGGCGGCCCCACCACCTGCGGCCAAGGACTCAAATCCTTGCTACCGAGCCTACCTGTGTCAAATATCTCTCGCAGCTCACCCATCAAGCGGCGAAAGTCTTTGAAGCGCTCGCCGTAGTTGCGCCCAAAAGTGCTGAAGTCGTGTTCAGTGGAGCCAGCGCCGACACCTAGAATCAGTCGGCTGCCCGTCATTTGCTTGAGGCACAACACTCGATGCGCGAGGTCAAGCGGATGATAGAGCGGCACTTGCAGCACGGCAGTGCCGAGCATGATGTCGTCGGTGACAGCTGCCGCCGACGCAAGCGTCATCAGCGGGTCGTGCACCATGAATCCACGACCAATCGCCTGCGCCGTCCACAGGCTCTCGAAGCCGCAGCTAGCGAGCACTTGGGCGCGCCGAGCGATGGCTTTCGGATTGCTTGCATCGTCAACGACATTGACAATCGCGCCGAGTTTCATGGCGTTGCAGGACAGGCGCGGCGCGAAGGAAATTCTCGGCAGATAGCGTCGTTGAATGAATTGCTCGCACGCACTTGAAAGCCGTCTTCGGTGAGCGAGACCTGAACGATCAGGTCGGCGTTCTTATCGTTGGGATGCCAGCCAATGGCAGTGAACAGACTCTCATCTTCAGGCCCTTCAAAGTGCCAAGACCCTTGTGCATACTCGCCGCTTTGCAGGTTGTGCGCCTCTTGGAACGGCTCGATGCTGAGAATGGCGGCATCAAGCACGCCGAGGCGCGCGGTCTGCACATAGTCTTGATACAGCACCACGGCAATCGTGGCGAGAATTGAACTCACCGCAAGCACCAGCATGAGTTCAAGAATTGAGAATGCGGGCTGACGACTAGGGTTCATGTGCAGATTTGAGCGAGCAATATTCAAGTTTACCGACTTGCAACTTAGATGTCTGCCCAGTTGATTGTCTTGCTGTCGGTCGCCGAGAAGTCGGCGTAGGCAGGCCTCGTGAAGGTGGCTGCATAGTCACCATCAGCGATCGTGCCTGTGACTTCAATGGCGATTTGGCCCGAGGTGTCGTCGGCCTCGACATGCTCGCCAGCCTTGTACGCCGCTTCGCCTGTGGGCGATGTACCGCCCGATGCATTGAGCCGTTCAGCAAGCTTCGCCGCAGTCAATTCTGTATCCATGTCCGCCGTCGTGATCAGTCCCATCCCCAAGTTGATTTGCAGTCTGCGCATTTCGTTCTCGATGAAACGCGCGCCCTCGTCCATATGCGTGCTGACGCGCGCCATGTTGGCGTTCTTGACGTAGTTTTGGTAGGCGGGCACAGCGACGGCAGAAAGAATGCCAATAATCGCGATGGCGACGAGCAGTTCGATCAGGCTGAAACCGGCTTGATACTTGGGGTTGCATGAGTTGTGCATGGCAGATGCCTTCTAAGGTGGAGTGGAAGTGCTAGTCTGCAAGGAATGCCGTTGGGCCGTGCTGCGATATGACCGCAAGCCTTTGTAGGTGATCTCGCTCAGGCTTGTGGGAGATGGCGCACAAGCCGGGCAAGGGCGCCAATGTCTCGTATCATGTCCGCCCGCAATGCTATTGGGAATGTCGCGAATGGAAATCAGCAATGGTGTCATGGTGGTCACCGGCGGTGCGTCCGGCATTGGCCGCGCCCTTGCCAAGGCGTTTGCGGCTGAAGGCGCGCGTTGTGTCGTTGTCGCGGACCGCGATGAAGCCGGCGCAAGGGCAGTCGCGGCAGAGATCGGTGGCCGCGGCGTCGGTCTTGACGTTGCCAACGAGAGCGAAATCAGACAGATGGTCGCTACGACAGAAGCAGACATCGGCGCAATTGACATCATCATGTCGAATGCGGGGTATGTCACCTGGGGTGGTCTAGAAACGCCCGACGAAGACATCAACCACATGTGGGAGGTGCATGTGATGTCGCATATCTATGCGGCGCGCGCCGTCCTGCCCGCCATGATCGAGCGTGGACGCGGCTACATTATGAGCACTGCATCGGCGGCCGGTCTGCTGACTCAGATTGGCTCGCTCGCCTATTCGATCACCAAGCACGCCGCTGTGTCGCTCGCCGAATGGATTGCGATCACGCATGGCCATCAAGGCATCGGCGTGTCCGTGCTCTGCCCGCAAGCCGTGGACACGAATATCCGCACCAATAGTCCGCAGGCGGACACCATGCCATCGCAAGGCGTGGCTTCGGGTGATGGTGTGCTGACACCAGAGCATGTCGCTGCCGAATGCTTGGCGGCAATCAGGGAGCAGCGCTTCTGGGTGCTGCCGCATCCCGAAGTCGCTGAATACGTGCGCCGCAAAGCCACTGATATTGATCGCTGGCTCTACGGCATGAGGCGGTGGCAGTCACGCCTGTTTGAAGGCACGGACATGCCAGCAGACTGGCTGTCGGCTCAACCGGAGAAGGCAAGGCGCGAGGTATAGCGTAAGGTTGAACAGCGAAGGCTCACAGCACAAGTACTGTGTGTGCGTGCTCAGAAACATTCCGAAATGTCCTGAGCCGCTACAACTATTGCAAAACGATTTCATTTGCTGTCAAATGACTTGTTAGTTGAGTAAGGTGCTCGAAGTGCTTATGCTCAACTGCTCTTATGACGCTACATCAGGGGAGATGGCATGAGTATGAAGAGAAAAGAATCAAGGGGTATGTTGTTTGCAACTCTGGCGGCCTCCGCTGTCGCATTTGCGTTTGTGCTGGTAGTTCCAAGCGCAATGGCCGAGCAGGGGAGGTCAAGTTCTATCGAAGAGGTCATCGTGACCGCGCAGCGGGCGTCAGAGAGCATTCAGGATGTGCCCATCGCCGTGACCGCGCTGACTGGCGACATGCTTGAAGACCGGCAGATCTACGCGGCCACTGATTTGCAGCTCAACACGCCGAACGTGAGCTTCACGTCCACCAACTTCGGCGGTTTCAACTTCAGCATTCGAGGCATTGGCCGACTGGTGATCGCCGCTTCCGGAGAGAACGGGGTCTCGACGCACATCGACGACATCCCGATCGTCTCCAATCTCAATGCCGTTGAATACTTCGATGTCACCCGCGTTGAGATCTTGCGCGGTCCGCAAGGCACGCTCTATGGCCGCAACGCCACCGGCGGCTCGGTCAACGTCATCACCAACAAGCCTGATTTCGAGGCTGTTGACGGTTTCTTTGATGTGGAGGTTGGCGATTATCAGCACCAGCGCTACAAGGGCATGTTCAACCTGCCCTTGGGCGATGGCTTCGGTATTCGCGTGGCAGGCTTCACGCAAAGCCGCGATGGCTACACCGAGAATCTTGCTCATGGGCAAGTCAGTGCGGATGGCAGTCAGCTCGCTGGCATTGACGACGATGTTGACGGGCGTGACCACTGGGCACTGCGCGCTACGGCGCGCTGGGAATTCACAGAAGGCGGCGACCTGTGGGTGCAGTACTCAAGATTCGAGGAAGACAGCGACAGAGCGCGCATCACCAATCAGGTGTGCGAGCGAAATCCTCTGCCCACGCAAGGCTGCTTGCCAAATGGCTTCGGATTCGACAACCCGCACCTTGGTACCACGACAGGTGGTCTGTTTGGCGCGGCCTTTGGTGCGCTACCCTATGGCGCCACCGGAAGTCGCACCGACCCAACGGTGAACTACGACTTCCCGCGCCCAGAGGGTGTCGGGTTTCGCGCCATGCACACAGACTACGAGCCGATCTTCGAGTTTGAGGAGGAGATTTGGTCCGCGGGTCTCAGCTACGATTTCCAAAGTTTCACGCTCGGTGTGCTCGGCGCCTACCATAAGAATGACTATCGGTCGCAAATGGATTATTTCATGGATGTTGGCCCGACCTTGCGCACTGGGGCTACCGCGCCGCCAGGTCCGACCGGCCCAGCTATCGTGACCCTTTTCCGCATCACGGAGTACCCAGTCTCGCGGCCAGCGGGGGGCGCCGGAGAGGAATGGACGAATCCAGATTGCAACTACAACGACGGCACTTCCGGGGTGCCGGGTGGATGCATCCTTGATGTAGACAAGAGTCGTGTGTTTGCGTTCGATCAGGGCAGCAATAAGCAGGAAAGCTGGACTGTCGAAATCAAGGCCGATACCCAGTTTGACGGGCCGCTCAATTTCGTGGTGGGCGCCAGTGCCTATGATCAGGGCAGCTCAACAGACTACTACGTGGCGGGCAACACGCTCGATCTCCTAGGTACCATCACAGGCGCCTATCCGGGCATGTTCAACTCCACTAACGCGCCGGATTACAAGGGTATCCAAACGGAGGGCTACGCCTTCTTCGGCCAAGCCTACTACGACTTGACCGACACCTTGAAGCTCACCGCTGGCCTTCGCTTCAACAAGGACGACAAGTTTGCGGCCGACTCGAATCCGTTTCTGGACGCCAACTATATTTGTAATGCGATTGCATTGGCGACTGGCACTTGTCCGCTGGAAAATCCGCTGGAGTTCAGTCGCGAAGGATGGGTGGATAGAACCAACGGAGTACCCGGTTTTGCGAATGGCGCGGACACCTACAATGAGGCTCGTGCGGAGTACTATGGCGCCACGGATTTGTTTAAGGCGGCTATTGGCACCCCCCCTCTGAGCCCGGAGAGACTCGCAGCCGTGCGTGCCATTCCTCTCGTACCGCAACCCGGCGAACGACGTGCTTTGACGGGTAGTCCGGATTCGTTCTCGTGGGAGGAAACCACGGTGCGCGTCGGCCTCGACTGGCAGGTCGCGCCCGACAGCCTGCTGTACGCCTTTGTCACTACTGGCTACAAGCCCGGTGGATTCAACCCGCCGGTCAACGAGGCGTTTCAGGGCGACATCCCGTTTTCTTTCGAGTCGGAGCAAGTCACCTCGCTCGAAGTCGGCAGTAAAAACATCTTCATGGACGGTGCCTTGAAGCTCAACGGCAACGTCTTCTACTACGACTATGAAGGCTTGCAGATCACTCGTATCGCTTTTAATAGTTCTATCAACGACAATGTTGATGCCGAGATCTGGGGCATTGAGCTTGAGTCCGAATGGCTGCCTGCGGCAGTGCCAGGGCTGGCGCTGAACGCTGCCTACTCCTTCTTGAGTGCGGAAGTGGCGGACGGGATGTCCGTTGACCCAACCAACCGGACCGCGAGCAATCCAGAATGGATCACGCTCAACGAATGGGTGCCCGGCACTACTGCGGGTGTTAACTATGTGGCGAAGCTGTCGGATTTGACGCCGCAGGTTGTGCAAGGGTTGATCACAGCGTCAAATCCGGGGCCGTTCGCGCTGCCTGTGCCGGGCACCGTCTATGACAATGGCGTCCCTGCTTACATCAGCCGCGAAGCCTTAACCGCGTTTGGCGTGCAGACATCCGACGGACTCTCTCAAGATCTGAGCGGCAACTCGCTGCCCAACTCGCCTGAACATACCATCAACATCGGCGCCGCCTACACTTGGGATATCGCCGCCCTGCGTGGCCGTCTGATTGCTCGTGTTGACTATTATTGGCAAGGTGAAATGTTCGCGCGCGAGTTCAACACTGCTGGCGATGAGATTGACGCTTGGGACCAGTGGAATGCTTCGCTCATCTACGAAAGCAACGATGGTCACTGGAGTGCCCGTGCTTGGGCGCGCAACCTTGAGGATGAGGACAACATCACCGGCCATTACCTCACATCCGACACTTCAGGTTTCTTCCGCAACTACTTCCTGACCGAGCCACGCATCTTTGGTGTATCGCTTCGCTATAGTGTCGGCGGGGCTTAGGGAAGTTCAGATCAAGTCTACTTTAGAGCCAATTGCCTACGAAGATACTAAAGGAGTCGTATCCATGAAACGAGGTTTGCTCGCTGCAAGCTGTACATTCGCACTTATGTTTCCATCAGCCGCGCTGTTCGCTCAAGAACAAGCAAGTCGCCAAATTGAAGAAGTCATCGTCACGGCGGAGCGTCGGGAATCAACCGTGCAGGACACGGCGATCTCAATCACCGCGTTCACCGATGAATTCCTAGAGGACTTCGGGATTCGCAATCAGGAAGATTTGCAAAACTACATTCCTGCGACGACCATCCAGCCGTATGACCTCTCGATTCGAGGCATTGGTCGTCTGTTCCGGGCCTTAGGCGGCGATCCGGGTGTTGCGACCTACATCAACGGCACCTACTCGGAAGACTTCGGTATCGTCTCAACCGAAGGCGGCCTCTATGACATTGAGCGGATCGAAGTGCTGCGTGGCCCGCAAGGCACGCTCTACGGACGTAACGGCATTGGCGGGGCGGTCAACTTCCACAGCCGCAAGCCGCACGAGGCATTTGAAGGGCATTTGCGTACAGTTCTCGGCAGCCACCAGACGCAGGATGTGTACGGCACGCTCAACTTCCCGCTGATCGAAGACACGCTGCTCGCGCGCATCAACGCCACGCGGCGCGACCGCAACGGCGTGATGAATGACCTGACACCCGGCAGTCCGCATATCAACGACTGGGGCGACACCAACTATGCGCTGAGCTTACGCTGGCTGCCGAGCGAAGACATGACGATGGATTTGCGTATCAATGATCGCGACTACGAGCGCATGATGTCAGGCGCACAAGGCGCAGGCGCGGTATTGATCAGTGAAAACGGCGGCTTGGGCGATGAGATCACCGGCGGCGAGCGCAATACGAGCGCGATGGTGCATGGCTATCGACCAGTTGATCCGAACGCGGGCATGTGCGATTCCAAGGTAGCAGCGCAGGTGAGGACAGTCGGCGGGATGCCAAGCCCGAATTGCGTGCTTCCCGGCATGAACGTGTTTGACTTTACTTGGGACGGCATCACGCGCTACGGGCAGCGCTTGGTGCCCGGTATTGACCCGGCGGGATTGCAGTACGACCCGGCGACAGGCGGCCCGGACTATAGCGAGTTGCAGACAGCCTTCGGACGACCGAACTATGCGTACAACTGGTACGACCCGCTTGCGGCGCCTGTCGTCAACGAGCAGCTCGATGCGGGTTTGCTCGGCAATGGTCGTTCCGTGCCCAGTTTGACAGGCAGTGAAATCGTCACCAACACCAACGGCCACAATCACGAGTTCTTTGATCATAACGCCGCCTACTTCAATGCCGAGTGGGTGGCGACAGACTGGCTCACCGTCAAATACATCGGTCAGTACACGGATTACTTCTATTCGCGCGTGACGGATGATGACCGCACCGGCAACTACCACGACCAGCAGTTTTATGCCGCCCAGCAGAATGAGAACTATCAGCACGAGGTTCAATTCTTCATCGACATCGGCGCGGACATCCAGATCACGTCTGGCCTGTTCTGGTTTGGAAACGACATCGGGCAGCAGCTTGACTATTACTCGCCCGAAGGCTGGTCTCGATACACAGCGCCTGCGGCCTATGGGGAGGATCACGTTGCGCTCGCTGCGCAGGCTCTGAATCCTGCTACGCAAACAAGCACTTACCCCGCGTTTACGGACTTGACCGGCACACTCGGACAGCTCGATGCCTTTTCCGCGCGGGACTATCTGCGAAATGGCGGCGCGCCTGTTGGCATTGGCAACCTTATTCCCGCCTTCGGTGCCGAGGGTACTCTCGGCGGCATCAATCTGAAGAACGTGATTGCAGCACCGCAGTTCAGCGACCCGAGCATCATCGAGTCCTCGTTGCTCTATTCGCTCTGGCTCGGAGAGACGGGCAGCGCAGTGACCCAAGGCGAGCCGACGGACGGCACGACTTTCGTCTGGGATACCACCAACGAGACAGATGCGTTTGCCATCTACGCCCAAGGCGAATGGCAAATGACGCCACGATGGGCGATCACCGCGGGCATCCGGCTCGCCCAGGACGATAAGAAGGCAACCGAGGCGCTCTTCTTGTATAACGAGATTCCCTTGAGCCCAGGGGCGCTCTATGCATTCAACCGCAGCACGGGTGCGATACGTACCAATGGCGAACCGACGGGTCGCGAGCATATCCGCTTCACCGGCATTCCCATCTCTCGCTCCGCATGGCGCAGCATGGAAAATGATTTTGAGGACACCACTTGGCGCGTCAACATCGACTTCACGCCAACCGACGATGTGCTTACCTATTTCTCGGTGACCACAGGCTACCGCGCTGGTGGATTCAACCTTGGCTACTACTCCGCCGTGCCGACCTACGAGCCGGAAACGCTGACGGCCTACGAGCTCGGCTACAAGGGCCGTATGCTTGACAACACCATGCAGGTCAACGCATCGGTTTACTACTACACCTACGAAGATGTCCATCTGCAGTCGGTAGGGCGCAGCATTCTTGGTGGATTTAATACCTCGGTGGTCAATGGCCCGGAAGCCGAAACGCGCGGCTTTGAACTGGAGGGCTTGTGGCTGGCAAGCGATGACCTCACGCTCGGTCTGACGTACAGCTACACCGATTCCGAGTATGTGGAGGAGTATGTCCTACAGGGTGCCGAAGGCGTAGTCGCATCGACAAATCCGTACGCGCCGTCCTCGCTCTACACGCCGCAGGAACTGCTTTACTCGATCAAGGGCAAGCAGTTGCCGCGCGTGCCGAAGCACAAGGTCAATGCGTGGACCGAGTATGGCTGGTCGCTTGGCGATCTCGGCAATATGGTACTGGTGAGCACCTTCTCTTGGACTGACGAGTTTCCGGCGGCGGGTCGTCCGGTCGGCGATCTCCCTATCGATACCGCGCCAGCTTTCATGCGCTGGGATGCGCGCCTTGGCTGGGCAAGCGCCGATGAAGCCTGGGAGATCATCGGCTTTGTCAACAACATCACTGACGAAATCGGCATTCGCAACGTCTTCACCTACGACGAGCAGCAAGGCTACCGTCGGGTGATCGAGCCGACGCTGCCGCGCATGATGGGCATTGAAGTCCAATACAAATTCGGCGCCTTCAAATAGGCGTCGGGTAACGTTGGTAGTGCTAAGCTAGCAAGCGAGAGAAGAGAGCAAAAAAATGACTGCCGACGTGTCAGAGAAACTTGGCTTCAATCAGCAGTAATACCTATTTCAATTAATATATCAAAGAGTTATAGGACATTGCCCTGCTAACCTGAAACCGCTCGTAAGAAATACGGGCTCGTCTCTATGGACAAAAATAAGCTCAAACGTCTGCGTGCCGCTTACGGCGAAGGCAAAGCCGACGAATCCTCGAACGAGCGTTTCAATCAGGTGGCGAAGGCGGCGTTTGGCGAGCTCGGCAACCGTGCCCAGCCTTACGCAGGTGTGCCGACGCTGCTTGATGCGCCCTATCAGGTGTCATTGGACGACCTCGATATCGCACTCATTGGCGTACCGACCGACCTTGGCGTCACTAATCGGCCGGGTGCCCGCTTCGGACCGCGCGCCTTGCGCGCCATCGAACGCATCGGCCTTTACAATCATGCGCTCGATGTGCTGCCGAGCGAGCATCACCGCATTGCCGATATTGGTGATGTGTCCTTCCGCAGCCGCTATCACTTGGAAATGGTCATGGATGACATTGAGGCCTATTTCGGACAAGTGCGCGAGGCGGACGTGCGCACGCTCGCCGCTGGCGGCGATCATTCGATCACCTACCCGATTCTTCGTGCGCTTGGGTCGGATGCGCCCGTTGGCCTCATTCATATTGACGCCCATTGCGACACCATGGGCGAAATGGACTGCACGAAGTTTCATCACGGCGGTCCGTTTCGCTACGCCGTGCTCGATGGCGTGCTCGACCCGGACCGCTGCGTGCAAATCGGTATTCGCGGCCCGTCCGAGTACCTTTGGGAATTTTCCTACGATGCAGGCATGACCGTCATTCATGCCGAAGATGTGGACCGCATGGGCATCGAAGCCGTCATCGCCAAGGCTCGCGAGGTCGTCGGCAACGGCGCGACCTATGTCAGCCTTGATGTCGATGGCATTGATCCTGCGTTCACGCCTGGTACTGGGACGCCCGAAGTCGGCGGCCTCACCCCGCGCGAGGTGCAGGCGATTCTGCGCGGCTGCCAAGGCGTCAATGTCATCGGTGGCGATGTGGTCGAAGTCGCGCCCGAATATGACCCCGGCTCAGTCACCGCTCAAGTCGGCGCGCAGATGCTCTTTGAGATTCTGTGTTTGATGGTGTAGCGCAGTAGTTCCTGCTGTTGTCCCGTTGTTGAACCTTCTGCCGACTCACCAATGAAGGTTATCATTGTTGGAGCGGGCCTCATTGGCCTTGCGAGCGCCTACTATCTGCGACGTGAAGGCGCTGATGTAGGCCACCGATGCCACGAAGGCTTTGAGTCCGGCGCTCGCACACCGCTCACGCCGCGCCCGGCATCTGTAGCAATTCAGCGAGATAGCGGCCTGTGTGCGAGCGCGGATTGCAGGCAACAGTTTCCGGTGTGCCTTCGGCGATCAGTTCGCCGCCGCCTGCGCCGCCCTCAGGGCCAAGATCAATCACCCAGTCGGCGGTCTTGATGACATCAAGGTTGTGTTCGATAACGACGAGCGTGTTGCCTTGCTCTTTTAGCCTGTGCAGCACTCGAAGCAGCGCAGCAATATCTTCAAAGTGCAGGCCGGTGGTCGGCTCGTCGAGGATATACAGGCAGCGGCCAGTGCCGCGCTTGGAGAGTTCGCGCGAAAGTTTGATGCGCTGTGCTTCGCCGCCTGACAGGGTGGTCGCGCTTTGTCCGAGGTGGATATAGGACAGTCCGACATCCATCAGCGTTTCAAGGCGTCTGGCGATCGAAGGAATCGCGGAAAAGAACTCAAGTGCTTCCTCAACGGTCATCTCAAGGACTTCAAAGATGTTCTTGCCCTTGTAGGTCACGCTCAAAGTCTCGCGGTTGTAGCGCTGCCCATCGCAGGCTTCGCATTTGACGTAGAGGTCGGGCAGGAAGTGCATTTCAACCTTGATGAGTCCATCGCCCTGACAGGCCTCGCAGCGCCCGCCGCGCACATTGAAGCTAAATCGACCAGGCTTGTAGCCGCGCGAGCGGGCTTCGCTGGTTTCGGCGAACAGTTCGCGAATTGGAGTGAACAGGTTGGTGTAAGTCGCGGGATTCGATCTAGGGGTGCGGCCAATAGGGCTCTGATCGACCTCAATAAACTTATCAAGCGCATCGAGTCCTGCAATACGATCATGCGCTGCTGGCGGCGGTATGGTTTTGATGCCAAGGCTGCGTGCGAGCGCGGGCCCAAGGGTTTGGTTGACGAGTGTCGATTTGCCCGACCCCGAGACGCCCGTGACGCAGGTGAGTAGCCCAAGTGGGATCTTAACTTGCACTGATTTTAAGTTGTTGCCACAAGCGCCAATGATTTTGATGTGCTTGCCTGCGCGCGCGCTCGTGCGGCGCTTCGGCACATCGATCCGCCGCCTGCCGGCAAGATAGTCGCCAGTGATTGAAGACTTGCACGAGATCAAGTCGCGAGGCTTGCCGCACGCAACGACTTCGCCGCCGTGAACGCCAGCCCCCGGCCCCATATCGACGACATGGTCTGCCGCGCGAATCGCCTCTTCGTCGTGTTCGACAATGAGCACCGTGTTGCCGAGGTCGCGCAGGCGCGTCAAAGTGGAGAGCAATCGCTGGTTGTCGCGCTGATGCAGACCGATCGATGGCTCATCGAGTATGTACATGACGCCGACGAGCCCAGCGCCAATTTGGCTCGCGAGTCGAATGCGCTGGGCTTCGCCGCCTGAAAGGCTCTCGGCGCTGCGGTCAAGCGTCAGGTAGTTCAGGCCAACATTGACCAAAAACCTTAGGCGTTCCTGAATCTCCTTGAGAATCTTGTCGGCGATTTCGCGTCTTGCGCCGGTGAGTTGTATGGACTCCAAGCGGTTGAGCGCACTCTCCACCGACTGCGCGGTAATCTCGGAGAGGCTGCTGCCGTCGATGACGACATTGCGCGCCGATGCGTTGAGGCGCGTGCCGTCACAGCTTGGACAAGCGCGGGTTGAGAAATAGCTGCGCAGCGACTCGCGCACGGCCTCCGAGTCCGTATCGCGGTATCTTCGCTCAAGCATGCCGACGACGCCAAGAAACTCGCGCTTGCGACGGAATCTGGTGCCGCGGTCGGAGAGATAGTCGAAGGTGACGCGCTCGCGTCGGCGACCGTGCAGAATGATCTCGCGATGGGCGTCTGGCAATGATTGCCAAGGGCAGTCCATATCGATCGAGAAGTGGTTGGACACTGACTTCAAAATGTGGTGATACCACTTGTTGCGCGTATCCCAGCCGCGTACCACGCCTTCGTTCAATGACAGCGACTCATCGGTGATGATGAGTTCAGGATCGACGAACTGGCTCATGCCGAGCCCATCGCACATCGAGCAGGCGCCGGCGGGATTATTGAAGGAAAACAGCCTCGGCTCAAGTTCAGGCAGGCTAAAGCCACAATGCGGGCAGGCGTAGAGGCCTGACATCAAGAGTTCTTCATGTTCAGAATCGCTGTTCATGAAGGCAACTCGCGCGGTGCCGCCAGAGAGCGCCACTGCCGTTTCAAATGATTCAGCGAGCCGCTGCGCAATGTTGCTGTCTTGCGCATCTGCCTTTTGATGCTTGATGCGCAGCCTGTCCACCACCACTTCAATGGTGTGCTTTTTATTCTTGTCAAGCGCCGGGGCATCCGTGATTTCTACCACGAGCCCATTGATACGGGCGCGAATGAAGCCCTTGCTCAAGAGTTCTTGGAAGAGGTGCAAATGCTCGCCCTTGCGGTCTTGCACGACCGGGGCGAGCAGTATGATGGCCTCGCCTTCGGGCAGCGACAAGGTGGCATCGACCATTTGCGAAATGGTCTGCGCGCGCAGAACAACCTTGTGCTCGGGGCAGCGCGGTTCCCCCACCCGCGCATATAAGAGGCGAAGATAATCGTAGATTTCTGTGACAGTGCCGACGGTGGAGCGCGGGTTGTGCGAAGTGGATTTCTGCTCAATGGAAATGGCCGGAGACAATCCCTCGATGTGGTCAACGTCCGGTTTGTCCATGACCGATAGGAATTGACGCGCATAGGCCGATAGCGATTCAACGTAGCGGCGCTGCCCTTCGGCGTAGAGCGTGTCGAATGCGAGCGAGGACTTGCCTGATCCCGACAGGCCAGTGATGACAATCAATTGATCACGCGGCAGGTCGAGATCGATGTTCTTGAGGTTGTGCGTGCGCGCGCCGCGGACAGCAATCTGTTTCAAGGTCTTGCGACCACCTAGCTTGCGGCAAACAACTCACAATAGGCTGATACGAGGCGAGTGTCAAAAGCTATGAGCAATTTGTGGAATTCTGAATCGGTAAGATATAAAATAGCGCCATATGGATCCTCCTGCGGAGCATGGCCATGGC
>JAPYNO010000121.1 GCA_028283025.1 Pseudomonadales bacterium | reverse complement strand
GCCCTTGGCAATATGCCCGATATTCCCTGCGGACTGCGCCTTGCCCTCGGCGATTGTGCTCACTCTGAACCACACTTATTTATGGGACAGGACACTAGGGCCTGTTAACACTATGCCTACGCTTTGCTCTCCGCACGCTCGGTGATGTACCCGGCAAAACTCGGCAAGCCGAGAATGAGATTGTGGTCATCCATCGGCTTCCACAAGAACCCCGTGTGAATGATCTGCTGCGCGAGTGCTGCCGATTCGGATTGTTCCCTTGCGCAGTCTTCGAGCACGGACTCAATGGCTTCCTGCAGCCCCGATTTGGTGAGCACACCGCTCGACCTCTTCTCTTGGGTGACTGCAAGGACGCCCGCGAGCACACGCAAATCGTCGTCCGCCCAATCTTCGCACCGGCTTTCATAAATTCCATTCTTTGCTGTGGCAACACGCGGGCTCGCTTGGGCGAGATGCGACCGCGCGATCTTCTTCGCGCTCGTTTCACGAGCCTCATCAACGAGCTTTTCGCCCCACACTTGCAAGAAGTAAGGAAACCCCTGGCTATCGCCAACCACTTCTTCGAGCACATCGGCGTCGATTGACAGGCCAACCTCTGCGAGGGGCTTTTCGATGGCTTCGCAAGAAGCGTCATCTGACAATAATCCGATATTGAATTTTTCCGCCCGGTCATAGAAGGTCGCGCCTGATGCCTTGATGAGATCAAGCGTTCCCGGCGTGCCCGCGAGCACAAGGACGATATTGCCGGTCTCATCGTTGATCTTCTGCGATAGATTGAAAAGGGCGCTAAAGCTCTCAGCGCTTTCCTGCGAGCCTTCATCGACCATGATCAAGAGCGGAGCGCTTCGGCAGTCCCTGATCAATTCTTCAAAGAGGTGCGATGCGGTCATAGACGGTGCCCAACGCGCAGTTACGCCGAGCCTCTCGCCACCCAACTTCATTTCCGCAGGTCTGCGCAAACGAAACGCCCGCTTCAGCAAAGCTGCCGCCAAGTCCTCTTGAGACAACGGAAGGTCGCTCGAAAAGCGCTTCATGCGAAGATTCTTGACCCCTGCACTTTCGATGACTCGGCGACAGGCCCCAAGCAGTGAAGTCTTGCCGCACCCCCTTGGCCCGACCATTAAGATCGATTTCGGCTGCGAGCCTTCCCGGAGGTTTTCGACGACCCGCTTAAACTCACGATGACACTCTTCTCGCCCTGCCAGATATGGAGGAATCAAGCCGAATCCGGGTTTGAATGGATTGCGAACCATTTGCAAACCCTGCGCTATGCGTCGCTCATCATTTCAGAATAGCGGCGCTGCATCTCCTCGGGCGACACATCTTCAATATGTGCACCGATCACCCATCGGTGTCCGAAGGGGTCGCGAATAGTACCGGAGCGCTCGCCGTAGAAATGGTCTTGTACTTCGCTCTCCACCGATGCGCCAACTGCTTGCGCTCTCGCCACCACCGCATCGACATCTTCGTAGTCTGTGTAGCGCAAATACAGCGTCACGGGCGTTCCTTGAAGCGCTGATGCGCTCTTCACGCCCATTTCGGGAAACTCATCAGAGAGCATGACTGTGATGCCGCCAAAGCTGAGTTCTGCATGCCCGATACGACCATCAGAGCCCACAAGTCGATATGCTTCCGTTGCGCCAAAAGCTGACACATAGAACTCGATGGCCGCATTTGCGTCGGACACGCATAAGTAAGGCGACAATTCTTGAACACGCATCGGCAACCTCTCGTTATGGATTGCTCGGCAGCATAACACCTGCTTGAAAAAGCGCCGATTCAAACAGGCCTGTCCAATCTCGGTTGGCGGCTGGGCTCGCAGGGCTCGGATGCGGCGCATCGGCAATCTCAATGCCCGCTGCAAGATCGGCAGCCCGCGCCCTTTGCGCCGCGAAGCGACCCACGCCAATAACAAGGTGAACGCCAAGCGACGCCACAAGCGAGCGCAGCACGTCATCACACACTGCAAACAAGGCGTTGCGTTCACTTCTAGGAAGTTTGTCCGGTGTCCGATTGCGCCCGCTCTCCTCAAGAAATGCCAAAGGACAATAATTCCATACAAAGAATTCGCGGAAGAACTTCTCAGGCGAGACAAACCTGTCCCTCGCCCAACCCCAAAGCCTTGTGCCGCTGACTTCACGTCGCGTGCCTTCGAATCCAAGTATTGGACGTGCAGGATGCTCTGCGCAGGGTTTGCACACACCCGAATCAATCTTGAGCCAGTCGCGCACAAGCACGACATCACCGAAAGGAATACCCGTCTGGCACATGCCAAACGGACCGGGGTTCATGCCAAGGAGTAGCGTCTTGGCGCCTAGTCCTGCGTACTTGGCGACGTAACGCGAGTGTGCTGCGTGCGCATAGTCAAGCGGCCGGTAGACATGCGCGACCGGCGCGGCGAATCGAAGAGTAGCGGAGTCTTTCGCAAGCTGCCGGGCGAGCGCGTCAACCCTCGCCTTGATACTTCGCGACTTCACTTCGACCGACCACCAGGTGATGCACTTCGTCCGGACCGTCCGCGAGCCGCAAGGTGCGCTGCCCGGTGTACATGTCCGCAAGCGGTGTCCATTGCGACACGCCGGTCGCGCCGTGGATCTGAATCGCTTCGTCAATGATTTTGCAGACGCGCTCCGGAATCATCGCCTTGGCCATATGTACCCACACCCGCGCTTCGCGGCTGCCGAGCAAATCCATGGCGCGCGCGGCGCGCAGCACCATGAGGCGCATGGCTTCAATTTCGATGCGCGCGCGCGAGACGACTTCCAAATTCTTGCCAAGCTGAATGAGCGGCTTGCCGAAGGCTTCGCGCGACATGGCGCGGCGAATCATTAGATCGAGCGCACGCTCGGCTTGACCGATCGAACGCATGCAATGGTGAATGCGCCCAGGCCCCAAACGAAGTTGAGAGATTTCAAACCCCCTGCCTTCGCCGAGCAGGATGTTCTCTTCGGGCACCCGCACATCGTCAAGCTTGATGTGCATGTGGCCATGCGGCGCATCATCGTGTCCAAAGACGTGCATGGGACCAAGGACATTCACGCCCGGCGTGTCCATCGGCACGAGGATTTGTGACTGCTGGCGATTGGGCGCCGCATCCGGACTCGTCTTGACCATGCAGATCATGATTTTGCAGCGCGGGTCGCCAGCACCAGAGATATAGAATTTCTCGCCGTTGATCACCCATTCGCCGTTTTCGAGCACCGCGCGTGCGCCGATGTTCTTGGCATCGGATGACGCCAGATTGGGCTCCGTCATGGCATAGCAGGAGCGAATGTCACCACTGAGCAGCGGTTTCAGCCAGCGCTCCTTTTGCTCATGCGTGCCAACGCGCTCAATCACTTCCATATTGCCCGTGTCGGGTGCGCTGCAATTGAGGCACTCGGAAGCGAGTGGGCTTTTGCCAAGCTCAGCGGCGATGTAGGCGTAGTCGAGGTTCTTCAGCCCTTCGCCTGTCTCAGCGTCGGGCAGGAAGAAGTTCCAAAGTCCAAGCTCCTTGGCTTTTGCCTTGGCGCCGTCCAAGAGATCAAGTTGACCGGGAACATAGCTCCAGCGGTCTTCTCGGTTTGCTCCAAGCTCAAAGAAAGGTTCGGTGATGGGCTCCACCTCGTCAGCAATGAACTTTTTCACTGCATCGAGCAAAGGGGCGGCTTGCTCCGACATGCTGAGGTCGTACATGTCGGCGTCGAAGTCGGTCTGGGTCATTTGATACGTCTGTCCACTACAATACGCGACGCATCATATAGGGATAGCAGGGAACCTGCATACACATGTCAACGAACACACTATTTGACCTTGTCGGCAAGGTCGCGCTGCTCACCGGCTCATCGAAAGGCATGGGACGCGCCATGGCTGAAGGGCTTGCTGAACACGGTGCGCGCGTCGTCATCTCGAGCCGCAAGCTCGATCAGTGCGAAGCAACCGCAGAGGAGATCAATGCGCGCTGCGGAGCAGGCAGCGCCATTGCCATCGCCTGCAACACTGGGCGCAAGGACGAGTTGCAAAGACTCGTCGATACCACCCGCGAGCGGCTTGGAACCATTGACATCAGTATCGGCAATGCGGGCGTGAATCCATTTTATGGCTCGATCACGGACATTCCAGACGATGCCTTCGACAAGACCCTTTCCACCAACGTCAAGGCCAACCTCTGGCTTGCGCAAATGGTCGCACCTGACATGAAAGCCAAAGGTTCAGGCTCGATCATGATCACGTCGAGCACAGGCGCGTTCAGACCCTCGGACACGCTCGGCACCTACAGCGTCTCGAAGCTCGCCGACCTTGCGTTGGTGCGCAACCTCGCCCTCGAACTCGGGCCTTTTGGCATTCGCGTCAATGCCATCTGCCCAGGACTTGTGAGAACAGACTTCGCACGCGCGCTGTGGGACAATCCTGAATCGGAGCGCCGCATCAACGAAGAAGTGCCCATGCGCCGCCTCGGGGTACCGGACGACCTCAAAGGCGTCGCCGTATTCCTCGCTTCAGACGCCAGCAGCTACATGACCGGACAAGCGCTGACCCTGTGCGGCGGCACGCATATGTGGGCTTGACTCTCATTTCTGAGAGTTTGCGCTCCAAGACACCCTCTGCTACAAAGTTGGCCTATGCCTAAGGGAGAGGGAGGCAATGTTCGAATCTGCGCTTCGCCTTGTGTTCGTTTGCGCCTTCGGTGCGCTTGCCCTTCCACCGCTCAACGCCGAGACCGCCTCCGGTGCGCTCATGATCGAAGAGATCGTGGTGACCGCACGCAAGCGCGAGGAATCCTTGCAGGATGTGCCGCTTTCGGTTACCGCATTCGATGCCGCGAGCATCGAAAACGCCTTCGGCGACAACATTTCCGAGTTCTCGAAAATGTCGCCCAATGTCACGCTCACACGCCAGCCGTATGCAGGCAATGCGGTGTTTGCTGGCATGCGCGGCATTGTCTTTGGCGATCTTGAAAAGAGCTTCGACCCGGCCGTCGGCGTGGTTGTCGATGGTGTCGCATTGGTGACCAACACAGGCGCCTTAATCGACAACTTTGATCTGCAATCGATCGAAATTCTGCGCGGGCCTCAAGGCACGCTCTTCGGACGCAACACCATCGCGGGCGTGGTCAACGTCAGGCGCAGTCGCCCGACGGGCGAATTTGGACTCAAGAGCCAGCTTCGCTACGGATCGTTCAATGAAACCGATCTCAAGGCGGTGTTGAATTTTCCGCTGAGCGACAGTTTGAGCACCAAAGTCGCGGCGTTTCTTGACCGCGGCGATGGCTTTCAGGAAGAAGGCCACTTCAATCTGATGACCGGTGAGATCGATGGACGCGGACACCACATCCCAGGAGAAGACACGATCAACGTCTACACGAGCTTTCTCTGGCAGCCAGGCGAAAACTTCGATGCCATGTTGACCCTTGAGTATATTGACGACGATTCGACCCTCTCGACCCCGACGAACCTGACAGTCCCTAATCTCTCGGCGGCAGAGTGGGGCGCGATTACCGGCGGTCTATTCACGAACCTTGGTGCGGGCGTCGCACCGCCCTTGGCTGTCGGCGCTGGCATCAATGCGACGCTCATCGGTGGCGGCAACTTTTGCGATATTCACGGTGCCGTGCTCGCGCCTTTGAACCGCTGGGTGCCAGAAATCGCCTGCGCGAAATACGGGTACGAACTTGGCGAATCGAACGGCTATCAGTATTCCATCTCAGCGCAGAATTTCAATAACGCCATTGAGCAAAAAGGCTATACGCTTGAACTCAACTACCATTACGGCGACTTGCGCTTTACATCAGTCACTGGCTACAAGGAAGAAGAGGAGTTGCTTGATCAAGACAATCTCGGCACACCAATCTACATCTTCCATCCATGGCGACCTCAAGAGTATGATCAGTTCAGCACCGAGCTTCGAGTCGCTTCGGATTTCGGCGGCAAGTTCGACTTTGTCGGCGGCTTATATTATGTCGAGTCCTCATACTTCATCACCGCTAGCGTCTATGTGTTCAGCAACCGCAGCCTGCCGGACGCATCGCCGTCACCGGACGGGGACGCTGGACAGGAACTGACCGCTACCGCGCTCTTCGGCGAAGCCTATTACCGCATCACCGATGATCTGCGACTCACCGTTGGCGGCCGCTGGACCGATGAGGAAAAGGATTTCTGGATTTTCCAAAGGGTGTCGGGCGATACGAGCGGCGTGCTTCCGCCCACTGCGTGGGGCTGCGGGCTTGACGGCGCTGCCAAGGCGTATGCCGATGCCGTCGCGCGCAACTGGATAGCCCTTGCGCCCACGCCGGAGGCCGCGGCGATTCGCACGACAGGGCTTCAGTGCAATTCCGATGGCAAGGAAAGCTGGACCGAGTTCACGCCGCGAATCAGTCTCGACTATGCGTGGAACGACAATGTCATGACCTACTTCTCGTGGTCGCGCGGCTTTCGCTCAGGCGGCTTCAACGGCCGTGCGACTACGCCCACTTCGATAGGCCCCTACGACCCTGAGATTGTTGACAGCTACGAGATCGGCTTGAGATCGAGCCTGATGGACGAGCGCCTGCGCTTGAATGTCACCCTGTTCCGCTCTGAATACCAAGATAAGCACGAAAGCGAGATCTATCAGTTTGGCGCGGCCACCGAGACCGTAGTCAACAACGCCGCAGAAGCGACCATTGACGGTATGGAGGTCGAAGCACAGTTTCTCGCCACCGAGCGCGTACAGCTACGCTTCACGCTCGGCATGATCGATGGCGTGTATGAGGAGTTCCTCGCGCCTGATCGCATCGCCTGCCAAGGCATCTCGCGCGCCGCGTGCCCGCGCGTCGATCGCTCAGGCGATTTCGAGTTCGGCTTTCAGCCAGATTGGAACGCAAGCGGCGCCATTTCAGTCTGGCAGCCACTGCCGCAAGACTTAGGCGACCTGACCGGCACGGTGCTTTATAGCTGGGCCGACAAGACGATTGGCAACTTCGGACAGCCTGATCCCATGGGCCTTGGTCGCAACGAGTTTCCGGCGCGCGGCGAATGGGATTTCACGCTCATCTGGGAGCGCGAACCTTTCAAGGTTGCCGGCTATGTGAAGGACACCTTCCACGAAGACAACTATATTGCAACATCGGTCGATGTCGGCGTCTTCTGGTTCGGCTCACTCGCAGCTGGCCGCACTTGGGGGATTGAGGTCACGCACGAGATGTAGACGCGCCCGCAACGAATTCTTTTTGTGGCTACCGTCGGCCAGGTCAGCCATTGCAGAGAAAATTAGGGGAGCCATATACATAACGTATAAAGTGCTTCACCGATGTGTGGTAAAACTTTCTCTCTTGGCACACAACTCAATTGAGCCTTCCATGGACTTATCATTCAGCCGCGAATACGAGCAATTTCGCAGAGGGATTCGGGCGTTTCTCGAATCGCATCGCCATCTAGCGCCCAACACCACAGAGCTTCGCCACAAGAGCGTGCTCGAATGGCAGCGGCTGCTCATCGACAAAGGCTTTACGGCGCGAACCATTCCGCGCGAGTACGGCGGTGCAGGATTGCCGACCGACATCCTGAAGTCCTACATGATTGGTGAAGAGTTTGCGCGGGCGCGCATCAGCACCGGTCTTGGCGGGCAGGGTATCAGTATGCTGGTGCCGACCCTGCTAGAACTCGGCACTGAAGAACAGAAGCAGCAATTCATCCCGCCAACCCTGTCGGGCGAAATGATCTGGTGCCAGGGCTATTCCGAACCAGGTGCCGGCAGCGACCTCGCAAGCCTGCGCACATCAGCGGTGTTGGACGGTGACGAGTGGGTGGTCAACGGCCAGAAGATTTGGACGAGCACGGCGCATTTGGCGGACTGGATATTTTGCCTCGTGCGAACAGAGCCAGATGCGCCTAAGCACAGAGGCATCAGCTTCCTGCTTTTCAGCATGAAGACGCCGGGCATCGAGGTCAGGCCCTTGGTGGACATGACCATGAACCGCAATTTCAATGAAGTCTTCTTCACCGATGTGCGCGTTCCCAAGGATCAAATTGTCGGTAGGCGCGGCGACGGCTGGATGGTCGCGAACACGATTCTGAAGAATGAACGCGATTCGCTTGCAGATCCAAATCAAGCGCAAGCGCGCTTAAACGGTCTCGTCGAACTCATGCGCACCGAGACCATCGACGGCGTGCGCATCATCGACAAGCCGGAATTTTGCGACCGACTCATGCGATTGCAAGGCCGCGCCCTAGCAAACCGATTCAACGATCTTCGCAACCTGTCGAACCGCTTAAGGGGCAGCACGGACGGCGCACTCGCACAAATGATTGTCAAGCTCCAAGGCACCGAACTCAGGCACGACATCGAGGGTCTCGCCATTGATGTCATGGGCGAAACTGGCCTTGCCTACGGTAGCAACCCTTACCTGCGTGACAAGGGAAGCTGGCAGTTCCAATACATGTTCTATCTCGGACTCATCATCGGAGGCGGCACCAGCCAGATTCAAAAGAACATCATCAGCGAGCGCGGGCTTGGCATGCCGCGCGAACCGCGCCCGCAAACCGCCTAAGC
>JAPYNO010000120.1 GCA_028283025.1 Pseudomonadales bacterium | reverse complement strand
ATAAAGCGTTCCATGTGAACCCGGCCCTTCAGATGCGACAAAGCGCACTTCTTTTTCTCGGTTCTTTGCCCACTTTCGGACTCGCACAATAAATTGCCTACCGTTCATGTTAGGCAGGATAACTGCGTGCATTTTTGTACGCAACTTGTGCGCTAACTTTCTCTCGCCACATCGTCAAGAAATCAGGGATGTTGGCAACACTCTCGATAAACGCACTTCACTTTGCCAGCATGGAATGGTAGTAGCGCTTTGAGGGCTTCAAGACTGAGGTGCTTTCCAAAACACGAAGGAAGTTGATTCGCACCGTGCGACGGCAATTGCTCCAACTTATCGGTTTAATTTATAGTAACCACATTGGTCACAGAGAGCTTGCAATGAGCATGTTGAGAGTTCAATTGCGCGAGGCAAAAGCGAAGCTGTCGGCACTCGTAAAGCAAGCGGCGAGCGGGGAGGTGGCCATCATTACCTGTCACGGCGAACCACAGGCGGTCATCATTGGGATCGACGAATGGAATCGCCTCCGCAAAGCGCCCTCCTTTGGAGACCTATTAGCAAATTGCCCGATTGAAGAAGGCGACCTAGCACCGAGAGATGCAAGTCCGCCTCGTGAGCTAGGCCTTTAGGGAGAATCGTGTATCTGGTAGACACCAACGTACTCTCGGTTGAGGCACCCGACCGGCGCAACCGATCAACAGAACTCTTCGAATGGATGAGCGCCCACTCTGAGTTGCTGTTTATTTCCACGGTAACTGTCGCCGAAATCAAGGATGGGATCACAAAGTTGCAAAGAACTGGCGCGACCACCCGCGCCGAACGCCTTTCAAACTGGCTCAGACTCGTCCTGCATCTCTATGCAAACCGGGTTGTTCCATTCGACACTCCGGCAGCACTTATCGCAGGAACTTTCATGGACTTCGGGCGTGAAAAAGGGTTCTCTCCAGGCTTCCCGGACATCGCTATCGCCGCTACCGCCAAAAGCCGGGAACTGATCGTGCTCACGGCTAATCTTCGCCATTTCTTGCCGTTTGATGTTGCGGCGGTTGATCCATTCGAGAAGCTACCGAACTGGGGTTGAGCTTTTGGAGACCGATCTTTGATGAATCGTTCTTCATGTAACTGTAGGTTTCGCCAATGTCCAACGAAGTTTGTCGCCAAAGATACAAATCGACAGCAAAAGGCCATCAAGACGACCATTCCACAGGTAGCAGCATGAGTGAAGCAACCCCGATTCGCGATGGTCAAATCCTCACCGGGCACCTCTTCAGCGAGCCCATGCGAGTGGAGACCGTGCGCCCTAACGGACTGGATTCTTGGCTTGCTGGCTTGGATGGTAGACTGAAACGCTAATCTGCCATGCTTATCCCTTGTCATGCTTTATCGTAAAAAAGTGCTTCTTGCGTTTATAGAGGCGCTAGGCTGCCAAGTAACCAGAACTGATCTACAGAAACTCTTGTTCTTGCTCTCAAGGGTTCAGGAGCAGCCTTCATACCACTTCGTCCCCTACCGTTATGGATGCTATTCCTTCAACTTGGATGCGGACAAGCGCGGACTGACCAGACTCGGTTTGGTGAGCACCGATGACAACTGGGTTCTGGCGTCTCAGGAGAGCTATCTACCAAGCTTGATGCCTGAGGATCGGTCAGCTATAGATACAGTCACTCGACAGGTAAAAGGATTGCGCGGACGCGAACTGATTCGACATGTGTATCTGACTCATCCGTACTACGCCATCAATAGTGAGATTCTTCAAGAAGTCCTCGACCCCACAGAGCAACAGACGATCAACTCTTCGCGACCTCAAGCAGATTCCCCTCGCCTCTTTACCCTCGGCTATGAAGGGGTATCGCTGGAACAATTCCTCAACAGGTTAATTGAAAACTCCGTGTCTGTACTTTGTGATGTGAGACGCAATGCCGTGAGCATGAAATACGGTTTTAGCAAAAGGACGCTAGAGGGGGGGTGTAGAGGGGTGGGTATAGACTACCTCCATTTCCCAAAGCTCGGCATCGAATCGAGACAGCGTCAACAACTACATTCCCAAGCCGATTACGATTCGCTGTTTCGAGGCTACAGGGAAACAACTCTGTTGCAGAACAGAGATGCGCTAGAATCAATCATCGGGCTAATGGACACACACGGAAGCGTGGCACTGACCTGCTTTGAAGCCGACTCCGCTCAGTGTCATCGAAGCTGTGTTGCAGATGCCCTCTTCTCAAACCCCGCCTTCAGTTATCCAATTTTGCACTTATAGCCATGGCAAAGACGCGTGTCCTTATTGCAGTGACGACCTACCCTTTGCCTTCTCGCTCTTACGATGAACTCGTTTGCACCGCTGGGGTCCTTGAGGATGGTTCTTGGGTTCGCATCTATCCCGTTCCCTTTAAGTTCTTGGAGTTTCGCAAGTATCAATGGATAGAGTTGGATTTGATTCAACAGAGGGCTAGCGATGATTTTAGGCCAGAGAGCCGACGTCCGAGAGAGCACGATCTTAGCGATATGAAGGCCCTCTCTGAGATAGGAACTGAACAGCATTGGTTAGAGCGCAAGCGAGCCTGCCTCACCAATGTCTACACCGACATGACAGCGCTTATCGCTGACTCGAAAGCACCCAAAAACGTCTCCTTGGCTGCGTTCCGTCCCAAGAAAATAAAGAAACTTGTTGTTGCAGAAGATGAACGGGAGTGGAAGCCTGAGTGGTTGGCACAACTCAAGCAATTGGACATGTTTACCAACGGTAATTCTTCTGGACCGCGTGCTCCGATAGAGAAGATACCCTATAAATTCAAATACACATTTGAGGACGAACATGGAAGGTCATCTACCATGAGCATTGAGGATTGGGAGATTGGGGCCTTGTATAGAAATTGCATAAAACGAGCAGGCGGCGATGAAAACACAGCAATTGAGAAGGTTCGAAAAAAGTACGAGACTGAGTTTCTCACAAAGAAAGACATCACGCTGTTCCTTGGCACAACATTGAAACACCATCGAAGTCGTCACTCCAATCCCTTTACCATCGTCGGCGTCTTCTATCCGCCGCGAGAATCTCAGCAAGCTCTGTTCTAGTGAAGTGCCTTTGCTTGAGCGAGGAAGCTTGCAACGAAGTTTTGCAGTCCAATTAGGAGATGTTCGAAAAGATTCAGGCAGGAGTTGGATTCTTAGGCCCGAGCCACAAAAGAGGCTCTTGCATGGCGAGATCATAGCTGACTCTGTTTGAGCATGTAGATGGGGGCATCAATCCCTGTAGGGACCCGCTAGTACCTGCGCCCCACTTGATCTCGTCCTCAAGCATGTTAAAGCCAGCAACGCGAAAGATCTGCCCTTGCCCCTTGTCGCCAAATGTTCATCCGGCCATTAAGTAGGCATCCTGCTGAGTACAAGTGTCCGTCTAGAGAGTTTGTGTTCGGCTGCTCTCAGGGACCATTGACTCGAAACTAGCGCCATCAAGTCCGGCACTTAAGGACCAGTGGGCTTGCCCTTATCCCGCTGATCATCTTCCCAAGCTTTCGCTCCTTCTCTAGTGGTTCGATTGCCAACTTGGAAAATGTGACCCCGATCATCAAGCCCTCGCTGATGTTCTTGTTCCCGTCTCTCAAGATCATTTGTGATGCCCGTATGAAGGATTTTGTTTCCTCGCTTGAAGTGGTATTTGTATGTGTTTCGCGAACTCATATTGCTCGTTGAGATGCCTCAATTTTCCGACAATCTACTAAGTGTACTCCGATCTCAAGAAGTTGGGGATTTTCGACAGGTTTCAAGATGCGAATGGCGCTTCAGGTAATTGAGAAGCTAGCATTATGTCTTCTTCAACGGCATCTTCCTTGCCCGCGTTCTCCACATCCAGATCATTCGATATGCGGTTCCAATGAGTCGGAGACAGGACACATCCCAAAACAGGAAACAACCTCACCCGAACGCATTGACAACGACCCTGTTCAGCCCTAAGTTGCAACACATGATCAAGATACAAATCGACTTCCCGGAAGATCAGTCCGCGTGTCTTCAAACGGCCGCGGAGCAAGATGCCAATTGCGACTTCGGTTCATGAGGCATCTGCAATTCTCTCCAAAGCAAAAGGCCATCAAGACGACCATTCCACAGGTAGTAGCATGAGTGAAGCAACCCCGATTCGAGATGGTCAAATCCTCACCGGACATCTCTTCAGCGAGCCCATGCGAGTGGAGACCGTGCGCCCCAACGGGCCGGGTTCTTGGCTTGCTGGCTTGGTCGGCACACAAACCGAACAGTTCCGTAAGGTCGCCCTTTCCGAAAGCGACATCGAAGCGCTTACCGTTAGCGGGTCTGATCTTTCCTACGATGGCGATGGCCAGCTACTGAGAATCGGGCTAGAGGCCTACGCGCTTGGCATCGCCCACGAGTTCGACCCCTATTTTGGCCTGTCGATCTCCCGGGTAGACCCGCTGCCGCACCAACTCGAAGCCGTATATGGACACTTGCTCAAGCTGTCCACTGTAAGGTTTCTGCTCGCCGATGACGCTGGTGCTGGCAAGACCATCATGGCAGGGCTGCTGATACGCGAACTCATCCTGCGTGGACTTGCCGACCGCATCCTTGTCGTCTGTCCGTCCAATCTGACTTTTCAGTGGCAGCGGGAACTGCGCGAAAAGTTCGAAGAGAAGTTCGTTGTTCTCAAGGGCAGCAACATCCGCGATCAGTTCGGTGTGAATCAATGGATGGAACAGAAGCGGATCATCACCTCTCTCGACCTTGCCAAACGCGACGATATCCTGCCTGGGCTAAAACAAGCGCCGTGGGACTTGGTGATCGTGGACGAAGCCCACCGAATGTCGGCGAGGGATGAAGCGCACAAGAGCCAGCGCTACAAGCTCGGCGAGATTCTTCGGGACAGCGCCGACCACATCCTTCTGTTGACAGCCACGCCGCACAAGGGCGACCCGAAGAACTTCACGCTGTTCTTGCAGCTTCTCGACCGAGACGCCTACGCCGATGTCAAGTCGATTCAAGAGGCAATGGAGCGCCGCCGGGCGCCGTTTTACTTGCGTCGCACCAAGGAGGCGATGGTCTACTTCCCGGAGCGGCAAGCTAATGGCGAATGGAACGCGCGCCCGGTATTCACCAAGCGCATTCCGCAGACGGTCGATTTCAAGATCGACAACGACGAATGGCAGCTCTATTCTGAAGTCACCAACTTCGTGAAACGCCAGAGCGTCAGGGCGGCTGCCCAAGAGGACGACCCGCGCGCTCGCGCTGTCGGCTTCCTCATGGCGCTGTACCAGCGGCGACTCGCATCGAGCACTCACGCTATGCGGCGCTCGCTTGAGAACCGGGCCAAGCGCCTCGAGGACAATCTCCAGCGTGCGCAAACCTTGGTTGAGAAACCATCGCCTACGCTTCCAAGTCCAGAAGAGCTTGAGGAAATGGAAGACACTGAGCGAGAGCAGCTTGAAGCGCTGCTTGAAGCAATCACGCTGACAGGCAACGCAGAACAAGTGCGCGCAGAAATTGACGAGCTGAGACAGCTTGCGAAACAGGCTGAGGAAGTCGAAGCTGCAGGCAACGAGGCGAAACTCACCCGGCTGTGCGAAATCCTACAAAGCGAGGGATTCTTTGATGACACAAATCAGCGTCTGCTGGTCTTCACAGAATTCAAAGACACCCTCAAGTATCTGATGGAGCGGCTTCGTGCTTGGGGGTTTCACGTTGGGTGCATTCATGGCGGCATGAGGACTGGCTCGCGCGACGAGCCGGGTACTCGGCTTCACGCCGAGCAACAGTTCCGCGACGGCGAAACGCAGATACTTGTAGCCACAGAGGCGGCAGGCGAGGGCATCAACCTTCAGTGCTGCCACATCCTGTTCAACTACGACATTCCGTGGAACCCCAACCGCTTGGAGCAGCGCATGGGGCGCATACACCGATACGGACAGCTCCACGACTGCTTGATCTTCAATTTCGTCGCCACCAACACTATCGAGGGGCGGGTTTTGAATCGGCTGCTCGGCAAGCTGCAAGAAATCAGGGATGCCCTTGACGACGATGCGGTGTTCAACGTGGTCGGCGAAGTGCTTCCAGCCGCGCAGGTCGATCGCGTGCTGCGTGACTACTATGCTGGCAAGCTCGGCGAGGCTGACCTTGAAGACCGGATGCTGAAGGATGTGGACGAAGGGCGGTTTCGTTCCATCTGTCAGACTGCGCTCGAAGGTTTGGCTTCGAAGAAACTGAACCTCGACATGCTCGTTGAGCGTCGCGCCCGTGCGAAGGCGCAGCGGGTTGTGCCGGAGAACATCGCGCGATTCATGCAAGAGTGCGCAAAAGAGACATCCTTCAGCCTGAATCCGGTGCCTCGTCTTCCCCACACCTTCGACCCTGGGCGCACTCCATCGGACCTGAAGCAGTACGAGTCGGGCAACGAATGGAGGCTCCCGCAGTTCGCGGCCCGCTATCCCCGTCTATCGACCGACCGAGAAACAGCAGATCGGAATAACTTGGAATGGGTGACACCGGGGCACTCGTTGTTTGAAGCGCTTCGCCGTCACGCATTGCATCTCGCCCAGGGTTCATTCTCGCGTGGTGCCTGTTTCTATTCCTTGAGTCACGAGATGCCTGTACGCATCGATGTCTATCGAGCAAGGATCGTTGATGGACTTGGGCGCACAATCCACGAGCGACTATTCGCGGTGGAACTCTCCGATGAAGGCGAACCCTTGCTGCGCGATCCGCAAATCTTGCGCGACCTCACTCCCGCCGAAGCACCTGATGCCTTCCCCGCTCCCGCATCTGTGCCTGAAGCAACTGCTTGGCTCATGGAAAACACCTTGACACCATTTCTTGAAGAAATTCGATGCGAGCGTTCAGCCGAAATCGAGCGAATTGCCGAGCATGTGGAAATGTCCCTGACCGAAGTCCTGCATCGTATCGATCAAGAAATTGGTCGCGCCAATGAAGACGTGCAGGCCAGTAAGTCGGGTGCTGAGGGCAGACTCGCCCAAGCTGAAACACGCCACGCAGATGTGTGGGCGCGGCGCGACCGAAGACGAGACGAACTCAACCGTGAGCGAGCCGTGACTCTGCAAGGAGTCGAGCGTCTTGCCAGTGCGCTCGTCTTGCCGCACCCTGAGCGCGAGGCATCGGAAGTCAAGCGGCTGCAACCGAATCCCGAGACTGAGATGATCGCAATGCGCGTAGTCATGGAGCATGAAGCAGCCCGAGGGTGCCAAGTCCGCGATGTCCATCAGCACAATCTCGGCTACGACCTGACGAGTCTCGATCTTGAATCGGGAGAATTGCGCTTGATTGAGGTGAAGGGACTCGCCGCGACGACGGGCAGTATCGTGTTGACGCCGAATGAGCGCCGCGTGGCGGAAGATCGTCCAGATTGTTACTGGCTGTACGTGGTGACAGGCTGCGCTAGCGAACCCACGCTCAGAGAACCAGTCCGAGATCCGGCACGATTCCAATGGAGAGAAGTGAAGAAGGTACAGCACTACCAGATAAATGTCGAAGCGATCGATGATCGGCGCTGATTCCCGCCGCAGGCTCTTCCTGTTCACCCGGCGGGAGCAAAACCTCAGATATGCTACATTTCATGCGCTTCCCGACTATTTCGCGGTTTCAACCGCTCGGAGAATCGCAATGAAGACCAGTTTTGATGAAGCTATGTCCGAGATTCGCAAAGGCATCAAAGCGTATCAATCCATGCAAAAGAGCTTGGAACGCGATCATTTCGGAAAGATTGCCATGTTCCATGATGGAAAATTAGTCTCGACCTATAACGACCATGGCGATGCCTATGATATTGGCTGTGAAAAGTTCGGACTAGGCCATTTTTCCTTGAAGCAGATTGGCGAGAAGCCCGCATCGATGGGCGGCGCCACGCTGTACATTCAACCAATGTCAATGAGTTAATTTCAGTAATGCCCTCTTTTGCCGGAAGTGAAGTATTGAGGTGCGTTTCTCTTTCACAGACTCGCCAACGACCGTGACCAAGAATTGTTGAAACACCTTGCGCCCGATGGGTTCGGTCCGTTACCGAGCGAGCTTGGCAAGGCGGCAGTGACTCGCGCACACCCTCGGAGTAAGCTGTGACAGTTAGGTATACAGATCAGCAAGTGGCATCGAGCGTGTCAGTCAGTTTCATACAGCGCGAATTTCAGCAAAAGGTCTCGGACAAGGTCGGGTTGGCGAGCGAAGGCGTAGACCGCTATCGAGTGGATACTCCGTTTATGTTCGACGATGGCGACCACTTGGTTGTCGTTTTGAAAAAGGAAGGTGCGCGGTGGGTGTTGACTGACGAGGGACACACTTACATGCGCCTGAGCTATGACATGGACGAATCAAGTCTGCATCAAGGGACACGCCAGGAGATCATCTCCAATGCTTTGTCGATGTTTGGAATCGAAGACAATGATGGAGAGCTGGTTCTTAGGATTGCTGAGAATGGCTTTGGAGATGCGCTGTATTCCTTTGTTCAGGGACTTCTTAAGATCGCCGATGTCTCCTTGGCGGAGGCGTCCGAGTGATACCCCGACAATGCAAGCGTCTGGCGGAAGTTGATTTTCCGATTGCGGAGGTGTCGCGCCATGCGGTGCGCGAGAAATCGATTCGTCACGGGCATCCGTCTACGTTGCATTTGTGGTGGGCGCGTCGTCCGCTTGCATCTTCGCGGGCGGTTCTTCTGGCGCTGCTGCTACCGGACCCCTGCGATCCGCACTGTCCAGCTGATTTCAAGAAGTCGGCGCAGAAACTACTGATCGAGAAAGGCCATGCACACGGCAAGACCGATGCAGATCTTCGCCGCGCACTCATGGCGTTCATTGCTCAATTCGCGAATTGGCATAACGCAGCAAATTCGACCTTCCTTGAAATCGGGCGATCCCTTGTTACCGCCGCTCATGGTGAAGAGCGACCTCTGGTTGTTGATCCATTTGCGGGAGGAGGCTCGATTCCGCTTGAGGCGTTGCGCTTGGGCTGCGAAGCTTTCGCTAGCGATCTGAATCCCGTGGCCTGCCTGATTCTCAAAGTCATGTTGGAGGACATTCCCCGGCATGGCCCCGGTTTGGCAGAAGAATTACGGGAAGCTGGTGCCGAAATCAAACGCAAGGCTGAGCAAGAGCTAGCTGATCTCTACCCCGCCGACCCAGATGGCGCAACACCAGTCGCGTATCTTTGGGCGCGCACAGTGCGTTGCGAGGCGCCGGATTGCGGTGCTGAAATCCCACTGATGCGGTCTTTCTGGCTGTGCAAGAAAGAAGAAGAGAAAACTGAGCGAAAAATAGCGTTGCGGCACACCGTACAGAAAATCGACGGGGCACCGCCCAAAGTTGTATTCGAGATATTTGAACCAAAAACCGAGCGCGATGTGAGAAGTGGAGGCACGGTAACCCGCGCCAAGGCGACTTGTCTTTGCTGCGGCTCGGTGCTTCCACCTGAACGGGTACGCTTGCAACTGGCCGCCGAACGCGGGGGTGCAGATGTCAAATTCGATGCGGATGGCAATCGTGTCGGAGGTGCGCGTATGACGGCTGTAGTGACCTTGCGGCCGAATGAGAAGGGACGCCATTACCGACTACCGACCGATGAGGATTATGCTGCTGTACGCGAGGTGCAGGCTCGTGTTTCAAGCTTGCTTGAGAAATGGAAACTCAGTGGAATGCAAGGATTGTGTCCCATTCCGGATGAACCAACACCTGTGGGTGGCGGCTCTGGTGCTGGGCGAGCATTCAGTGTCCAACGCTACGGCATGATGCAGTGGGAGGACCTGTTCACAGCACGGCAGAAGTTTGCACTAGTTCAGCTTGTCCGCTTCATTCAAGCGGCTCCAATTTCTCTGCAGCCCTTATTAGCTATCACATTAGATCGGACAGTCGATGGGAGTGCGTCGCTTTCGAGCTGGCTGGCTTCGGGTGAAGAGATAAAGCATGTTTTCGCCCGACAAGCCTTGCCAATTGTATGGGATTTTGGTGAAGCGAATTACTTTGCGGATGCGTCAAGAACGTGGTCGAGCGCACTTAATTCTGTAGCCAAGGTGGTGCGGTGTGCTTCTTGGCACAATCGTACAGGTCAGACTCAACAATCTGATGCCACCGCCCATCCGCTCCCTAACCAATCTGCTAATGCTTGGTTTATCGACCCTCCATACTATGATGCCGTTCCGTACGCTGATCTGTCGGATTTTTTTCTCGTCTGGCTGAAACGCAGTCTGACGAAGAATCAACTACTTCGAGATCCATTCGACTCTGAAAATCTGCTATCGCCCAAAGCCGCTGAAGCGGTGCAAGATGAAACGAAAGAACAGAATGGTCAACTCAAGAACCGTGCATGGTTCGAGGCAACCATGGCCAGCGCATTCACCGAAGGCCGACGAGTCCTCGCTGACGATGGAATCGGCTCAGTCGTGTTCGCCCATAAAACAACCGAGGGATGGGAAGCATTACTGTCAGGCATGGTTCGTGGTGGTTGGACAATCACAGGCTCGTGGCCGATTGCCACGGAAATGACCTCTCGTCTGCGCGCCCGCGACTCGGCCGCCCTCGCCACCAGCGTCCATTTGATCTGTCGCCCGCGTCCCGACAATGCCTCAATCGGCGAGTGGGCCGAAGTGCTTCGGGAGCTACCCGTGCGTGTCGGCGACTGGATGGAACACCTGCAAGGCGAAGGCGTGCGCGGCGCTGATCTGGTATTCGCCTGCGTCGGCCCCGCTCTTGAAGTCTTCAGCCGCTACCGCGCCGTCGAAACCGCAGAAGGCCGCGAGGTTCGCTTGCCTGAATACTTGGAGAAAGTATGGGAAGTTGTGGGACGCACGGCGCTCGAACAGGTGCTTGGCACGGCGGAAGCGTCAGCGCGAAATGGCATGGCGGGCGCGCTCGAAGAAGATGCCCGCTTGACCGCGCTCTTCCTGTGGGCGCTCCAGAGCACGGAGGATAATAAGGATGCACCATCGTCAGCAGAGGTTAATGAAGAGCAAGAAGAAGAGATCGCCAAGGCGACAGCCAAGGGCTTTCACCTTCCATTCGATGTCGTCAGACGCTTTTCCCAACCCATGGGCATCGACCTTGAGCACTGGTCGGGCCGGGTGATCGCACAAGAAAAAGGCGTGGTACGCCTGCTGCCGGTGACGGAGCGAGCCAAGATATTGTTCGGCGCAGAAGGTGTGAAAAGTGCCGCCGACTGGATCGAGATCGACGAGAGTACGGGCGGGCAGGGGACGCTCTTTCCCGATCTAGAGGTTGAGTCACGCACCCCGATTGGAGGCCCGACGAATGGTGCTCAGATAAGTGCGGATGCTGTACTTGAACGCGAGACTACCGCGCTCGACCGGGTACACGCCGCGATGTTACTGCAGGCGGGCGGTCACGCGAATGCCCTGCGAACCCTGATCATTGCAGAACAAGAACGGGCGCCGGACTTCCTGCGCCTCTCGAACGCGCTGTCCGCGCTCTATCCGCGCGGCAGCCGTGAGAAGCGGTTGCTAGACGCAATGCTCCTCGCAGTGCCGAGGTAACTTAGCGAGATTAGAAGAATCAAAGGAGATAACCATGACTCAAGAAGCCGAACTACTCGAACGCATCACTATTCGCCCCGATATCTTTGGTGGCAAGCCGATCATCCGCGACATGCGGATTGCTGTGGAGCATGTGCTCGCCAACCTCGCGGCGGGACAGACAGTTGATGAACTCCTCACGGACTATTCATTTTTGGAATTCGAGGACATCCAAGCCTGCCTCCTATTTGCTCACCGCTTGGTGGCGGGCGAACAGGTACACGAACGTGTCGCCATTCGGAAGGCATCATGATGTTCTGTCAGCACGGGACGGGTATGCAACCGCGCTTGATGATGCAACAGAATGCGATCATCATGGTGGCCGGAAGCCGTGTGCGAATCAGACCTGCAGTGAATAGCGAACAAAAAAATGACTAGATATCCTCCTTGGTATAAAGTTGTCATGCCACGTCTTGAAGTGCGAGAAGGACGCTCATTCAGTCCAGACGAGTTCGCGATTGCCTTGGAGCAAGTGGTTGCCGGCACGGCACCACCGGACTATTCAAATCCGGCGCAATTTTTCTCGCGCACTTGCTTCACTCGTGCGCTCAAGGAGCACGTTGGCATGGTGCTTCGTCGCTTGAACGGAGAGACGCAGAACACATCCCCCGTGCTCACGCTCGTCACGCAATTCGGCGGCGGCAAAACACACACTCTGACTGCGCTTTATCACCTCGCTAGTGTGGGGCACAAAGCGGAAAGTTTGCCGGGGCTGTCCGATCTATTGTCTCAAGCGGGGGTTTCGAAAGTCCCGCCCATCAAAGCGGGCGTTTTTGTCGGCAACGCTTGGGACCCTTCGGAAGGATGCGAAACACCTTGGATTGACTTGGCCCGTCAACTCGCGGGAGAGGCGGGTGTGTCAGCATTGGGGCCTGCGGCAAAGACCACGCCTCCGGGAACCGACGCTATCAGTAGGGTTTTTGCAGCGGCGGATGCGCCGGTGCTGCTGCTGTTTGACGAGGTACTGAACTTCGTCAACCGCCACCGCGACCGAGCCGAGAGTTTTCTCGCCTTCATACAAAATCTCACGGTCGCCGTGACTGGCGTTTCGGGTGCTGCGGCTGTTATCAGTCTGCCTCGAAGCCAAGTGGAAATGACCGATTGGGATAGCAAGTGGCAAGATCGGATTACCAAGGTCGTGCGCCGCGTAGCGCGTGATTTGATTGCAAACGACGAAGCAGAAATCGGCGATGTGGTGCGGCGTCGGCTGTTCGAAGACCTCGGTAGCGAGCGAGTGCGCAAGCGCGTGGCAAAAGTCTACGCGGACTGGTGTTTCGAGCGCACTGCGCGGCTTCCCTCTGAATGGATGGCAGTGGATAGCGCAACAACTGAAGCCAAGGCGCGCGATCATTTACGCAGCCGGTTCGAGTCGTGCTATCCCTTTCACCCCGCGACGCTGTCGGTGTTCCGGCGCAAGTGGAGTGCGCTTACACAGTTCCAGCAGACCCGCGGCACGCTCGCGATGCTGGCGCAATGGGTGTCCTGGGCGGCGCGTCAACACTTCCAAGAAGCGCGAACCGAACCACTCATCACGCTCGGCTCCGCGCCGCTGCATGTCCCTGAGTTCCGGGCCGTCTTGCTCGGACAACTCGGCGAACAGCGCCTCGATGTCGCCATCGCCGCCGATGTTGCGGGCGATACGGCGCACGCGCGGGCGCTCGATGCTAACACCGCCGGGCCGCTTCGCGATATTCACCGCCGCGTCGGTGCAGCGATCCTTTTTGAGTCCTCGGGCGGCCAGGTGGATAAGACTGCTCATCTGCCTGAACTGCGTTTTGCGCTTGGCGAGCCCGACGTCGAGACCACTAGCGTTGATAGCGCAGCCGCGGCATTGGAAGCATCCGGGTTCTTTATTCGCAAGGTCGGGACAGACGGTTTCCGCATTCATCATCAGGCAACGCTGAAGAAGGTCGTCAGCGACCGCCGCGCCGCACTCGATGAGGACACCGAAATTCGTCCCGTTATCCGCAGATTGGTTGAACAGGCGTTTTCCCAAGACGCGAACCTGCCGGTCATTTCCTTCCCAGAGGACGGTGCGTCGATCCAAGACACCCCGCGGCTGACGCTGGTTATCCTCGACCCGGAAGTGGAATGGCAGGCCAATGGCGCCATCGCAGAGTCAGTTGCTCAATGGACGCGAGAGCGGGGAGCATCACCGAGGCTGTATCCCGCATCTCTGGTCTGGTGCGCCAAGAAACCTGGTCGGGAGCTTCGAGATCGGGTGGAGAATTGGCTTGCTTGGCGGCGAGTCGAGCGCGAGGTGAAGGAGGGTTTGCTCGGAACGGAGTTCGACCAAGCCGAAAAGCAAGATCTTCGCACCACAGTCAAGGATGCCGAGAACGCAGCGAAGGACGAGGTATGGGCGGGGTATCGATTTGTGGCGCTCGCCGATAGGAACGCCGATTCCGGGCTGAAAATTATCGATCTTGGTGCGGGTCACAGCAGCTCGAATGAGACGCTCTGCGGCCGGGTTTTGACAGCTTTGGAGACGGAAGCCCTACTCATCAAGACCGTTGGCGCTGGTTATCTCGACCGGCACTGGCCGCCAGCGTTCAAGGAGGCGGGGGCATGGCCGCTCACCAGTTTGCGCCAGAGCTTCCTCAATGGCTCGCTGACTCGGCTTGTTGACCCCGATGCCGCGCTACGCGGGAAGATCGTGCAGTTTGTCCAAGAGGGTGCGTTCGGCCTTGCTTCCAATGCCGAAGAAGATGGCGGGTACGAGCGCATTTGGTACGAGGAACTGGTCGGCATTGAGGAGGTTGCGTTTGAACCGAGCGTGTTCCTGCTCACGAAGGCTCGGAGTGAAGCGCTTCGGAATCAGGATGTTCGCGGCGCACAACCGTCTCCACCTGCCCAGCCCTCGGATGCTGCCGAGAAACCGGAGCCCGAAACCCAACAGGTGTATGGGGTTCAGCCGTCCGCAAACGAAACTCCGGTTCGGATACGCTTGGCGGGAACAGTACCGCCGGAGTTGTGGAACCGGCTTGGTACTAAGGTGATTCCCAAGCTCCGAACTGGCGCAGGGCTTTCTGTGTTGGTGGAGTGTAGTGTTGAGGTGGCGGAAGCCCACGCTGCGTCCTTGGAGGGGGAACTTCGAGAGGCTCTTGCGGAGCTGTGTCTTGATGGGCGGGTGAGGATTGAGCGGCGGTAGGTGGGGTGGGACTTGCTTGGATGTGAACTTTTGCTGGACTGATCGTAATGAGCAGATCCAAAGCGAATGGGATCCAGAGAGGTTAGGACTCCTATGCAAAGCGTTGAACGCAGGCTTTTCCCTAGATTGACTCGCTGATACTCTCATTTGCGTGTCGTCCTGCCGATACAAGCTGACCATACGGCACTTAGGTAGTTCATAGCCATGGCAACTGACCACTTAAAGGGAAAAGTATGGGACGAAGCAAAGAACGGGAAACCTCTCACCTAGAACAAAGAGTATCGGTGACGTGTAGTTGCAATATACTCGTAGATTGTGTCGCCGAGTGCCGAGAACGAGTTGTTTCACAGATGAAAACCCTGACATTTGAGCTAGAACACTGTTATGGAATTAAGAGTTTGACCCAAGAGTTCGATTTCTCCGATGGTGGCGCATATGCGATATATGCTCCGAACGGCGTTATGAAGACTTCACTGGCCAAGACGCTCAAAGATGTGGCGGAGAAAAAGGAATCCAGAGACGAGATTTTCCTGGATCGCATTACTACCAGGAAAATCACTGATGAGAATAATCAACCAATTCCAAGCGAGAGTGTTTTTGTTGTGGGACCGTATGACGAAGAGTTAGGTGTCACTGAACAGACGTCAACCTTGCTACTTGACGCTGATCTGAGAGAGGAATACGACCAGCTACTTCGAGCGGCAAAAGCGGCAAGGGACGCTCTAATAGATGCAGTAAGAAGTAAGTCAGGGTCTAAGCTGAAAATAGAGCATGAAATATCGACCGCGGTCATGCAAGCACCTAACGAGTTGAATGAAGCACTGATACGGCTTAGGAGGGAAGTGGAGGAACTCAGGGAGACTCCACTATCAGAAGTGGCTTATGACAAGATATTCAATGAGAAGGTGCTAAATGCCTTGAATAATCAAGACTTAAAGGAATCGATCGAAATGTACGCCGAAAGGTACAATGAGTTACTGTCGACATCGATTTTCTTTAGGAAAGGCACGTTCGATTATTACAATGCAGGCCAGATCGCCAAGAGTCTCACTGACAACGGGTTTTTCGATGCTAAGCACACAGTCAGACTAAACTCTGATGGTCATAGCCAAGAAATCGAGAGCAAGCACGATCTGGAGCAGGTGATTCTTCGGGAAAAAGAGAGGATTCTCGAAGATGTCGGACTCAGGCGGAGATTTGACAAAGTCGCAGCGCAACTATCAAAGAATAGAGAGCTCCGAGAATTCTATGCCTATGTTCGGGACAATGCAGCAGTGCTCTCACGACTCAACAATCCCGATAAGCTGAAGCAAGAAGTCATTAAGTCCTATTTGAAGACCAACGAGGATCTGTACGACGATTGGATGTCGAAGTACGACGATTGTCGCGAACAACAGGAAAGGCTTGAGAAAAAGGCCGAGATACAGAGAACGCAATGGGAGTCGGTTATAGAGACGTTTAATAGTCGCTTCATCGTGCCATTTATTTTGGAGGCGAGGAATAAGGCTGAGTTGATGCTGGGACAGACCTCGATCATTGACTTAGGCTTCACATACGTTGATGGTGGTGACATGGCTTCTATCGGACAAGATGAATTGCGGCGTTCACTTAGCACAGGAGAGCGGAAGGCGTTCTATATGCTCTATGTCCTCTTCGAAATTGAAACACGCAAGAAATCAGATGTACCCTCGCTAGTCGTCGTGGATGATCTCGCGGACTCCTTTGACTATAAAAACAAGTACGCGATTATTCAGTACCTTAAAGATATCAGCGAAGACGACCGATTCAATTTACTAATGATGACACATAATTTTGATTTCTTTCGAACTATTCAGAGTCGGTTTGTCGCTTACTCAAAATGTCTCATGGCGACGAAGACGCAAGATCGCATTGAACTCAACGAGGCGCATGGCATTAAGAATATTTTTCTCACAGATTGGAAACCGCGCTTCTTTGAAGACAAAATGAAGAAGATTGCCTGTATACCGTTTTTGCGCAATCTAATAGAGATGTCAACCGGCTCAGATGGTAAAGGGTATGCGGTGCTGACTTCTATGCTTCATTGGAAGGACGGGTCTGAAACTATCACGGTCAGGGAACTAGATGAAATATTCAACGATGTTTGCGGTACCAACAAATCTTCCCCGGCACCAGATAGGCAAGTTTGCGACCTCGTGTTGGAACAGGCTGAATACTGCCTCACGGAATCTTCCGAAGTCAAATTGGAAAACAAAGTTGTTCTCGCAATCGCTACAAGATTGAAGGCTGAACGCTTTATGATAGATAGAATCTCTGACTCCCAGTTTTTGGCAAGCTTGAAATCTAATCAGTACCTATGATGTCAAATGGATGGATTTCGTCGATATCCCAGGCCTCCCGAAGATGGATGAAGAAAGTGATTGTCGAACTTGGTGGAGACGACT
>JAPYNO010000012.1 GCA_028283025.1 Pseudomonadales bacterium | reverse complement strand
TCCGCCCAAGCGACCTCGAACAGCAGCATGGCTGCGGCAAAGCCAAGTGATTCCGATGCATCTGCCTCGGAATCAGGCGCATCGCTGCCAAATCGTGCGCGAAGTTTGTCGAACATACTTATGGGCTACTGCAATGCGTTGACCAGTGGTGCTGGCAGCATCGACATGCCGCCATCGATGACAAATTCCTGGGCGGTAATGAAGGCCGATTCGTCCGATGCCAGAAACACGACGACATTGGCAATGTTCCGCGGCACGCCAAGCACGCCAACTTCGGCCGCATTGGGTGCTTCGGTGTCCGGGTCGGGCGCAGCAGCTACTGTGAAGTCTTCGCTCTGACGCCCGAAATTTTGCACCATTGGCGTGTTGATAGTGCCGGGATGCAGCGAGTTGCAGCGAATCTTGTAGCCTGACTCAAGGCAGTGGGCGGCGATTGATCGCGTCATGCCTTCAACGGCGCCCTTGGCCGCCGCATAGCCGACGATGGCGCTATAGGCGAGTTTCGAGGCCACCGAGGCCATATTGATGATCGAGCCGCCGCCGCTTTCCGCCATCAGCGGAATCGCGTATTTGCAGCCGAGGAAAGTGCCGTTGGCGCTCACTGCGATTTCCAGTTGATAGCGCTTGAAGCTCTGGTTTTCGATCGTGCCGGGCAGCACGATGCCAGCGTTGTTGACGAGCACGTGCAAGGCGCCAAATTCGGCCTTGATCTCAGCGATGATAGTCTGCCAGCGCGTTTCATCGGTGACATCCTGCTGCTTGAAGACGCCGCCGATTTCGCCTGCGATGCGGGCACCTGCTTGGGTGTCAACATCAGTCAATATGACACGCGCACCTTCGGCGGCGAGCGCTCTCGCATCCGCTTCGCCGAGTCCTTTGGCAGCGCCTGTGACAAGCGCTACTTTGCCTTCGACACGTCCAGCCATTGTTCTTTTCCTATTGGTGATGTGGGTGGGATGAGGTATCTTGCCAGAGGAGCAGCGCGACCGTCACTGTCGCTATGGAGAGTCTCGCAGAATTATTTGCAGGCGTCGATTCGGTCGAGTTTCCCCGACCACGCTAGAATCTTGCGGTCGGAAGTCACTAACGAATGCCCTTTCAGACATGTCGCGACGATGAATCGGTCGGCAGGGTCTTTGTGAAAGTCTTGAATGGATTGAGAATGAACCGCGATTTCGCCATCAATGGGAATCTCCACGAGTCCGTCGTTCAGTAGACCTTGGCGCCATGGACCGACTTCCGTCGGCATTTGAATTCGCTTTTTCGCAAGCAGCATGGTGAGTTCCCAAAAGCTAGCAGCGGAGACTGCTAACTGATTCTCCTGCCATGCGAGATCAATGCAAAGGCGAGCGCTTCGTCCAATTCTTGCATCGTTTAGCGACATCCAATACAAAGCGTGAGTATCTAAGACAATCACGGATCGAGTACGCGGTCTGGGTTTGTTTCGGCCTCCATTTCATCCCATAAATCCTCCACATCAATAATTTCCCCGAGAATCTTGATGCGACCCAAGTCTCTCCCAAACAAGGTTTCGGGCCTTTTGCTCGCTGGCACGAGTTTCGCAACGGGCATTTTGTTCTTTGTGATCACGATTTCACCGTTGTGCTCGGCAACCTCGTCCATGAGTTTCAAGCATTTGGCCTTGAACTCCGAAGCCTTCATGTAGAGCGGCTCTGAATAGTCGTGTTTGGTCGATGTCTGCCTGCGCACTTTCAATGAGCTCTTTCGATACTTGTGCACTCATCCTACCATAGTCATGACTATGGTCATATGCTATCCATGAAGCGCGTCTGCAAGCGCTGACAAGTAACCCGCGCGCAATCGCTTGCACACGCGCGCATCCGGCACAAATGCGTCCGCGCCATGATACAGACCCGGAAAAACGGCAAGTTCGGTGGCAACGCCTGCGTCGCTGAGGCGGCGCGCATACTCGATGTCTTCATCGCGAAATAGATCCTCATTGCCGACCGATACATAGGCACTTGGTAGCCCGGAGAGATCTGTCGCGCGCGTCGCGGCTGCGTAGGGCGAAGCTGACTCGCCAGGTTCGCCGTTCAAGTACATCTCCCATGCGCTGAGCGAGGTGCCTCGGTTCCACACCGGATGGTTGGTAATGGCGCCCGAAGGCGTTGCGTGCAGATTGTCAATCATCGGATAGAGTAAGAGTTGCATCTTCAGGGGGAAATTGTCGAGATCGCGGTTCATCAGTGCGAGGCCTGCGCTCATTCCGCCGCCGGCGCTCGCGCCGCCAATCGCGACACGACCAAGATCAATCTCATAGCCAGTCTCGCCCGACATGAGCCAGCGAAGTGCGGCGTAGCAGTCGTTTGGTCCGGCGGGGAAGGGATGTTCGGGCGCGAGCCGATAATCGACCGAGAACACGGTGCAGCCACAATGCTGAGCGATGGGCTGGGCTACGGCATCCTCGCCGCGCCCAAAGACATAGCCGCCGCCATGAATCCACAGCAGCGCCGCCTGTCCCGGCTCACTTGAGACGCGATACACATACACATCGAGCGGGCCGTCCTCAGTGCTGATGCGTTCCTTATTGCTTTTCACACCGGGCACAGCAACAACAGGCATGGATTCGACGAGCATCGTGCGAAGCCCGGCGATGTTCTCGCGTGAGATCTCGAATGCGGGCAACGCCTCGAGAGAAGGAACAAGCTCGGGGTCAATGAGGTTGTAGTCAAGTTGCATGGTCGAGTTTCCTAGTTGAATCCACGTTCAGTCTACATGGATTGTAGAGCAACGGAAGACGTTGGTATGCTGTTTGTTGTCTGTGAGGTATCAAGCGAGGTTGGATTCGTGACGAAGTTTTGCGAGGTGGAGACGTCTGGTCGCATCATGATTGTGCGCATGAACCGGCCGGAGCGAATGAATGCGCTGCATCCGCCAGCCAATATCGAACTCGCCGAGGTGTTCGACGAATTTGATGAGAGCCCTGATTTGTGGGTGGCGATCATCACTGGTGCTGGCGAGCGAGCGTTCTGTGCGGGCAATGATCTTCGATACCAAGCTGAGGGCGGGGAACGTCTGCCGATGCCGATGGGCTTTGGTGGATTGACCTCAAGGTTTGATCTGCACAAGCCGGTGATCGCTGCGGTGGGCGGCGTCGCCATGGGCGGCGGCTTTGAAATCGCCCTTGCCTGCGACTTGATTATCGCCTCCGAGAACGCGAGGTTCGCGCTGCCAGAGCCAAAGGTCGGGCTTGCGGCAATTGCCGGCGGGCTACAGCGCCTGCCGCGGCAAATCGGCACCAAGCGTGCGCTTGGCATGATTTTGACAGGTCGCCATGTGTCAGCTTCCGAAGGCGAGGCCCTTGGCTTTGTCAACGAAGTCGTGCCCCAGGAGGCGCTCATGGACACGGCTATGCGTTGGGCAGAAGACATCTTGCAATGTGCGCCGCTCTCTATTCGGGCGAGCAAGGAAGTCGTGTACAAGAACTTCGACTATGCCTCGCTGCAGGAATCCATGCAAGCGAGCTACGATGGCCTCTTCACCATGCGCGACAGCGCCGACTTTATTGAAGGTCCGAAGGCGTTCGCTGAAAAGCGTCCGCCAAAATGGACAGGCGCATGGGAAGTGGCCTTGATTGACTCCTCGGACTGAATCCCTAGCGATTCGCATAGTCTTAACGCATGAGACGAAAAGCACTGCGAATTTCCTCGACAAAGAGTTCCGGCTGCTCGAATGCGGCGAAGTGACCGCCCTTGTCAAGTTCGTTCCAGTACACGATATTGCGGTAGCGTTTCGCCGCCCATGCCTCGGTGATGCGGAAAATCTCCTTGGGGAAGATGCTGCCTGCCATCGGCACATCGACAATGGCATCGCCGTCGCTCGCAAAGCTCTCCCAGTAGAGCCGCGCCGACGAAGCGCCAGCCGCCGGTAGCCAGTACATCATGACATTGTCGAGCAATTCATCGCGGCCGAGCACATTTTCTGGGTGCCCGTCGCAGTCTGTCCACGCCCAGAACTTCTCAAGAATCCACGCCGCCTGACCAGCGGGCGAATCAACCAAGCTATAGCCGAGCGTCTGCGGGCGCGTGCTCTGCTGCTTCGAATAGCCCGATTCCCAGTCCTGATAGTGCTTCCCATCTGCCAAGGCTTCGAGCTCGCGCGGGGAGGGCTGCTTGTCGAACACCAATTTGGTAAAGTCAACAATCGGCATATTGAGGTGAATGCCGAGGCAGCCTTCAGGGTCGCGCGCACCGATGTGCGTCGTCACCATAGCGCCCCAATCGCCGCCTTGCGCGAAGTAGCGTTCATAGCCCACTGCCCGCATGAGTTTCGACCAGAGGTCAGCGATGGCTTCAACGCCTGTACCAGGTGCGCTCGGCTTGTCCGAGAATCCGTAGCCGGGGAGGGAAGGGCAGACGATATGAAAAGCGTCCTTGGCATCGCCGCCGTGTGCCTCCGGGTCGGTCAGCGGGCCGATGACCTTGAGAAATTCGACGATGGAGCCGGGCCAGCCATGCGTCATCAAGAGCGGCGCGGCATCCTTCGCTTTGGAGCGCACATGCACGAAATGCACGCCGAGGCCATCGATCGACGTGCGGAATTGATCGAAGGCGTTGATGCGCGCTTCGCGCACGCGCCAGTCGTAGTCGTCCCGCCAGTAGTCGATGACCTCGCGCATGTAGGCGAGCGGAATGCCTTGCGACCAGTCGTCCGGGGTTTCAGCTTCAGGGAGCCGCGTGCGGGCAAGTCGGCTGTGGAGGTCTTCAAGGTCGGCATCAGTGGCATTGATGCGAAAGGGTTCTACGCTCATGGTGTGGATGCTTGCGCTTGCTGAAGGGGGGCATCATAGCGCGTCTCGCATCTTGGAAAAGCGCTCAAAATCGATGGGCGATGGCAACTGCTTGGCTGTGTCCATCTCAGGTCCGACGACAAATCGAAAGAAATAATTGGGTTCGTGTCCCATTCGCAGATCGGAGAAGACGACTTTGCCGTCCTCTTCCGTGACCTTGTAGAAGCCGCCAGTGAACCATTTGAGCCGTTCGATGTCGGCGCTTGCGGGCAGTCCTTGAAGCAGTTCTGGGTGGGACTCAAAAGACTGCAGATGCGCTTCGCCGCCAATCCGAAGGACTCCTTGCGTATAGCCGCCTTCATGGATCGCGATCATGCGCCAGCTCAGGGTGCTCAAGAGAAGCGGCATGCTGATCATGCGGTCAATCGCGATACCGCGAACTTCCAAGGCGTCTGCGAATGCCCGATCTACATGCAGCTTGGCGGCGACGCTCCAAGTGATATACGCGCAGGCGAGGGCGAGGCCGAGCCAATTGCCGTGCCTGAGCAGCGAGCATCGGTGATGCAAGCGCCGAGCGACTACGCCAAGAACAAGCGGCAGTGTTACCCAAGGATCGATGATGAACAGCGTCGCCCAAGTCACTGGTGGCGTGACGATCGGCCAAAGGAGTTGCGTGCCGTAGACCGTCAAGGCATCGAGCAGCGGGTGTGTCAGCAATGCGAGAAAGACGACAAGCCCCCATTCTCGGACGCTGCCAGAGCGCGCAAGAGAAGTTCGCAGCAAGCACCAGGTGACGATTGGTGCCACGAGCGCGAGGACGATCAGCGAGTGCGTGACGCCGCGATGCCAAGTGAATGACGAGACATCGCTTGCGAAAGGGTAAAGAACATCAAGGTCAGGCAGGCTTGCGACCGCGCCGCCAATCAGCGGCGCTCGCACATGCGCCTTCTTGCCAAGGACTGCCTCACCAATGGCAGCGCCAAGCGCAAACTGCGTGAGGGAATCCAAATGTCTTAGAGGTCCATCGGCCGCAAGAGCTTCGGCCAGTCTTCCATGCTTGCCTGCATGGCCGCGCCAATTTCATCGAGCGTCCAAGGCGCATCGTCCGCATCCTTGTCGGCGATCTCGGTTGTTTGCCAAGACAATAGAACCACCCGGTTGCCACCGACGTAGAACTGCCGTCCTGTCACATCCTTGGCCTCATCGGAGCACAGCCAGACTACCGCGGGCGAGACACGTTCTGGAGCGAGGCGCTCTTCAACTCCCGATTGCATGATGTCTTCGGTGAGTCTCGACCATGCGGCTGGCGCCAGCACGTTGACTGTGATGCCGTACTTGACGCCTTCGAGTGCGAGCACGCGCATGAAACCCGCGATCCCTGCTTTGGCGGCGCCATAGTTGGTTTGCCCGAAATTGCCAATCAGTCCCGATGTGGAACTCGTCATGATGATGCGACCGCCTTCATTCTGCTCGATCAGCCTGTCCCAAGCGGCCTTGGTCACGAGGTAGGTGCCGCGCAGATGTACCTCAACCACGACATCCCACATCTCGTTGGTCATGTTCTTGAATGATTTGTCGCGCAGGATGCCAGCGTTGTTAATGACAATATCGAGCCGGTCAAAATTCTCGAATGCGGTATTCACCATCGTCTTGGCATCGTCTTCGCTGGTCACTGAGCCATAGTCGGCGATCGCTTTGCCGCCGGACTTGATGATCTCTTGCACGACTTGATCGGCCATCGCCGAAGAGCCATCGCCGGAACCGTCGCGCGCACCGCCAAGGTCGTTGACAACCACCGAGGCGCCTTCGCTGGCGAGCAAATGGGCATGCGCGCGGCCGAGGCCACCTCCAGCACCGGTGACAAGCGCCACCTTTCCGTCAAGTTTTCCCATTGTTGAGGTCTCCGTGAGTCGTTGCACAAGCGCGCCATAATGCGGGTTTCATGAATGCGTGTCCAGCAGCCATGCCGCGGTGGGCGAGCGCAGTGGCCACGCGAATGGAGGCGTCCTTGCCGGTCAATGCCTGCACGGTGGTCAACCCACCTGGATTGGCGATATTGATTTCAATGAGGTATCCGCCACGAAAATCGGCTGCCGCGAAGCCGATGCCTTCTCGCTTGAGCCAGCTGCCGACTTGTGTCAAACATCGCACGAGCCTCGGTTCAAGCTCGCATTTGACTGCTGCTGCGCCTCGCGCCAAATTCGACAGGCCATCCGCACCGGGCTTGCGTCCGTAATGCCCAACAGGTTCGCCTTCGGCGAAGAGCACTCGCGTTTCAGGCTGTTTCGTAGAGATATGTTTCTGTAGCACAAGCAATCCGCCCCTCGCGCTTTCAAAAAGCGTTTTGCGCAAATTTGGCATATGCGTGTGTACGCGGTGCACGCCTCGGCCAAAGCTCCCTGCGGCTGGTTTGACGACCCATTCACCTTCATCGAGTTTTGAGACAAGATAATCAATATCGCTGCTGGCATGGGTTTTGGGCAGCATGTGAGCGAGCAATGGCGCGTGAATATGCAGCTTGCCATGACGAAGCGCAAGCGCACTTGGTGGAGTGACCATCAGTCGATTCGGCAGCATCGACAATAGTTCCATGCGGTCGAGAAAACTACGCTGGTCGCCGAGGCCGAGATGCCAGACGAGATCGAAGGTATGAAGTGGAGTGGCAGTGCCTTCTCGCAGCACGCAGGCTTGACCACTTTCGAGGCAGATACTTTGTTGGCTCGCCTTCAAGCAGTCCCAGCCAAGCGATGCGAAAGCGCATGGCAAGCGCATGTGATTGTCGTTATGGTGCTGCGTGTGCTCATCGAGCAGGAAACAGATACTTGGGCGGGACACGGCGCAAGGCTCGCAGCATGAATGGCCAATTATCACATTTCGATTGAAAGGTTGAAAAGTCCTTCGATGTCCCCATATGCAAAGTCATGAACACACAATGCCATTCAGTACCATGCCATCTAGAAGCGGTCGATGAGAGCCCTTTGCAGCCGTTTTCATACGTCAGTCTTTTGACGCACGCGATCATTCAAGATCTTTGCGCACTCGCACGCAAGCTCGAATGGAAGGGTGCCAAGCGCACTGCCTGCTACGGTGCAGACGGTTGCGAATGCAGTGAATCGCTATAATTATTCGGACTTGACGCACCTGCCCGCAGGGTGAATAGATGGGCGCCGACCTAGCCGAGCTTGATTTCACGCTCGATGCCTGCGAAATCCCGCTGCATTCGGCGGAAATACTCGAAGCAAAGGCGCGCGAGGCGCTTCTTGCGGAGTGCCGTGCGCTGCTTGAAAAGCGTGGCGCTGTGCTTGTGGCGCACTATTATGTCGATGCCGACATTCAAGATCTTGCCGCCGAAACAGGCGGCATAGTCGCCGATTCACTTGAGATGGCGCGCTTCGGGCGCGATCATCCAGCGAATACACTGATCGTTTCCGGCGTTCGCTTCATGGGCGAATCGGCCAAGATCTTAAGTCCTGAAAAGCGCGTTGTCATGCCGCGGCTCGATGCCGACTGCTCGCTCGATCTTGGTTGCCCGCCCGATGCCTTCAAATCCTTGATCAATCAGCATCCAGAGCGCACCGTAGTTGTCTACGCCAATACTTCGGCTGAGGTCAAGGCCTTATCGGACTGGGTGGTGACGAGCAGTGTCGCGCTCAAAATCGTGGAACATTTGGCGGCGAAAGGCGAGAAAATCCTGTGGGCGCCAGACAAGCACCTCGGTGATTGGATCGCCCGTGAAACCGGTGCCGACATGCTGCTATGGAACGCTGCCTGCATTGTGCATGACGAATTTAAAGGCAAAGCGCTCAATGATCTTCGCCGCGTCCATGCAAGTGCTGGCGTGCTCGTGCATCCAGAGTCGCCGCGCAGCGTGATCGCGCAAGCGGATGTCGTGGGTTCAACGAGTCAAATCATTGCTGCGGCAAAGTCCTTGCCAAATCAGACGTTCATTGTCGCGACTGATCGCGGCATCTTTCACAAGCTGCGCCTAGAGTGTCCCGGCAAGACCTTCATTGAAGCGCCGACCGCCGGGCATGGTGCTACCTGCCGAAGCTGCGCGCACTGTCCGTGGATGGCCATGAACGAGCTCACGTCGCTCAAGCAGGCGCTCTTGGACATGGATGCCTTCGAGATTCATGTGGATCCGGACCTCGGGCGCCGGGCGATGCGGCCGTTGATACGCATGCTTGAGTTCGGTGCGCAGCCCGCTTCCAGCTAAATGACTGCATGTGAATGTATGTGAAGGTTGTGTGCTCAGCGACTCGCCGCAATCGCGCCGCGTAAATCGCGGATACGCTGACTCAATCCCGCGAGCAACTCAAACTGGGCAGGATTGGCAAGCTTTGCCGCAAATTCGAGCTGCTTGAGTGAGCCTTCAAAGTCGCCGGTGAGCGCGAAGAACTCGGCCCTTGCCATGTGTACCTGCATGGTGTCATCGGCAAGCCCGGCAGTTTCAGCGAGTTCAAACCAGACATCGTAATCTTCAGGATGCAGCACGGACTGACGTTTCAGCACTTCGGTCGCTTCTGCATAGCGCTCGTCGGCAGTGAGCGCTTGCGCTTTGAGCATCGATAGCGGCGCATTGTCGGGATTGAGGATCAGTTGCCGCGTCAGGAATGACAGCGCTTGGTCGAGCTGCCCTGCTTTGATCATGAGCTCCGCTTGGCTTGCGGCGAACAGCAAGCTGTCGTCAAACGCGGTTTGCATAGGGCGCAACGTATCGAGACCGTGCGCGGCCTTATCGTTCATGGCAAGGGCGTATGCGAGCCCGTAGCGTGCGATGTGTGGTTGGCTGCCTTCTTCGACTTTGCGCTGCCAGTAGTCAACGGCGGCTTGTGGCGATTCAGCGTAGCGAACAAGCGTGCGTGCACGCATCATTTGATACGAGCGAGAGTTGCTGTATTCAAGCTGCGGATAGCGCGTGGCTTGCTGCTTGGTATCAGCGATACGCTCTTCGGACAAAGGGTGGCTCAAGAGGTAGGCAGGCGGTGTGCGCCTGAATCGGTAGCGCTGCTGCATGCGTTCAAACATGCGCGATATGCCCATCGGATCAAGGCCCGCCTTGTGCATGGTGTTGATGGCGATGCGGTCTGCCTCGCCCTCAAGTGCGCGGCTGTAGCGCATGCTGCCTGCTGCGGATAGGGTTTGCGCACCGCCAAGGGCTGCTATGCCGGCATCACCGCCAGCGGTTGCCGCCACCACAAGTGCGGCCACGAAGGCGGCGACATCTCGAAACATCGATGCGCGCCGCGCTTCGATCCCGCGTGCGAAGTGGCGTTGACTGAGATGCGCAAGCTCGTGTGCGAGCACGCCGGAAAATTCATGCACATCCTGGGCATCCAACAGGAGGCCAAGATTGATGCCGACGATACCGCCGGGCGCGGCGAAGGCGTTGAGCTCGCTGCTGTCGATCAGGACTGGAAACAAGCCTGCATCGGGCAGGTTGGCGAACTCGGTGATGCGGTATAAAGACACTTCGGCGAAGTACTTGAGAATCGGGTCGTTCACCGTCGGTACTTGCCGGCGCACTTGACGAAGCAGCTCTTTGCCAAGGCGTCGCTCTTCACTGATCGATACAATGCCTGACGTGGTGTCGCCAAGCTCTGGCAGCTCGACGTTGTCTGATTCCTGGGCGGCCGCCAAGGGCGCAAGCGCAATGCAGGCGTTCATACAGATACTGATGAGCAGGTTGCAATATCGCGAGGCGTGAAGTGACCGTGCGGAATGTGACATGCGCTGATGATACGCCTTGCCGTGAGCTTGTTGGCGAGGTCGAGGCTGTGATGAAATGGGCGTGTGTCCCTTTCTTGTGCCCAATCGCTAGTGACCTCGACCGACGTTCAGCTTGATGTGCGCGGGCTTCACTGCCCAATGCCACTCCTGAAGGCGAAGCGCGCTTTGAATGCCATGCAAGCTGGGCAGACGCTGCATGTGCTTGCGACGGATCCTGGCTCGGTGCGCGACTTTGAAGTATTTTCTCAGCAAAGCGGGCACTTGCTGCTCGAAGCCGAGCACGCTGATGGAGTCTATGCCTATATCCTGCAGAAAATTGACAAGCCGTAGGGCCTGTTGAATTGTGAGACTTGCCAAAATTCGTGATGCCGCTACCATGCAAGCCTCACACTGATTCACATTGGCTCACACTGGACTAATGCGCGTATGACGGAGCATATGACGGATAGCTTGCGCGGCAGTATTGTGGCCTTGGTGACGCCCATGAAGGTGTCCGGCGCTATTGATTGGCCCTCGCTTGATGGACTGATCGAATGGCATATGCAGTCGGGTACAAAGGGGATTGTCGCGGTGGGCACGACGGGAGAATCCGCAACACTCGAAGTCGATGAACATCTTGACTTCATCAGCCACTGCGTGAAGCGTTCAAACGGCGCGCTGCCCATCATTGCGGGCACCGGCGCCAATTCAACGAGCGAGGCGGTGTGTCTTTCGCAGCAAGCAGAAGGCCTCGGTGCGGATGCCTTGCTGCAAGTGACGCCCTATTACAACAAGCCAACGCAATCTGGACTGCGCGCGCACTTCGAAGCGGTTGCCGAGGCCGTTTCCCTGCCAATCATCCTGTACAACGTACCGGGGCGCACGGCGTGCGATCTTTTGCCCGAAACCATTGCGCAACTGAGCGAGCATCCGCGCTTTGTGAGCGTCAAGGAGGCGAGTGGAGAGGTCAGCCGAGTCAGTCAAATCATCGCTGCCTGTCGGGATGGGTTTGACGTGCTCTCGGGTGAGGACGAGCTGACCACAGACATGCTCGACCTTGGTGCGGCTGGTGTCATTTCAGTGACAGCCAACATAGTGCCAAGCCTTATGGCGCGCTTGTGCGAAGCGCATGCGCGCGGCGACTCTGATGAGGTTGGGCGCATTGATGCGTGCCTGCAACCACTTCACAAAGTCCTGTTCGTAGAATCCAATCCGATTCCAGTCAAATGGGGGTTGCATTACATGGGACGAATCGATGCGGGTATCAGGCTGCCACTACAGGCATTGTCCGCGGCAAACCGGGCGCGCCTTGAATCGTTGATTGATAGGATTTTGAGTGAGGAACAGTCGTGGTGAGTGTGCGTCCCCTTCACCAAGCCTGCTTTGTTGGCTTGCCCTCCCCTCTTAAGGGGATTGGTTTCATATTGTCGTTGGCCTTCTTGTCAGGTTGCGTTTGGCTCGGTGATGATCGTGGCCTTATTGTGGATCGCTCCGATGATTATTTGCAGGCGATCAGTCACCAGCCGCTCGTGGTGCCGCCTGATCTTGGACTGATTGCCATCGAGGGGGGCGTTGAAGTGCCGGAGGTTGAGACTGACGAAGCGCCGAGGTACTTTCCCAAAGAGCCGCCAAAGCCCGAAGTGCTGTACGGCTTGCGGGAAGGCGAGAGCATTCGCATGCAGCGACTTGGTGAGCGTCGCTGGTTGCTCGTGCCAGAGCCAGTGTCTGAAGTCTGGCCGAAGTTCATGCGGTTTCTCTCTGAGTTTGGTATCAGCGCAGAAGGTGAAGTGGCAGTCTACGGACAGGTGGCGACCGCATGGATCGATGCGAGCGATGATGGCGGCAGCCCAGCGCAGACCTTCATTCGAGATTCGCGCGGGGAAGCGCTAGTAGGCGCGCGCGATAGGTTTGTGTTCCGTCTGGAGTCGAGTTTGCGCGAAGCCACTACGGAAATCCATGCGCGGCACCTGTCCGACAAAAGCGAAGCCATTGAAAAAGAATGGCCTGATGCGTCGTCAGACAGCGAGCTTGAGAGCGCGATTCTTCTTGAAAGCGGACGCTTTCTTGGTGCCAATATCGACACATCCGCGGTCTCGCTCGTTGGGGCCGATGTGCGAGTGCGTCCGAAAGCGCGTATTGAAGAAGACGAGTCGCGTGCCCCAATCCTCGTTTTCGAACTCGACTTTGAGCGCGCCTGGGCGACACTGCGCCTTGCTTTGGAAGAGGCTGGCGCCGAGATCCAGGATCTGAATCGTGAAGATCGGGTGATCTTTGCGAGCTTCTCAAAGGCGCGGCTGCGTGGAGGTGAAGAACTAGGCTTCTTAGGGCGCATGCTCAGATTCGGGCGCGGCAACTCTGTGGACGTGAGGATTGAAATCTCTGAAATCGGCAGCAATTGGCAGGTATCTGTGCAGGGTGACGACGGTCTTGCAACAGACCGCGAGACGGTCGAAGGCATTTTGGGCCTCATTCGCGAGCACGCTTCTTAAGTCTCACCTCTATAATCCCCTATCAGCTCGACTTTGGCACGATGTTCTATGGACGCAGGCCCCACATCCCGCGTGTACTTTTCACAGCGCTTGCGACTGCACTATGTGGATTGGGGCAACGAAGGTGCGCCAATGCTGCTGTTAGTACACGGCGGCCGCGACCACTGCCGCAATTGGGACTGGGTCGCGCAGGCGCTCAAGAACGACTATCACATCATTGCGCCTGACCTTCGGGGTCATGGCGATTCGCAGTGGATGGTGGGCGGCACCTATATGCACATGGACTTTGTCTATGACATCGCGCAACTTGTGCATCAGGTGGCGACAGAGAAGGTCACCATCGTGAGTCATTCGCTTGGCGGCGCGATCTCAGCGCACTACACGGGCATGCAGCCCGACAAGGTCGAAAAGCTTGTTCTCATCGAGGGTCTAGGGCCGCCTCCAGAGATCAAGGCCATGATTGACAAGACGCCCCTGCATGAGCGCATGCGTGGCTGGGTGGAGGATTTGCGGCGCGCATCCGGGCGCATGCCGCGTCGCTACCAAACGCTTGGTGATGCCCTCAAGCGCATGCAGGACGAGAATCCGCATCTTTCCGAAGATCAAGCGCGTCACCTGACGCTGCATGGGGCCAATCGCAACGAGGACGGCACCTATAGTTGGAAGTTCGATAATTATGTGCGCGTCTTTTCGCCGCTCAATCATCAATCCAATACCCTGGAAGGCGCGTTTCATCGAATCGAGTGTCCGGTGCTGCTTGTACACGGTGCGCAGTCGGGATTCGCGATGCCCGATGAAGCGCTCTTGGCGCGTTTTCAAAATGCGCGTGTGGCGAAGATCGACGGTGCCGGACATTGGGTGCATCACGACCAGCTCGATCAGTTTTTGACAGTCCTGCGCGAGTTCCTTTGACTACAGAGGCCATGCAAGCGCTGCACGCCTCCGGCTGGCAAGGCGCTTTGTATGTGACTGGCGGCGGCAGCGGTCTTGTTCCGCAGCTATTGACCATCCCGGGCGCATCGGCAACTGTGCTTGAAGCGACCGTGCCCTATAGCGAGTCCGCACTTGAATCACTGATCGGCAAGGTCGGCGCCTCGGTGAACAGTCGCATCTCAGGCGCGCTCGGAATGAAAGGTTTTGCGCGCGCGCGCGAGCTTGCCGGTGATGCGCCGTCTGCGCGCCTGTTCGGGTTTGGCCTCACTGCTGCGCTTGCCACCAATCGCAAGCGGCGTGGCGAGGATCGTGCGCACATGTCTGTGCAGACGCTTGATGCGACGCACAAGCTCACCATCCGGCTCGTCAAGGGCGTGCATCGCCAAGCGCAAGAGAAAACCGTATCGGATATAGCGCTCGCATTTTTGCAGCAGACGCTTCTTGATTTAGAGCCAGTGCTGCCGGGGGATGCGATGATTGAGACGCGATCAGCCAAGGCGAATCCTGAACTTGTCGATCTCACCTTCGGTGAGCGTGCAAAGTTCTGCGCGGGCGGGCAGGGCGCGTTGCCAGAAGCCCTTTTTTGCGGCGCGTTCGATCCGTTTCACCAAGGCCATCAAGCCATGCTTGACTATGCGAGCCACCGTCTTGGTTGTGCCGTAGCGCTTGAACTGTGCATTGCCAATGCCGACAAGGCAGCCCTCGACTACGTCGAAGTTGAGCGCCGCATCGAAGCGCTCTCAGGCAAGGGCGACCTTTGGCTGACTCGGCTGCCACTCTTTTCGCAAAAGGCTGAGGCGTTTGCAGGCGTCACGTTCGTTGTTGGTGTCGATACCATGGCACGCATTGCAGATGCGCGTTTCTACGAGAGTTCGGCGCGGCGCACAGAGAGCTTCAAGCTTCTTGCGGAACGGTCTGTGCGCTTCCTCGTCTTTGGAAGACATATGCAAAGTGGCTTTCAGACGCTTGCCGACCTTTCACTGCCGAAATCGCTGCGTGCGCTCGCCGAAGGTGTCTCACAGTCCGAGTTTCGCCAGGACATCTCGTCAACGAGCCTGCGCACGGACAACGAAGCGTCAGCATAGCCCCATCACGGCTTGTAAGGCTGTGCTACGCTTCGCCCCTTTTTTGCAAGGGGCGTCTGCCCATGTCCTATGATTTTCCAGAGCTTGGCATCAGTTTCGATGGCATGGTGGCCATTGTTGAAATCCAGCGTCCGCCGCATAACTTCTTTGACTATCAGCTAATTGAGCAAATGGCAGATGCCTTTGAGGCGCTTGATCAGGATGATGCTTGTCGTGCGCTAGTGCTGGCATCGCAAGGGAAATCCTTTTGCGCAGGGGCCAATTTCGGACGCGGCCCCGAAGATGCCAGCGCTGACCGGCAGTTCGGCGAGCACGGTTTTCGCGACGACACCACCGGTCGCCTCTATCGCGCTGCAGTGCGCCTGTTCTGCTGCGCAAAGCCCGTTGTAGGTGCCATTCAAGGGCCTGCCATTGGCGGTGGACTGGGTGTCTCGCTAGTACCGGATTTTCGTGTGGTCTGCCCAGAAGCTCGCTTCGCAGCGAACTTCGTCAAGCTCGGCATCCATCCTGGCTTTGGCATCAGCGTGACGTTGCCGCGTATCGTTGGCATGCAACAGGCGGTGCGAATGCTGCTCACTGGATGCCGTATCAGTGGCGAAGAAGCTGTTGCAATTGGTCTTGCGGATCGTCTGTCGAGCTTAGAGAACATTCGCGCTGATGCAGTCAAGTTTGCAGCTGAGATGGCCGAGAACGCACCGCTTGCGGTGGAGTCTGTGCGGGCGACGCAAAGGCGGGGCCTGGCCGATGCCGTCGCCGAAATCACTGAACACGAGCTCGCTGAACAACAGCGACTGCGCGCCACCGACGATGCCGTCGAAGGCATCCGATCAGTGGCTGAGCGCCGTCCAGGCAACTTTCAACGCCGCTAAACACAAAGGAGGCACATATGGAACTTGGAAAGATCGGCGTCTGGCAATTTCTTGACGCCCTGCCGTCACCCGATGCTGCTGAAGCAGCCAAGCGCTTTGAAGGGCTCGGCTATGCGGCGCTCTGGATGCCCGAAACAGTCGGTCGTCATCCGTTTGTGCAGTCCTCGTGGCTGCTCGCAAACACTTCGAGCCTGATCCTCGCCACCGGCATCGCCAACATCTATCACCGCGAACCTGGTGTCACGCTCGCCGCGCAGAAATCACTCGCTGAGCAATCGAATGGCCGCTTCCTGCTTGGCCTCGGTGTCTCGCACAAGCCACTCGTTGAAGGCGTGCGCGGCCTTACGTATGGCAAGCCAGTTGAGACTATGCGCAGCTACTTGCAGGCGATGGAGAATGCGCCTTACAGCGGCCTTGCACCCAAAGAGACGCCACCAACAGTGATCGCTGCATTAGGCCCGAAGATGCTTGAACTCGCGCGCGAGTCAAGCGAAGGCGCGCATCCTTATTTCGTCTCACCTGCGCATACGCGCGAAGCGCGCCGGATACTTGGCGATGATGCTTGGCTATGCGTCGAGCAAAAGATCATTCTCGAATCCGATCTTGACAAAGCTCGCGCCGCAGCTCGCACGACGTATCAGATCTATGCGCCGCTGCCCAACTACCGCAATAACTGGAAGCGCATGGGGTTTTCGGATGCCGACCTTGATGATGGTGGCAGCGATGCCTTCATTGACGCAACGTTTGCCATCGGTGATGTCGGCAATATTGCCGAGCGTATTGAAGCCCATCTCGATGCAGGCGCAAGCCATGTGTGCGTGCAGGCAGTGAACACGAGAGGCCAGATGGGCGAAGTTGACTGGCTAGCCTACGAAGCGGTGGCTCAAGCGCTACTGTAGCCTTGGCTTTCTTAGACGCCGGGCAGGGCGCGTAGGGTGATGGTGCCGCGTGACCCTGATCGGTAGACGCCGATGACGGTATCGCTGCCTGAACTATGCAGCCCGCGCAGCAGATCATCAATGTCGCGCACCTGCGAGCGGCCTGTTGATGTCAATATGTCGCCTGCTCGGAATCCAGCGTTCCACGCATGACTGCCGCGCTTGATGTCGGTGACTAGCACGCCAAGACTCGATGCTTCTGTGGCGTCCTCGTCAAGAAAATTCTGTAGCGTGGTGCCGTGAAAGCGCGCATCGACGCGCCGCCCTTCCACTGGCACAGAGCGAGGTGGGGAAATCTCGACCGTGACGGTCAGTGGTTCAGCGTCGCGTCTCAATTCAAGTGTCACCGCCTGCCCGATGATGAACAGCCCGGCGCTGCTCGCGTAATCCGATGCGTCGCGGATGGTGCGCTCACCTATCCGCAAGAGCAAATCGCCGGGCTTGATATTTTCGCTATCAGCAATGCTGCCGGGCGTGATGCGCGTGATGAGCACACCCGCTTTGCCTGACACGCCGAGTGCTTCGCGCTCGTCCAACGTGAGTTCTTCGATCCACAAGCCAAGATTCCCGCGACGAATAGTGCCGCTCGCGATGAGCTCCTCGGCGATGCCGATGGCGAGGTTGCTTGGAATAGCGAAACCGATGCCGACGCTGCCGCCGCTCGGCGTGTGAATGGCGGTGTTGATGCCGACAAGATGCCCTGCGAGGTCCACAAGCGGGCCGCCTGAGTTGCCTGAATTGATTGATGCATCGGTTTGAATATAGTCTTGATAGCCGCCAGCGCCAGCGCCGCGGCCGAGCGCGCTGATGATGCCGGAGGTGACGGTTGAATCGAATCTGAACGGGTTGCCGACAGCGAGGACAAAATCGCCGACGCGCAGCTCATCAGAGTCGCCGCGCGTGATTTGGACAAGGCTCTTGGCGTCGATTTGCAGCACCGCGATGTCCACCTGCCGGTCGAATCCGACGATACTCGCGCTGATGCCTCGTCGGTCTTTCAAGTTGACCTGAATTTCCTGGGCTGACTCGACCACATGGTAGTTGGTGAGAATGTAGCCGCGCGCCGCGTCAATGATGACGCCGGAACCCGCGCTCGCCATGCGCCGGGCTTCCCGCGGCTGCGAATACAGGCCACGGAACGGACTGAACCTGAGCGGCCCGCGCAGACGAACGCGATTAAAGGTTTCGATATTGACGACCGCCGGCAAGACCTCTTCCACGACCGGCGCGAGGCTTGGCAGCGACGTGCCGTCCGCGAGCGTGGCTGGCAGGGCGGCACTCGCAGGTTGCCAAAGGAACAGGCACAGGGCAATGAAGATGGAGCGGGTGAGCGGAATCGAACCGCCATCTCCAGCTTGGGAAGCTGGGGTAATCACCACTATACGACACCCGCTTGTGCGACCATGATAGGTCATGGTATTTGATTGTAGTGCATTCGTGCGTCGTGTATTCGTGTGTTTGTCTCGGTGCTTGGCGTGCGTCCTCGGCATCGCCGCCTGCGCAAGCGCGCCGATGGTGGTGCCTGCCCGTGATCTCGCGAGCGAACTTGAACCGCAGACCGAGGCACTCAAAGCCAAGGCTGAAGACTACTGCCGCGAGCAAGGCTCTGAGGTCGCGCGTGTGCAGCTACGCCTGAAGCGCGGTGATGATGCCGAGGGCGTGTCCATGCAAGCCGAGTGCGAGGCGCCGCTCGCCCATCTCCATTGCACGCTGCTGTCCCCGCGCACCCCACAGACAGGTGATGAAGAGTACAATTGCACTTTGATTCCGCCTTAGCTCAGTAGGTAGAGCAGCTGACTGTTAATCAGCGGGTCGCTGGTTCGAGCCCAGCAGGCGGAGCCAATTCCGCATATTCGAACATGACGATCTTTCGCTTCCTCACCCACCACCGAGCCTGTGCAAGGCGCGGAGCTTGGCTATCACTAGCTTCGCTCGCGTTCTTGTCTTCGCAAGTCGTGGGCGAGCCGATTGGCACACACGTAATCGCCAAGCCGCACGAGCAGGTCATCGCTTACTTAAGGGCGCATGAATCTGCCAAGCCCGCGCCCCTGCCTGCGCTGCATCCCGTGCGTACCGTCTACAACCACGAAGCCATCATTCCGCCACAGTGCTACACGCGCACCGAAGGCAGGTTCAATCCCTGCTACGTCTGTCATCAGGCATCGCAGACGGCAGGCGAAAACTCAATGGATGATTGGGATTTGCAGGCGGCCTACAGTTTCAGCGACCTCGGCATGACCAATCATTGGCAGAACCTTTTTGAGGACCGAACAGCTCAGCTCGAAGAGATCAGCGATGAGGAAATTCTAGGCTGGATTGACGAGGACAACTACTCGCCCTTGGCAGCGTCGCTGCAATCGGCGGGCTTTGACGGTTGGGTGCCGGATCTCAATGACTTGCAGCTCGCCGAGCGCGCATTCGATGCCGAAGGGTTCGCGCTTGATGGCAGCGGCTGGGTCGCGTTCAACTACAAGCCGTTTCCGAGCACCTTCTGGCCGACCAATGGTTCAACCGACGATGTCATGATTCGCCTGCCCGAGGCGTTTCAGGCAGATAAGAGCGGCGCCTACTCGCGGGACGTGTACATCGCCAATCTTGCCATTCTTGAACTCACCATCAAGGACATGGCCGAGGTTTCGACGCCGCCGATTGACGAGCGCCGCATTGGCAAGGACTTGAACGGTGACGGAGTGCTGCAAATGACCGCCCGCGTGAAACGCGCCGAAGGCTACGTCGGCGCGGCCGCGGGCGAGCATTGGGAACGCAGCATGTATCCCGCTGGCACTGAGTTTCTGCATACGGTGCGCTATCTTGGCATCAGGCCGGGCGGCGAAATCGGGCCGTCGACACGTCTCAAGGAAGTGCGCTACATGAAGAAATGGGTCGCCTATCGCAAGCGCGTGTACGACCGCGTCTACCAGCTCGAAGGCTATGAGAAAGAGCTCGGCTCCTTGCCGAGCTACCACTATCTTGGCGACAAGGGCCTCGACAACAAGTTCGGCTGGGCGCTGCAAGGATTCATCGAGAATCCGGCAGGCGAATTGCGCGCCGCGACCTACGAGGAAAACCTTTTTTGCATGGGCTGCCATACGTCGATCGGTGCGACCATCGACAAGACCTTCGCTTTCCCGCGCAAAGTCGATGGGTTAGAAGGGTGGGGCTACATCAACTTGCAAGGCATGCCGGATGCGCCGAACAAGGGCGAGTCTCTTGGCGAGATCGCCACCTATTTGCAGCGTGTCGGCGGCGGCGGCGAATTTCGCAGCAATCAGGAAATGCAGGCGCGCTGGTTCAAGGCTGACGGCTCGCTTGATCTCGATAAGGTCGGGCAGGCAGAAGACGTCTATGCGCTCATCACGCCATCTGTCGAGCGGGCGCTTGAACTCAACAAGGCCTATCGAGCGATCGTCGGCGAGCAGGACTTCATTTTCGGACGCGACGCCTTTGCAAGCGCGCCTGGCAATGTCTTGCGCAAAGTCGATGAGGCGTTAGCACCGACGCTCGCGCCCGAATTCCAGTACCGCTGGGATATTCGACTCGATTGGCCGCAAGCGCTCGCGAGCGATTGAGATAGATGGCTTTTCGAGCCGAGGCATAGTGCTCCATCAAACTGATCAGTTTGATGGAGCACTAGGTTGGTACAATAGTTGCGGATATATTTGCGTGATAGCGGATCATCTTCACATGCTAAATTCTTCCTCAATTTCGCGCGCCTGCCTTGTGCTCGCATTCGCGATGCTCTTGAATGGCTCACTCCATGCGCAAGACACTGCCCAAGATGCCGCGAGTAGTGACGTGCGGACGATAGACTTGACGCTTGAAGGCACCATCGAGTTGGCGCTGCGCAATAGTCGAATGCTCACCAACCAGCGCCTTTCGCGCGCCTTGCAGCGCTACTCCTTGCGTGTCGCCGAAAATGAGTTTCGCCCGCGCTTCACCGTTGGCGCTTTCGGTGCCAATAACGAAGTTGGCAAGGCCACTACGGAAACCTCGGGACTTTCGTCAGGCGTGCGTCTGCGCGTGCCGACCGGCGGTGAATTCGCGCTCACCTCGCGCGCCGAAAACTTTGGCTTGGGCGGTGGAGAGGGTATTTCCACGCATGGCAGCAACGTGAATCTCACCTTCAGTCAGCCGCTTCTTCGTGGCGGCGGACTTGAAGTCGGCAGTGCGAACTTGCGCAATGCAAGAACGAGCGAAGAGATCAATGTGCTCGCCTTCAAATCGGCCATCATCAGTCTTACCTCTCAAGCCGTTCAAACCTACTGGTCGTATGTGCAGGCCGGGGACCGACTAGAAATCGCGACGCGCTCACTTGAGCGCGGGCGCGAGCTGCTTGAAATCAACAAGCTGCTCGTGCAAACCGGGCGCATGGCGGCGCGCGATGTCGTGCAGGCCGAAGCCGACATTGCCCGCAGGGAACTCAGTGTCATTACTGCCGAAGGCGCTCTTGATGGTGCGCGCATGAACTTGATTGATCTTCTCGATATCGATTCGGACACCTACTTTGTTCTCACAGATACCCTATCGGTCGATGAGGTGAGCGAAAGCACGCCGGATGTCGATGCGGGCATCGAGATCGCCTTCAAGCGGCGATCTGACTATCTGAGCGCGTTGCTTAGCCTGTCCATAACCGAAAGGGGCGTCGCCATTGCCAAGAATAGTCGCCTGTGGGACTTGTCGTTGACGCTTGGCACAGGCTTCAGAGGCGATGGCAATGCGCTTGTTGGCGCGGCGGGAAACCTTGACCGAACTGGTCGGAGCGTGTCACTCGACTTGAATGTGCCTGTGGGACGCGGGGCATCTGATCCGGCGAAGTTGGCATATCAAAGCGCGGTGGTCGCCGTTGAAGTCGCGAGGAACAATCTTGAAGATCTGCGGCAGCGCATCAACATTGAAGTACGCAATGCTGTGCGCAATGTTGATATCGCGCGGCGCGGCGTGGTGCTTGCCGAAACCGCACGTGAATTTGCCGGGCAAAAAGCCGAAGTCGAGCGTGGGAAGTTGAGCTTAGGATTGACTACGAACTTTCAGCTCGTTGCCTTTGAGAACGACCTTGTACGCGCTGAGAATGCCGAACTCGATGCCAGGGTGAATCTTTTGAACGCAGTGATCGGCCTTGAAAGAACGCTTGGAACAACGCTTGATCGCTGGCAGATCGATGTCGAGCGAGTCGAATTTGAATATGCCCGCGAGTGATCAAGCGCGCACTATCTCGATCTTGGTGATATGGATGGTATGGATGGCCGCCGTCGATTGAGGTGCCTGCGATCTTCGATCCGGCGCGTGATGCCGCTACGGTCGAGATACTCAAGAATATCGATGCAGGCGTTTCGCCCAAGCCCGCTCAAGTCGCGGAATTCGCGCACAACAAAGCCGCGCGGCGACTCAAGCTGCTCCACGAGGCGAATTGCCTCTTGCATCACTGCCCGGTGTACTAGCCTGCGGTCATTGACGAACGCGAGCTCACCCGTCGTTTCAAGGCCTTTGGCCGCCTGGCGCAGTGCCTGCGGTGTCATGGCGAGTGTTTCAACAAGGTCGCCGAGCGTTGGCGTCCTGTTGTCCTGTTGCTCAAGTGCGTGCAACAGGGCAGCCTCTTGCGGTGTGTGCTTTGATTGAAAGGCCGGTCGCCGCAGTGCGCCCGATTGCACGAGCATTTCTTTGTTCAACACCAGTTGCGCGATCGCGCGTTGCACCAGCAAGGTTGGGAGATTGCTTGTCTTGCGCAGCGCTTCGATGCGAAGCCCCGCGGCGCTTGGATTGGCCTGATGCCAGTCATCGACCCGCCGCAGAATTTCACTGCGAGCGTCTACAAGTGTCTCCTCGAGCGTGACGTGCTGTTTGCCATCCACCTGCCAGCAATGCACATCGGCACTTGACAGCTTGCCTTGAAGTGCTGCTGCTGGCAGGTTTCTCATGCCTGTGAAGGCTAGGAGCGACAGCACAGGTATTTGCGCAAGCACCGCGCGTAGCGAAGCGAGCGGACAGTCAAGCGCTAAGGCGGCGAGCAATTTGCTTCGCTCGCGCATCTGGTGTCGCCCGCTTCGCTCAGCAATGCAGGTGTCAATCACCGATCCGCCGCCGAGCGTGGCCTCCAAGGCGGCGTCCCGGATCAGCACAGGGTCTCCCCATTTGGCGATGATCGGTTCATCGAGCAGGCAATCGACGAAGCAGGTTTCGCCAGCCTGCAGCACATGGGCGCCGACAAGACCAAGCCGCCCAGTGAGGTGCGCTGCGCCGTGATGCACATGCACGCTTGTCCATCTCGATAATGTCCGTGGCAACCGCAGTAGCGCTTGGAATGCAATGCTGATGCGTCGGGTTGGCGTACAGGCCTCCACAGGCAGCAGCCAATCGCCTCGCTTGATGTCATTGAGATCAATGCCGGTTATGTTGATGGCGGCGCGGTCGCCTTGGCTTGCCGATGCGGCGTCTTGATCGAGCACGCGCATGCCGCGCACACGAATCGCACGGCCGCTGCGACTCGTCGCAAGCGTCTCGCCGACGCCCGCCATGCCTGAATGCACTGCGCCCGTGATAACGAGTCCGGCACCGCTCAAATGAAAGGCGCGATCAACGCACAGGCGAAAATGCCCTTCGCTCGGTTCGCGCGGGGTTCGCCTCGCCGCTCGTCCGAGTGCTTGCTTGATATGTTCGATGCCCTCTCTAGAACGCACCGAGCACCACAGGGTCTGCGCATCCTGTAAGAACGATCCATCTAGCAGGGCGCGCGTCGCCGCTTGCGTTTCATCGCGGCGTTCGCTTGACGCCCGGTCGGCGCGTGAGAACACGACAATGCCGCGCTGAAGGCCGATGGTTTCGAGAATATCAAGATGCTCGCTTGTCTGCGGCATAGGGCCTGCATCCGCCGCGATGACGAGCATCGCGAACTGCTCACTGCTGACGCCGGCAATCATATTGCGGATGAATTTGTGGTGTCCGGGGACATCCACGAATCCGATTCGTGCGCCGCCAAATTCGGCGTAGGCGAAGCCGAGCTCGATCGTCAGCCCGCGTTGCTTTTCTGCGTCAAGCCGATCCGTATCGATGCCGGTCAGCGCGCGCACGAGCGCTGTTTTGCCGTGATCGACGTGTCCTGCGAGTGTGACGATCATGCGCTGCCGAGTCCGCCGAGGTTCGTCAACAGTGCGCCCACATCGTCGATTGCTCTGAGATCAAGCAGCAGAGCGCCTGCGTGAATGCGTCCGAGGACAGGCACGGGGAGTGTGCGCAGCCTCTGGTCAAAGCGCTTGAGGGCGGCTTGCGACGGTGCTCGAATTTCGACTGCGAGCGACGCCAAGGTCACGCCGGGCATGCTGCCGCTGCCCATTTCGCACGCTGCCTCGATGGTTCGGCATGAATAACCGGAGGCGAGCATGGGGGCAAGGGTTTCGCACACCTTGTCTGCGGAGCGTTGAAGCTCTTTGTGGCTGCGGGCAAGCGCGCGAAACAGCGGCACTCGCTTGGTGAGTGTTTGCGGCGACTGATAGGCCTTGAGCGTTTCGGTGAGCAGCGCAAGGCGAATCTTGTCGAGCCTGAGCGAGCGCTTCATTGGGTGGTGGTTGGCGCGCTCGATGAGCGACCTATCGCCGAGCAGAAAGCCCGCCTGCACCGAGCCGAGCAGCTTGTCGCCGCTGAAGGTCACGAGCTGTGCGCCTTGCTTGATTGCTTCGGAGACTCGCGGCTCTTTTGGCAAGCCAAATTTCGTCATGTCAACGAGGCAGCCGCTGCCGAGGTCCATGCACAGTGGAATATGCTCGGCTTCGGCGATAGGGCGAAGCGCTTGCAGGCTTTCGACGCGCGTATAGCCACGCACGGCGTAGTTGCTTGTGTGTACTTTTAATATCGCGCAAGTGCGTGCGTTGATGGCTTCAAAGTAGTCGCTTGCTCGCGTCACATTAGTGGTGCCGACTTCGATCAGCTTGACATTCGCTACGCGCATGATGTCCGGCAGGCGGAAACTGCCACCAATCTCGACGAGTTCGCCGCGCGAAACAATCACTTGATTGCGTGCGCCGCGCTTCAGCGAAGCGAGCATCAGCATCACCGCGGCCGCATTGTTGTTGACAATCGCAGCCGCCTCACTGCCGGTGATTGCACAGATGGCAGCGGCAGCTGCCGATTCACGGTTGCCGCGTTTGCCAGTGTGCACGTTGAGTTCGAGCGCCAAGTGACCGGACGCTTCGCGAACGATGCGCACGCTCGCATCGCCATCGAGCACGGCGCGGCCAAGATTGGAATGCAAGAGCACGCCAGTCATATTGAATACGCGCGTCACTCCGCCGCCAATGGCACGATCTAGATGTCTCGCTGTGTCGCTGGCCAAGGTATTGAGTTCAGCCTCGCCTTGCTGCGCCTCGCCGATCTCGCGCAGGGCATTTCGCACCACCATGCGCCCGTAGCGCGTCACCAAGGGCTGGAACGCGCTTGAGTTGAGTAGTGCATTGATGGAAGGTAGGCGCATCAAGGTCGCAGCAGTCAAGTTGTTCGGTATTTTCTCAGATGGCAAGATGCACTGTCTCATGCGTGCAGTGCGAAACATGCGATTCGAACCCGAAGACACGCCGCCGAAGGCACTTTCACTCGGCCTTGGCATGCAGATGGCTGGCATTTCGGTTGCTGGCATCATCATCACGCCGGTGGTCGTCATCAACGCAGCGGGCGTTGAGGGCGAATACCTGACTTGGGCGGTGTTCGCGGCGCTGCTCGTGAGTGGTGTCACGACCGCAGTGCAAGCGGTGAAGGTCGGTGCGGTCGGCGCCGGTCATGTACTCCTGATGGGCACCTCTGGGGCCTTTATCTCAGTGTGCGTCACCGCGCTCGCCAAAGGCGGACCTGGATTGATGGCGATGCTCGTACTCGCATCGTCGCTTGTGCAGCTCTTGTTCGCTGCCAAGCTTGCACTACTTCGTCGCATCGTCACGCCCGTGGTCGCTGGTACGGTGATCATGCTCATTCCCATCACTGTCCTGCCGATTGTCTACGAGATGGTGACGCAAGGCGAGGATAGGTCGGAGATGGGCAGAGGCGCAATCTGCGCGCTTGTGACACTGCTGCTGAGCGTTGCTCTTGCCATGCGCGCCCGCGGCGCACTGCGCCTGTGGACGCCGATGATTGGCGTACTCGCCGGCACGCTTGCGTGCGCTTTTCTCGGCTTATTCGATCCGACGCCAATTCGTGAAGCCGCGTGGATTGGCGTGCCGGAAGTCCCTTGGCCGGGTGTTGCACTAGAGTTCAGCCCTGCGTTCTGGGCATTATTACCAGCGTTCATTATGGTGACGATTGTCGGCATGATCGAGACCATCGGCGATTCGATCGCGATTCAGCGGGTGTCCCGCCGCACGCCTTTGAGCCCGGACTACCGCGTCGTGCAAGGCGCGGTCTATGCCGATGGGCTTGGTAATTTTCTTTCGGGCGCCTTTGCGACGGTGCCGAACACCACCTATTCGAATTCTGTCAGCATCACCGAGCTGACGGGCGTCGCCTCGCGCGATGTGGGTCTCTTTGTGGGCGCGACCCTTTTTGCGCTAGCGTTCTTTCCGAAGTTCGCGGCGTTCTTTGTGGCGATTCCGGGGCCGGTGGCCGGCGCTTTTCTGATGCTCATCATCGGCCTGCTGTTCAGCGTCGGCATCAAGGTGCTGACCCGAGAGGGCATCGACCACCGCAAAGCGGTCATTGTCAGCGTGTCGCTTGGCATCGGCATCGGCTTTCAGTACGGGATGATTTTTCCAGGTCTGCTTGCAGGCTGGGTAGGCCAGCTACTTGAGAACGGCATGACATCCGGCGGCCTGACGGCTATTCTCCTGACTGCGCTGTGGGAGGCTCTCAGTCCGAGGCGGCTCAAGTACGAAGGCGCCTTGCAGCCTTCGAGCATCGCGCAGATCGAAGATATGCTGCGCGAGTTCGCGGGCAAGCGTGGATGGAGCGCGAGCGCGGCGAACCGTCTGTGCCTCGCGTCTGAAGAGGTCATCTTGAATCTTCTTGGGGACAGGCAAAGCATTGATATGCCCGCTCGATACATACGCTTCACGCTAAGAGAAGTCGAGGACGCCGCTGAGCTTGAGTACATCGCATCGCTCGGCGAAGAGAACCTAGAGAACCAGATCTTGCTCTTGAGCGATACGCCGGACGACAGGCACGAGCACGAAGTGTCGCTGAGGATATTGCAGTCGCTTGCTTCGCGCGTACAGCACCAGAAGTATTACGATATCGACATTATCTCGCTGAAAGTGCGACGCGCATCTGGTGCGGGTGGAGGGACTTGAACCCTCACGAGCTCTCGCTCAACGGATTTTAAGTCCGTTGCGTCTGCCGATTCCGCCACACCCGCATGTGCGCCATATCCAAAGCATAGCACTTGCGCGAAAGGTACTCTTGGCGGGTTAGAATCATAGCTGCGCGGCCCAGGTGTTGGAACTGGCAGACAAGCAGGATTTAGGTTCCTGTGCCCTTAGTGGCGTGTGGGTTCGAATCCCACCCTGGGCACCAAACCTGCGCTTCGCAGGCCGCCCGCAGCGCTCGGTCCTGAGTGATCCCTACACACCGAGATCCTGCTTCAACCTCCAAAATCCCCAACCTGACAGGCAGGCGACGACCGCGGCAAACAAGAACACGCTCGCACCCAATCCGCTCCAATCGGCGAGGCCAAGATAGAGGGCCATGAACATGAACGGCGCGATGGCGCCTCTGATGCCAGTGAGCGTGACGTGTACAGACATGTAGCTTGAGAGGCCCGCGCGAGGTGCGAAGTCGTTGTGGCCGATCTGCCAGGCGATACCGCCTGCGCTTCGCACCAGTCCTCCGACGACCCTAGCGATGCCGATGATAAGCAGTGAGGCAAACTCAGCCCCCGCCCATAGCAAGAGCGTGGATGCCAGCAGGTAATAGGATTGGATATAGCGGAATCGCACGACATGCGAGCGGTCGAGGTATTTGGCCCAAAAGGGCAGGGCGAGCAGTCCGGTGACAAACGGAATGACGAGCGTGATGGAGATGCTCGTGAGGAAACTCGCGCCGAGTTCCCGTGACACAAGATAGACGATCGGCGCTTCAATGCCCATATTGGCGATGCCGGAGACGAATTGGTAGAGCATGTAGCGACCGTAGTTGCGATCGCTCCACAGGATGCGCAGCCCGCCGAGGCTGCTTTTGACGGCGACCTCACGCGCGCGCCGCTCTTCCACGCGCTGCCTGAGTTCACCTGGTACATCGACATGCCAGAAGCACCAGATGCCGACGATGCCGGGCAGAATGCCTGCGGCGTAGATCCAGCGAAAATACCCAGGGTCGTTGTCAAGCATCAAGCCGGCGAGACTCGCCACTGAGACCGTCACGACCGAGGTAAGGGTGTGCAGGCGCGCCGTTGAACGCGCACGCACATCGCGGTGGTAATTGAGGCTCCATACGACGCTGCGAACAGTCATGATGCCGGAGATGAGCAGCCGCCCGCTCACCATGGCGGACACCAGCAGCGCGAGGCCAAGTTGATGATTGCCCTGCGGGAGCACTATGAAGATGCCGAGACAGGCGAGCGCTAGCGCCTGAAGGGTCAGAATTGTCGGCACCTTTGGCAAGCCGCGCGTCAGTGGATTCCAAAAGATGCTTGACAGGTTCGCCCACATCGGCGCGGAAGTTAACAGCGCGAGCACCCAGCCGGGCGCGGCGAATATCTTATCCGCAAGAATTGCGCAGAAGCTGCCTTCGAGCAGCGCGAAGCTCGCTGGCAGACTGAGTTCGGTGAACTGCTCCCAGCGCAGGTTCCTGCGGGATCTCAAGTTGAGCTGAGGTGAATTAACGATTGGGTCCGCGCTCGCTCGGGGTTGGCTGCCAGCGTACAAGATTGGTTCTCTCAAGCACTTTTGGGTTGACGCAACTCATCGGCCACTTGCCGCGCAGCACAAGCGCGACTTGGCGCGCTGCACGCCTTCGGCATTCGGGCAACATGCGCGACGATGCAGATGCCACATGTGGCGTGACGACGACGTTTGGATGTGTGAGGAGTGGGTTGTCCGGGTGCGGTGGCTCTTCCTCAAGCACATCAAGCGCGGCGCCTGCGATGCGGCCCTCTTTGATCGCTGCAATAAGCGCTTTCTCGTCAATCACGGCGCCGCGCGCAGTGTTGATCAGTTGTGCGCTAGGTTTCATGATGCGCAGCGCTTCGGCGTTGATGATGTGATGGGTTTCGTCATTGAGCGGCATGTGCAGCGACAGATAATCGGCTGTCTCTAGCAGCACATCGAGCGGTACGGGATCCACGCCATCGGCGCACATGACGGTATCTGGCAGATAGGGGTCATGGGCTATGATGCGCAGCCCAAACGGCTGTGAACGTCTTGCCGTGGCGCGCGCAACATTGCCGTAGCCAAGCAGTCCCAAGGTCTGTCCGCGCAAGCGCGGCACGCCCATCAAGAGTCGGCGTCCTTCAGGCCATTCGTTGCTAGTCGTGAATGTGTGTAACTGCTTGCTGCGTCGCGCCGCTGCAAGCAGCAGCAGCATAGTGTGGTCGGCGACTTCTTCGGTGAAAGTATCGGGCACGTTGGTGACGACGATCCCGGATTCGGTGGCGGCGTCGAGATCGACCATGTCAACACCGACCGCCGCCATAGCAATGATACGGCAGCGTTCCATGGTGGCAATGACATCGCGGTGAAAGTTGACTCCCCAGGACGTGATGACTGCGTCTGCTGAGCGAATCGCCTGCGCGAAAACACGCTCATCGCGAAAATCAACTGCGGATATTTCGCCGAGGCGATGCAGGGTGTCGTGTTCGACGGCATGGTGCGGTGTCGCCGAGTGCTGCGTTGCCGGACGTGCATAGGCAATGAGAATCGTATGTGAATTGCTCATCGGTGCATTATCCGAGCCCACCTTTGGTGAGGCGTGCCGGGTCAAGGAGCTCGGCGAGGTGCGCATCGCTCAAGTCTGTCATCTCCGCAGCGACTTCGCGAATTGGACGACCTTCCTTGTAGGCGGCTTTGGCGATTTCTGCGGCGCGCATATAGCCGATCTCTGGATTGAGCGCGGTGACGAGGATTGGATTTTTCGATAGCGGCGCTTCGATTGCCTCGCTCTTGATACGCAAGCCTTCAATGGCGAGCCGCCCAAGCGCATCGCAGGCGTTCGTCAGCAGATCGATGCTTTGTAAGAGGTTGTAAGCGATCATCGGCAACATGACATTGAGTTGGAAATTGCCTGATTGACCACCGATGGTAATGGTCGTGTCATTGCCAATGACTTGCGCGCACACCATCGCGACCGCTTCCGGGATGACCGGGTTGACCTTGCCGGGCATGATGCTGCTGCCGGGCTGTAGCGCAGGCAGTTCAATCTCACCGAGGCCAGCGAGAGGGCCGCTGTTCATCCAGCGCAGATCATTGGCTATTTTCATCAGGCTGACTGCGAGTGTTTTCAATGCCCCTGAAGTTTCGATAGCCGTATCCTGCGTGGCGATCGCCTCGAAGAAGTTCTCTGCAGGCGCGAATTCGATGCTGGTCGATTGAGACAGCGCCGCGGCGAATGTGGATGCGAAGTCTGGATGCGCATTGATGCCTGTGCCGACGGCGGTGCCGCCTTGCGCGAGCCTGCGAAGCCTCGGCAGGCAGGCCTCGATGCGCTGCCCGCCGCTTGCCAATTGCTGTGCCCAGCTGCCGAGTTCTTGACCGAGGGTGATGGGCATGGCATCCATCAAATGAGTGCGCCCAGATTTGGTCTGTCCCTCAAATTCCTCTGCGCGTTCAAGGAGTTGTGAGCGCAACCTGAGAATAGTGGGAAGCAGGCGCTGTTCGATTGCGCAAGCCGCCGACACATGGATGGCGCTCGGAATGGTGTCGTTGCTGCTCTGACTCATGTTGACATGGTCGTTTGGATTGACTTCAAGGCCACTGTTCTCGCTCGCAAGGCGTGCGATCACTTCGTTGGCGTTCATATTGGTGCTGGTGCCGGAACCGGTTTGAAAAACATCGACAGGAAAATGCTTGGCAAGGTCATCAAAGTCCAATATCTGATCACAGGCTGCGATGATGGCTTCAGCGATCGCTAGTTCAAGCAGGCCGAGCGACAGGTTTGCGTTTGCAGCCGCGCACTTCATGCGACATGTGGCGCGAATGAACTCGCTTGGCATGACAAGGCCGCTGATTTGAAAATTGTTGACGGCGCGCATGGTCTGGGCACCATAGAGGGCGCCTGTCGGCACGCGCAGCTCGCCGAGGCTGTCGCGCTCAATTCGATAGTCGGACATGGATTTCCTTCTTGGAAAGCGCTGCAATCAACTTGTCAGAATACATCAAGTGCCGAATAGCTCATGCGCAGCGATGCGGCAATCAAGAAAATGACCAGCAGTGTGCGCAATATCTCGGGGCTTCGCCCGTGCGCGAAACGCACCCCCAGTGGCGCGAAAAACAAAGCGCCGAGTGTGATGGCGGCGAACGCTGGCAAATGCACAAAGCCAAGCAGCGCGACATCGCTTGCGGTCTGCGCCCAGCCGCGGCTGATATAGGCGATGACACCTGAGAGCGCGACGAAGGGGCCAAGAAAGGATGATGTGCCCATCGCATGGTGAATCGGTAGATTGAAGTACATGAAGGTTGGCACCATCATGTTGCCGCCAGCGATGCCTGCGGCACCTGAGAAGAAGCCTGTGAAGCCTGCCATGAGCGCGGACGGTGTGCGTCCGGGAAAGTTTCGCCCCGGCTTTGGCTGCCATCGTGTGGACAATATAATGGCGACAGTGAGAACAAGCACTGCAATGAAGAGCCGAATGGCAATTTCCGGGAGGGCTGGTGCGAACCATCCGCTGAACGCGCCACCCACGACAAGAAACGGTGCCCAGCGTCGCGCCGCAGGTAGATGCACATGGCCACGCCGCCATTGTGCTGCGCCGGACATGACGGTGGTGACGAACACGCAGGCAAGCGATGTCGCGACTGCAACGGTCGTCGTCAGGCCAAGCGAAGCGAACGATGCGCCTTTGGAATACAGCAGGTCGAACAGGAGAATGAGCGCCGGGACGATCACCAGCCCGCCGCCGACGCCAAGCAGCCCGGCGATAAATCCGGAAGCTGCGCCAATGAAGGCGCAGATGCCAACGAGAAGCAGCCAGTCCATATGCGCGTGCGCGGCCAGAAGTAAAAGCAACATTGTGCAGCATCTCAGGCGAGTGCGAAGGCTGCGAAGCGCGCGCTTGGCTGCGCTCGCAGCGGCGTGCTTCTGGTGGCAGGTGGCGTTTGCGCAAGCGCCTTCTGAAAACGAACTGCCGACGCAACACGAGCGAGCGTATGACAATGGCGATCGCTATCGCGGCACGATGCGCGACGGCATGCGTCATGGGCAAGGCCGCTACGAATGGGCGCATGGACATGTCTACGAAGGCAGCTATGAGAACGACCTGCCGAACGGGCAGGGTGTGTACACATGGCCGAGCGGTGCGCAATACGTGGGAGAGTTCGTTCAGGGCGTGCGCCACGGGCAGGGTCGATTCATTTGGGAGCCGGGCAATTTCTACGAAGGCGAGTACACGTTTGGTGAGCGCACTGGTGCTGGCCGCCGCGTGCGGCAGGGGTTGATGGTCTACGAGGGGCACTATGTCGCCGGTGTTCGGCATGGTGAAGGTCGCCAGGTCGAAGCGTCTGGCGATCGTTTTAGCGGCTGGTATGAGCAGGGTGTCAGGCATGGGTTTGGCATTCGATTGAAAGCCGATGGCAGTCGCTGGTTTGAGCGCTGGGTCGAAGGCGACCTACAGCAAGCTTGGCCGCTCGCCGAGAATCCACGTTGTTCACTCGTTGAGGATGGCGCAGCGTGGATGTTCTTGGGCGATGGCTGCGTCGATGGCAAAGCGCATGGTCAAGGCGTGGCTGTGCGCATTGATGGCAGGCTAGTGCGACCAGCGGTAACCGCGGTGCTCGGTCGCCTGCTAGAAAGCGAAACAAGAACGTTGTTTTCGGTTGAGCCGAATACGCCATGAACTGGCAGCCATGCACGCCTTTGCAAAGGCTCTCGGAGGGCGTGAGCAGCGCAAGGCGAATTGAAGATGGTCGCGCGCTGCTCGTTCGCAAGGTCTCGGGCATCCCTGAGGCTCAAGACTGGGAGGCCGAGTTCACCCGCCTCGTCCGCCTCGCGCATCCAAGCGTGCTGGCGCCTGCCGCTTGGCGCCTTCAGGACAATGCGCTGGAGATGGCCTTCCCCATGCCGGACGGCGAATCACTCGAAACCAGCTTGCACGGCGGAATGCCTGTGCGGGAGTTGATCAATATCTTCTCTGATGTCGTGGACGCTATCCAAGCACTCGACCGCAATGGGCTTGTGCACGGGATGTTCGATACTTGGTGCATTTGGCGGCCTCGACCTGAAAGTGGCCTGCTGCTCGCGCTTAACCCATCAGGGATGCGTATCAGAGGGGGCGACCTAGAGCATCTCGGACGCTTGATTGTCTCGGTTTTGCGTGGCTCCGATATCTTCTCATTGCCACCCGCGCCGGATGAGGACGACATCGCACGTCTGCTGCCGGCATCGGACCGGTCGCTCGCGCCTATGCTCGCAGCGCTCTTGGCCGGGCAGTCGGATGCGAGCGACTTGTCTGGGTTCAAAGACGCCGTCTCTGTGCTTGAACTGAAAGGCGAATGGCCAGCACGCAGTGTACATGCCGGCTTGGTGTCGGTAGCGGAAGTCAGGGATGCGATTGCGGAAGCGCCACGCGCGGAGTCGGTCGCCCCGCGCGCAAGGCAGAAAGCCACGCGCAAGCAAGTTCGCTCAGGCTTGGGCATAGGCGGACTGCTGGTTTCGCTACTGATTCTGATGGCCTCGGGCGCCGCGGTGCTCTACATGAGCCCCAAAGCCGAGGAGGTCTTTGTGCAGGCCATGCGCGATGTCGGCGTTCTTCCCGAACCATTCAGCGAAGGCATTGAAGGTCTATTAGCACAAGGCGCGGATACAGGCAGCGGGCTTGCCGTGCGCGTCAGCGCCTATCGGAATGTGCTCGCGCGTGTGCCTGATCATGCGCAGGCCAGCGCCGAGCTTCGTCAGCTCATTGCGGGTACGCGCGAGGAGATTGATGCAGCCCTCGCAAGTGGTCGGCTCGATGTTGTCAACCAGCGGCTCGGCGAGGCCTTGAATCTGTTTCCGCAGGATGCCGAGTTCCGCCGCCAGTTCGATGAACTGTCCGAGCGGCGCATGGCGGAGACTTTGTTTGTCAATACGCTCGCGCTTGTGGAAGAGGGCGATTTGTCCGATGACGAGACGCTCACTGCCATTGAAGCCCATCGTGAGGTGCTGCGCTTGTGGCCAGCGCACCAAGGCGCAGGGGATGCGCTTGTCGCGCTCGCGCGCTACTTTGCGGGCAAGGCTGAGGCATCGGTGCTTGGCAACGATATTGCCAGCGCCATGATGTTCCTTGGTCACGCGACGCTTGCCGATCCTGAGACTGATGCGGTACGCAATGTCAGAGCACAGATTCAACGCGAAACCGACTTGCGCCAAGAGGTGGAGGCCTTGCTCGAAGCGGGCGCAGGCTTTCTTGCTTCGGGCGCACTTGTCAATCCGCCCGCAGAAAATGCCGCCGAAACCTATGTGCGCGTGTTGGCAAGCGATACCGACAACCCAATTGCGACCGAGGGACTGCGGCAGGTGACATCGGGTGTGATCGACCTGATTGACCGCGCGATTGCCTCGGCGGACTATGAACATGCGTCAAGTGTGCTGGCGCGCGCTCTGCAAACCGGCTTGGATGAGGAGGCGCTCGCCGATGCGGCGGCGCGGTTGCAGCTTGAGCAATCCAAGAGCGAGCGTTTGCGCGTGCTTTTGCAAGAAGCCGAGCAACTCTTGGCCGACGGCTACATCACCGCGCCCGAGGAAGGCAATCTGCTGGCGAAGCTCTTTGAAGTCCTCACCCTTGACGCCGATAATTCAAGGGCGCTTGTGCTGCGAGCGCGCGCCGCCGAGCGCTTGGCCGAGGTCGCGGATGATGCCTGGAAGGCTGGCTTCATAGAAGAAGCGCGCGAATACTTGCGCGTGGCATTGACGCTGACGCCCGATAATCAAACATGGGTTGAGAAACGTGCGCGCTGGTCTGCGCAAGTGGGCGACGAGCGTTAATCTGCTATGGTGCGCCTCGCTTTTTCGTATGGAAGAACGCCAAGTGTCGCTAAAGCTTGAGCGCGAGATCGAATTTGAGTACGGCGTGGCGGACCGCGTATCGCCGCTCGTGCGTCGCCTGATCGCTCACAATCCTAGCCCTTTCACCTATACAGGGACAGGCACCTACATCATCGGGCGGGGTGAAGTAGCGATCATTGACCCAGGGCCTGCGGACGAGGCGCATATCAACGCGCTCATTGCTGCGCTTAGCGGCGAGTCAGTGACCCATGTCCTAGTCACGCACACGCATATGGATCATTCTCCGGGATGCAGATTGCTCAAAGCGCACTGCGATGCGCCAACCTATGGCTTCGGCCCGCATGGTGGCGATATTGCGGACCCGAGCACAGTGGAAGAGGGGGCTGACCGAGACTTCGTGCCGGATGTGCGCCTGCGCCACGGCGATGTGCTCGAAGGCGAGGGCTGGACTCTTGAGTGCGTGCACACGCCGGGTCACACCTCGAATCATATGTGCTTTTGCTTATGCGAAGAGCGCGCCCTTTTTACCGGCGATCATGTGATGGGTTGGTCAACATCTGTGATTTCGCCGCCGGACGGGTGCATGGCCGACTACATGCAAAGCTTGATACTGCTGCTTGAGCGCGATGATGCCATCTATTACCCGACGCACGGCCCGCCTGTGAAGCGTCCGCGCGAGCATGTCGAAGCTTTCATTGAGCACAGGTTGGCGCGCGAGCGCCAGATACGCGATTGCCTGCTCGCCGGCGTCACAAGAATCGTCGATATGGTGCCCGTCATGTACAAGGGCACCAGCCGTGCGCTGTTTCCCGCAGCGGCGCGCAGTGTGCTCGCAGCGGTGAAACTCATGCACGAGCGCGGCGAAATTAGCGTAAGCGGCGATCTTGAGGTGGAGTCCGAGCTCGCGCTTCATTCATAACGAAAGGTTACTACATCGCATAGCGGATCGGCATGGTCTTGAGGCCGCCGACAAAGATGGACTGCATGTACTGTGGCGTGCCTGCAAGCTCAATGTGCTTGACGCGCCGGACGAGTTCTCGGTACATTGAGGCGAGTTCCATGCGCGCAAGGTGCTGGCCGAGGCAGACATGCGCGCCGAAGCCAAAGGCGATGTGCTTCTCGCGCCGGTCGATGCGAAAACGATACGGCTCGTCAAATACCGCCTCGTCGCGATTGCCTGAAGGGTACCAAAGCCCCACCGACTCGCCCTTGCGAATGAGCGTGCCATCAAGATCATAGTCCTCGGTAGCTGTGCGTGCGAACTGGCGCACCGGCGTCACCCATCGAATGGCCTCATCGACCGCTGTGTCCATCATGCCATCGACATCGCCGCGCAGCTTCTGCATTTCCGCAGGATGCTCAATGAGCGCGAGCAGGCCGCCTGCAAGCGATGAGCTCGTTGTATCGTGACCGGCGGCGGCGATGATCGTGTAGTAGCCCGCAAGGTCAAGGGGCGGCAGGTGCTTACCGTCCACCTTAGCGCCTGCGATGACCGAAGCGACATCGTCAGTAGGACGCTTGCGCTTTTCTTTGGCGAGCGCTGCAAAGTAGTCTTCAAAGTCGCGAACGACCTGCACGAAATCGTCGAGCTCGAAGGATCTTTGCGTATCCGGGTCGCCGCTGCCGAACATCTCCTGCGTGAGCTTGAGCATCAGCGGCTCGTCTGATTCCGGAATGCCGAGGATGGTCATGATGACGCGCAAGGGGTACCAGACGGCGACATCCTTGACAAAGTCGCACTCGCCGCCGAGGGACTCAAGCCTGCCCACATAGGTGCGGGCGAGGGCATCGACACGCACCTGTAGGCTGCGCAAATTGTTGCCGAGAAACCATGATTGCGTGAGTCTTCGATAGCGGCTGTGGTCAGGGTCGTCCATTTGTACGAGCGATCTGACGAGATGCTTTCGGCCGGTCACAGCCTCCACGAACATCTGCACATGGATAGGGCCGAGAATTGGGCGAGGATCATTGATGAATAGCTTTTTCTCGCCTTCGATAGCCTTGATATGGTGGTGCTTGGTGATCGACCAGAAGGGCTCAAAGCCTTCAGGATGCATGCGCCGGATGGGGTCATGGGCGCGCAGCCAGCGAAACTGCTCGTGGATGCCAGCCTCATCGGCCCAAGACGCAGGGTCTATGAGCGCGTTTTCGAGGGCGGGAGATTCGGTGTGAAGCTGCATGCGGTGCTTATGGATGTGGACACAAGAGCAGCAATGTTACCTGCACGAGTGCCCGCTGTGCTGACAGGTTTTAGATAGTCCGCTCCATGCGGTTCGCCATGGTGACCGAGCCGAGGGTGCGTGAGATCTCAAGTGTCGTAGTTTTGAGCCGCGCTAGGTAGCGCATTTCGCTCGGATCGAGGCTTTGGCGTTTCGTCATGACGATAGTGAGCGCGCCCTCAAGATGTTCCGTGTGATTGAAAATCGGCGCTGACAGCACCGAAAAACCGGCATCATACGGATCGATAGAAAAATCATAGAGCTTTTCGCGTATGCGTTCGCAGCGTGCGCGAATCACATCTTGCCGCAGGGAATCCTGTCTTGTTGAGGTTCGCTCGCTGCGCCGTGCGATGACTCTTTCTTGGACGTGCTCTCGTGAGAAGGCGAGAATCGTCCAGGCGGTTGGGGATGCCGGGATGCTTAAGCGAACACCTCGCGAGAGCTTTGGAGATAACGTGCGTCCACTGCCAAGCGTGGAGACGATAATGCCATCGCCGCCAGCGGGCACAGCGAGCAGCATGGCTTCCGAGATCTGATTGCGAAGCGCCACCATGTGGCGGTATGCAACGTTGGTGATTTCAAACTGCTCGGCTGCAGCACTTGCGAAGCGAAACAGCGTGGAGCCAAAGCGATAGCCGCTGTTGTCGGGGGTTTTGGCGACAAGGCCGATGCTCGCGAGCGTGCTCATGTGGCGAGACACTCGCGCCTTGGTCATGCCAAGCTGCTTGGCAATATCGGTCACTCGTTGCGGGCGGCCGGTTTCGGCTAAAAATTCAAGCACTTGGCCCGCCACTAGAATGCTCTGCACTTGCGCCGAACTGTGGTCGCGAATTGGCTCTTGATCGATGCGCCCTAGGGAGTCTTCCATGAATGGATTCTATGCGCGGCCGGGATGCGCGCGCGTCTTCAGGACGCTATAAAGATAACCTATTATAACTGACTTGTGGAAAATGCAATGCGGACTCTTTGCCAGGTGCGCAAATGCTCGCTATTTGAGATCGGCGCTTCGGATGCGAGCGTGAATCGGTTGACACCTTCGGGTGCTTTGATGATGATTGCGTCTTGCGCCCTACAAGGCAACAAAATCCAACAACGAGGAGATCAACCATGGCCGAACCCTATGCCGACAATCCGTTTCTACAAGGTAATTTTGCGCCGATTCGTATGGAGTGCGATGCTCCGGACCTGATTGTCAAAGGCGAGATACCCAAGGATTTGACCGGAGTCCTGTATCGAATCGGCCCGGACCCGCAGTTCGCGCCGGTCGGCTCACATCATTGGTTTGGGGGCGATGGTATGGTGCACATGTTTCGCGTCGAAAATGGCCGCGTCGCCTATCGCAATCGATATGTGCGCACACAAAAATACAAACTTGAGCGCGAGGCAGGCAAAGCGCTCGTCAACTACTTCGACCCCATGAACAGCGACCCATCCGTGCCTGTCTTTGGGCTCGATGGCCTCGCCAATACGAATATCGTTTGGCATGGCGGCAAGCTGCTTGCCCTTGAAGAAGGGCACCTGCCTTTTGAACTTGACTGCGCAAGCCTCGATTCAATTGGCCCTTGGTCGTTTGACGGCGGCTATGAAGGCCCCATGACGGCGCATCCCAAATTCGACCCGGAGACGGGCGAAATGCTCTTTTTTGGCTATATGGCCAGCGGGCCGTTTTCGGATGACATGACCTATCAGGTCGTTAACAAGCACGGCAAACTGACGCGCTCAGAACGATTCAAGGCGCCGTTTCCAAGCATGGTGCATGACTTCATCACCACCGATAAGGACGTGATCTTTCCTATCTTTCCGATTACGGGCAGCCTTGAGCGGGCCATGAAAGGCGACAACCCCTTCCTATGGGAGCCTGACAAGGGGTCGCATATCGGCGTGCTCTCGCGAGACGCCGACATTGATCAGCTGCGCTGGTTCGATATGGATCCTGCCTATGTCTTTCATCCGATGAACGCTTGGCGCGATGGCGATGTGATTCGCGCGCACGTCATGCAGTTTCGTACCATGAGCATGGATTTGGGCGACGGACTAGAGGATGGTGCGCGCCTTGCCGAATGGGAAATCGACCTCGGCTCGAATTCAGGCGAAGTCAAGTGGCGCTATCTTGATGATTTGCAAGGCGAATTTCCTCGCATTGACGACCGACGTGCCGGTCTTGCCTATCGCCACGGCTATTACGCGGCGTCGCAGAAAGGAGGCATCGGCTTTGATACGCTCGTGCGCCAGGACTTTGAGAGTGGTACCCGCACCGATTATCGCTTGCCGAAGGGCGATAACACGTCAGAGCCTGTCTTCGTACCGCGCACGAAGGATGCGGCGGAAGGCGACGGATATCTGGTGTCGGTCATCTATCGGGCGGCTGAGAACCGCTCCGATGTGGCCTTTTTTGACGCTTCTTCTCTTGACGCAGGGCCGATTGCGCTTGCCGAGTTATCAACGAGAGTGCCGCACGGCTTTCACGGCAACTGGTGTTTGCTAGATGAGTGCTTGATTGATTGATCTTTGCTCGAGAAGATCCTCGGCGAATTCGAGGCAGCGTCCGCAACCTGTGCCAACGCCAAGCGTGTCGCTTGCGGTTTCGAGCATCGCATCGTGGGTCATGTCATCAAAGGCATCGTGCGCCTTGGCGAGCTCGATGAGTTCAGATTCGGTGATGCCTTTGCAAATGCAGACGTACATGGTCGGTGGTCGGCGATGCCTAATTGCCTGCTAGTGTAAATGAGAACGAATAGCATTTGCAACAATGATGGCCATATGATTCAAGAATGAGAAGAATTTGCATTTACACTCAATGAGTTATAGCGCTTTCTCGCTTGACAAGTGGTGCTGTTTGAAGGCACAATTCAGCACTCCTTCGTAGCGAATCCGCCAGATGCAACCGAGAGACCAAGAGATCATTGTTCATTTGAACACCATTCTCAAGCAGGAGTTGACCGCCATCAATCAATATTTTCTGCACGCTAAGATGTACGATGATTGGGGCATGACGAAGCTCGCCGCGCACGAGCGCGAGGAGTCAGTCGATGAAATGAAGCATGCCGAGGCGTTGATGGAGCGCATCTTGTTCCTCGGCGGCCTGCCGAACATGCAGGACTTGGGCAAACTCTACGTCGGCCAAGAGGTGCGCGAAATGCTCGAGTGTGACTTGAAGCTCGAGATGGAAGCCGTGCCCAATCTGCGCGCCGCCATTGCGTTTAGCGAAAATTGCGGCGACTATGTGTCGCGCGAGCTCTTTGAGGACATCTTGACTTCGGAAGAGTCGCACATCGACTGGCTTGAGACGAATCTCGAATTGATCGACCGCATGGGCGTTGAGAACTTCATCCAAGCGCAAGTGAACTGACGCCAGCTACAGCCTCGTGAGTTGTGCGGGTTGCCAGCCAGATGGCATCGCAGGCCCGCTTGAGAACGAGCCGCCCGCGCAAAACCCAAGCGCGATGCCTATGCCATAATGCAGGCCCAAACACACCTCAAGACCCTCACCTTCAGCTTCGATGGCACGGGTAAGTCGCGCACAAGGGCTTGCGCCGCGCTCACTTGAGACACTAGAATCCTCTCTCCACGAAATTCACTTGTGGGTAGTGGGTGGTTTAGGGCATTTGAAAAAATGTTCGATTGCCTGACAAGCAGCCATATCAGCAGCAATCAAATCAGCAGCAAAATAATGGAGGTATAACTTGGCATTCAGCGTGAAGAGTCGCTAAGCGCCTATGTCGAAGGCGAAAAATGACCGCGCACTGGTCAATGAGCGCATCGTTGAAGATGTAGATTCCGGCAAGGTGCGCTTGATCAGTGAAACTGGTGCGCAGCTCGGTGTCGTGGATACGAGCGTTGCGCTTTCCGAAGCAAGGAACCGAAACCTTGATCTTGTGCTGGTGGCGCCCGAGGCGCGGCCGCCCGTGTGCAAGATCATGGATTATGGCAAGCGCCTCTTTGATATGAAGAAAGCGCGCGCCTTGCAGCGACGCAACCAAAAGCAAATCCACGTCAAGGAAATCAAGTTCCGCCCCGGAACGGAAGAGGGCGACTACCGCGTCAAGCTGCGCAAGCTCAAGGAGTTTTTGTCGGATGGCGACAAGACCAAGGTGTCGCTGCGCTTTCGCGGTCGCGAGCTTGCCCATCAGGAGTTTGGCCTAGAGATGCTAAAGCGTGTAGAGGACGATTTGGTCGAGCATGCGACGGTGGAGGCCGCACCTGCCTTGGAGGGTCGGCAAATGGTGATGGTGCTCGCGCCGCTCGTGCGCACCAAGAAAGGCGGCGTTGTGCGCAAGCGCAGTGAAAGTGGCGAGCAGGCCGCCGAGGAATCCGCCCCTTAAAGTCAGTCCGTGCGTATCTCAAATCCGGCTATATAAGAAGCCCCGAGACTTGATGCCTTAAAAACAAGGCGGCGAGGAATATTGCTAAAATATGCCGCTTACCTGAAACACAACACTTTCGTCCAAGGGGCCACATGCCCAAGGGTCGTCAAGGACACCAAGGATACAATATGCCACGTCAAAAGACACATAGCGGCGCCGCCAAGCGATTTCGCCGAACGAGTAGCGGTTTCAAGCATCGCGGGGGTCATCGCAATCATAACCTTTCGAAGCGCAGTACGCGGCAGAAGCGCCAGTGCCGCGGCCTTAAGCCGCTCGCTTCAGGTGACGAAGTCCTTGTGCGTAAACTGCTGCCCGGCAAGGCGCGTTAAGCCAACACACGTCGAGCCAAACACAAAAACAACGTTGAAGAGAGACGCATTGTCATGCCAAGAGTGAAACGCGGTGTCACACGACACAAGCGACATAAGCGCATCCTCGATCAGGCCAAGGGCTACCGCGGTGCGCGCAGCCGCAGTTTTCGCGTCGCCAAGCAGGCGGTCATCAAAGCAGGTCAGTATGCCTATCGCGACCGTCGGCAAAAGAAACGGCAGTTCAGAGCTTTGTGGATTGCACGCATCAATGCCGCCGCGCGTCAGCACGGCCTTTCCTACAGTCAGTTCATGCACGGACTAACGAGTGCGGAAGTTATCCTCGACCGGAAAATCCTTGCCGAACTTGCGCTCCACGAGCAGGAGGCGTTCGCCGACTTGGTGACCAAGGCCAAGGCCGCCTTAGTGTAGAGTCCCACACATACATGTGGTTCAGAGTGTGCTCGCATTGAAGATGACCATTCCGAACATTGAACGCGCCGCACTCGCTGATATCAACAATGCCGACACGCAATCAAATCTGCAGCTTGTTCGCGCAAAGTACCTCGGGCGAAAAGGCTCGCTCACACAGCTGCGGCGTGGCCTCAAGTCCCTACCTGTAGCGGCGCGCGCGGCGCAAGGCCGAGAAATCAACGTCTGTGCCAGCAATCTCTCGGAAGCTATTGAATCGCGCATGGCGGCGCTTGAGCAAAGCGCGCTTGATGAAAACTTAAGCCGCGAAGCACTCGATGTGTCCCTGCCCGGCCGTCACCAATCGCATGGCGGACTACACCCTTTGACCCAAGTCTTGCATCGTATTGAGGACATCTTCGTCGGCGCGGGGTTCGACGTGGTGGAAGGCCCTGAGATCGAGACCGACTACTACAACTTCACCGCCCTCAATATTCCACCCGATCACCCTGCGCGCGCCATGCACGACACCTTCTACTTGGGCGATGACGGCAATACGGAGTTTGTGCTACGCACGCATACATCGCCAGCGCAGGTCCGCACGATGGAAGCGCGCGAACCCCCGCTTCGCATCATCAGCCCAGGCCGCGTCTACCGCCGCGACTCAGATATCACCCACAGCCCGATGTTCCATCAAGTCGAAGGCTTGGCCATTGATCGAGATCTTGGCCTCGCACATCTCAAGGGTGTTATCAGCGACTTCCTCAACCGGTTCTTTGAAATGCCACTCGCGGTGCGGTTCCGGCCGTCCTATTTCCCGTTCACCGAGCCCTCGGCGGAAGTGGATGTGCAGTGCGTGCATTGCAAGGGTGCTGGCTGCCGCTCCTGCAAGTACACGGGTTGGCTTGAAGTCATGGGCTGCGGCGTCGTCAATCCGCGCGTGCTGCACATGAGCGGTATCGATTCTGAGGCGTGGTCGGGCTATGCGTTTGGCTTCGGCGTTGATCGCTTGGCCATGCTCTATTTTGGCGTCGCTGACCTGCGGCAGTTCTATGCGGGTGATCTTGATTTTCTCACGCAATTCGACAGGCTGTAGACGTGAAATTCAGCGAATCATGGCTGCGCAGCTTTCTTGAGCCCGAACCTGACTTCGGTAGCGAGCGGCTTGCTGACCGATTGACCATGCTTGGACTCGAAGTCGATGCCATCGAGCCTGCTGGCAGCCTGCACGAGCGTATTGTTGTGGCAGAGGTGAAGTCGGTAGCCCCGCTGATTGAAAGCGGGCAGGTCAAATCCTGCGTCTTGTCTGTGGGCACGAGCAGCCCGAATCTCGACATAGTCTGCGCGGCGCCCAATCTTCGTGTTGGCATGAGGGCGGCATTGGCGCAAGTGGGTGCCGAGATTGATGGCAATCGCATTGAAGCGCGCGAGATGCACGGCATGGTTTCGCAAGGCATGCTTGTGAGTGAAGCCGAGATTGGTCTCGGCGATGAAGCCGGAGAGATCATCGAGCTCGATGATTCGAGTCAGCCCGGTGCTACCTTAAGCGAAGTACTTGGCCTTGATGATGCCTGCATCAGTCTCGATCTGACGCCAGACCGAGGGGATTGCCTTGGTGTTCTTGGTGTCGCCCGCGATCTTGCGGCGTCGCTTGGCCTGAAGCTCAAATTGCCGGCAGTCGAAGTGCCGCGCGAGTCGATCACGACGCGAATGCCTGTTCGACTCGACGCTGAGGAAGCCTGTGCACGGTTCCTTGCGTCAGTCTGCGAAGGACTTGACCCTGCCGCGAAGTCGCCCTTGTGGCTGCGCGAGCGCCTGCGCCGCTCAGGACTGCGCAGCATTCATCCGGCGGTGGATGTCACCAACTACGTCATGCTTGAGCTCGGGCGACCACTGCATGCCTTCGACTATGCCAAGATTGACGGTGATTTGATTGTGCGCCACGGCCGCAGCGGCGAACAGCTCAAGCTCATTGACGGCAAGGCAGTGAGCTTGGATAAGGATCTCCTTGCGGTATGCGACTCGCACAAGCCGCTTTCGCTCGCTGGCATCATGGGCGATGCGGCCTCTGGCGTGACTGCCGAGACGCGCGCTGTGGTGATCGAGTGCGCATGGTTCAATCCGCGTTTGCTCGGTCGCTCTGCACGTCGCCTGGGTATTCAAACGGACTCATCGATGCGCTTTGAACGCGGCACTGATCCGGCCTTGATGGCATTTGGCATGGATCGCGCGCGCAGCCTCATCGCACAGGTGTGCGGTGCGCGCCTCGGCCCGGTCACGACAGCTGAATCAGCACAACACCTGCCGCAACGAGTCTCGTATAAACTCCGAATGTCACAAGTAAAAAGGCTTATTGGTCAAGAAATTGAACCGCTATTCATAGAAAACAAACTAGATCGTTTGGGTTTCATGCTCACTCAATCGGATGAGGCAAGCTGGCACGTTGAAGTGCCTTCCCATCGTTTTGATATCGAAGGCGAAGCCGATCTTGTGGAAGAGGTCGCCCGCCTGCATGGATTTGGGCAGATTCCGGACATTCCTTGTGCAGGGATGCGCGGCCCGTCGCGGCGCGTGACGACGACGCGACAGCTGCGCGAGTTTGTTGCAGCGCTCGGTTATCGAGAGGTGATCAGTTACAGTTTTCTGCCTGAACGCAGCGCTTCAATGGCCGCTGCGCCAGATTCGCACTTGAAGTTACAAAATCCCATGTCGAGTGACCAGGCCGTCATGCGGCGAAGCCTGCTGCCGGGGCTCTTGCGAATCCTTGCTGGCAACTTAGCGCGACAGCATACGCGCGCGCGTCTTTTTGAACTCGGCAGGGTGTTCTTGGCGAAAGACGCTGATATTGAGGCGCAGCCGATGCGACTCGCCGGATTGCATTGTGGCGAGCAATGGCCAGAATCTTGGGGACAAGCGCGGCGAAGTGTGGATTTCTTCGATATCAAGGGCGATGTGGAGCGACTTCTTGCATTCAATGGTTGGGAGGCGCGTGCGAATGCGTGGCAGCCGAGCACAGACCCACTCTGTCATCCGGGCAGAGGCGCATCGATCAATGTCGATGGCAGGCACGCCGGACTTGTAGCTGAGCTGCATCCCGGTCTCTTGCGTCAAGCTGAGATCGACAAGCCGGTGTGTTTCTTTGAAATCAACGTTGATGTGCTCACTCGAAGGCATATCGCGACATTTGAGGCACCTTCGAGGTTCCCGCAGGTGCGACGCGATATCGCAGTGCTTGTCAATCGCAACCTGCCGGTCTGCAAGCTGCTTGATGCGGTGCGACAGACGAGTGACGAACGCTTGCGCGAGGCCGATGTGTTTGATATTTATCAGGACGAGGGCATCGATGCGCATGACAAAAGTGTTGCAATTCGATTAACATTTCAAACATCAGGGCGAACTTTGAAAGATGACGAGGTTGCAACGTGCATTGCGCAGATATTGGCGGTGCTCAAGCAGGAATGCGATGCTCGCCTGCGCGGTCCTTAACGCTCGAAGATACTAGAGACACTTGAGGCATTTGGGAATAGAGCAGTGAACGAAGATACAACGCTGACGAAGGCAGAATTGGTCAGTCGCCTGCATACGGATCTAGGATTCAGCAAGCTTGAGGCAAGAAGCCTCACTGAGAGCTTTTTTGAAGAGATTGCAAAGACGCTAGAGGGCGGTGAGGAAGTCAAACTCTCTGGCTTTGGCAACTTCGTGCTGTGGCATAAGCGCGAGCGCCTCGGTCGCAATCCGAAGACTGGCGTACCAACAACTATCAGCGCGCGTCAAGTCGTTACCTTCAAGCCGGGCAAGAAGCTCCGCAATCGCGTTCGCCGAGGACACAAGGATGGGTCCTGATCGTCCGCTGATGTGCCGCCGGGAAGACTGACGAGCGAGCCCTCGAAATAATGTCTCGGTCTCGCGCAGAAGGAATCTATGCAGATTTGCCGAAGGCAGGGAACCATCTTGAGCCGATTCCCGACAAGCTGTACTTCACAATTGGAGAAGTGGGCAAGCTGTGTGAGGTGCCCGCGCATGTGTTGAGATACTGGGAGCGCAAGGTGCCGGGACTGTCAAAAGTGGCGCGGCGCAACAATCGCCGCTACTATCGGCGCGAGGATGTGGTCAAGGCGCGGCGCATCCGGACACTCATTTATGACCGGGGCATGACCATTCAAGGCGCCGTGCAAGCGCTCGATGCGCCCGACGATGCGCTCGCTCAGCAAGTGCACAGCAAGGTGAACTTTGCTGGCACGCAGCGCGGAAAAGCGCTCCGCGAAGTGTGCGAGGCGCTCAAGGAGGTGTCCGACATGCTCGCGAAAGGCTTGTAGACACCGGAAAGCAGGTAGAATGCAAAATCAATCGGGACGTAGCGCAGTCTGGTAGCGCACCACACTGGGGGTGTGGTGGTCGCAGGTTCAAATCCTGTCGTCCCGACCAGAGGTCAGCTGTGAATCAAAGCAAAGCCTTCGAATCGGATGCCTACTTGCGCAATGTCAGCACCAAGCCTGGTGTCTACAGGATGCTCGATGGCGAAGGCGAGGTGCTGTACGTTGGCAAGGCTCGCAACTTAAAAAAACGGCTGTCAAGCTACTTTGCAAAAACTCGCCTGCCGAGTCGAACTCGGGCCATGGTGCGGCGCGTATCCGATGTCGAAGTCACCGTCACCATGAGCGAAACCGAAGCGCTGCTCTTGGAGCAGTCGCTCATCAAGCGCTTGGAGCCGCCCTACAACGTTATTTTCCGAGACAACAAAACCTATCCGTTCATTCATTTGTCCGATCATCCTGAGTTCCCGCGCTTGAGCTTCTACCGAGGTTCGAGGAAAGCGCCCGGGCAGTTCTTTGGGCCTTTCCCAAGCGCGCGCGCTGCACGCCAGAGCCTGACCATCCTGCAGCGCCTGTTTACGCTGCGCACCTGCGAGGACAGCTTCTTTGAGCATCGCACGCGGCCATGCCTTGAGCACCAGATCAAGCGCTGCAGCGCGCCATGCGTCGGCAAGATCGATGCGAGCGCCTATGCCGAAGATACCGCTCAGGCGGTCATGTTCCTAGAGGGTCGCAATCGTGCGGTGCTTGACGAATTTACCGACGCGATGCATCAGGCATCCGAGAATCTCGACTATGAGACTGCCGCGCGCAGGCGGGATCAAATCGCGGCGCTGCGGCAGATTCAAGAGCAGCAGGGCGTGTATACGAGTGACGGCGACCTTGATGTGCTCGCCGCGCGCACAAGCCACGGCATTGCCTGTGTACACGGCATCTTCGTTCGAGGGGGCCTGTTGATGGGGCAAAAAACCTGGTTTCCGCGTGATGCACTCGATCAGAGCAACGAGCAAATGCTTGATGCCTTCGCCGCACAGTACTACCTTGGTGGCGCTGGCATGGACATCCCGCAGATCATCATCACCGAACATGCGCTCGAAATCGGTGACCTGCTCGCCGATGTACTGAGTGAACAAGCCAATAAGAAAGTGCGATTCACGAGCCGCGTGCGCGGGCGTCGGCGGCGCTGGCTCGAACAGGTGGGTGAGAACGCAGATGCACAGCTCAAGCAACGCCTTTCACGCAAGCAAACGTTGGTGGAGCGCATCATGGCACTGCAAGATGCGCTTGAACTCGACGACTTGCCAGATCGCCTTGAGTGCTTTGATATCAGCCATACTTCAGGCGAAGCAACGGTCGCAAGCTGCGTGGTGTTTGATGTGAATGGGCCGAAGAAGTCAGACTACCGACGCTTCAATATCGAAGGCGTGAAGAAAGGTGACGACTATGGGGCACTGCGGCAAGCGCTCTCGCGGCGCTTCGCAAAGCTTGTGCGCGGCGAAGGGCAGGTGCCGAACATTCTTGTCATTGACGGTGGGCCGCGACAGGTGGATGTCGCTGTAGAGGTGCTTGCTGAATACGGATTGGCTTGTGGCGATGGCGGTCTTGTGATCATCGGCATCTCCAAAGGGCCGGGCCGCAAGGCCGGGCTTGAATCCTTTACTTTGGGGAATGGTCTTCCATTACACCTCGACCCACACAATCCGGCCATGCACCTGCTACAGCATATTCGTGACGAAGCCCACAGATTCGCGCTCAGCGGGCACAGGCAGCGCCGGCAAAAGGTGCGCCGCGAGTCCGCCTTGGATATGATTGTGGGTGTGGGTAGCACTCGCAAACGTCGGCTCTTGCAGCATTTCGGAAGCCTCGCATCGCTCAAAGGCGCGAGCATCGAGGAAATTGCTACAGTGCAGGGCATCAGCCGCACGCTCGCCGCCCATATTCGAGAGCAATTGGAATCCGTCTGACACGCCCACTATGAACGTGCCGAATTCACTGTCCTTGACGCGGCTCGCGGCTGTCCCTCTTTTGGTGCTGGCGTATTTGCTGCCGTTCGAGTGGTCGGGGTATCTCGCTGCGGGTATTTTCGCGCTCGCATCGCTCACCGACCTGCTCGATGGCTATCTTGCTCGCAAGCTCGATCAGGAAAGTTCGCTCGGCGCTTTTCTCGACCCAGTTGCGGACAAGGTGCTTAACTGCACCGCTTTGGTGCTGCTGATTGGTGGCTACAGCACGCTGATGATGACGTTGCCCGGTGTTATCATCATCGGGCGCGAAGTCTTGGTCAGCGCACTGCGCGAATGGATGGCAGAAATGAACAGGCGTGGCATTGTCCGCGTCACACTGCTCGGCAAGGTGAAAACAGGCATGCAAATGCTGGCGATCATTATTCTGCTGTGCGCCGAACCTCGATTTGAAGCGCCACTGACACTCATCGGCTATGGCCTGCTGGTGCTCTCGGTGGTGTTCACCCTGTGGTCGCTGCTGCAATACCTACGCGCTGCTTGGCCGACGCTAGTGTCCTGTCCCATAAATAAGTGTGGTTCAGAGTGAGCACAATCGCCGAGGGCAAGGCGCAGTCCGCAGGGAATATCGGGCATATTGCCAAGGG
>JAPYNO010000119.1 GCA_028283025.1 Pseudomonadales bacterium | reverse complement strand
GCACGGCGCAGCCGCCCGCAGGGCCGGGTACATGGATGTACCCGGTGACATAAGGCGGAGCAACGCAGCCAAGGGGCGAAATGGCCAAGAATAATTACATGAATTAGCCGGACAGGACACTAGCTCAAGCCTTTTCTTCGCCGACCAAGCGGCGGCAAAGCACTAGGTCATCAGGCGTGTCTACATCCACTGCGAGCAGCGGATGCGGCATGAGAATCGTGCCGATGTCAACGCCAAAACGCAGCGAAAGACGCCTGAACGCGCCTTTCATGTCGAGCCGGCCTAGGCCGTAGAGCGCGGCATTGCCGACGCCAAGGCGCCTCAGCAGTCGCAGCGGCGATTTGCGCATGCCTTCCTGCGCCGCCCATTCGCGGCTCATGCGCCGCGCTTCCCTCGTGCAGAAAGCGAATAGGTTGCACGTGCAGACCGCAATGTCGGAGAACTTGAGGACGGTGCGCTGCGAATCCGGTAATACGCGGCGCACATCGTCCGCAGGCGCGAGCGCCAAGGACATTGCATGGCTTGACGCTTCGGCCTCATCAATGAATTCGGCCACCCATTCGCACCGCAAGAGCGCATGGTCGGAGGTGGTCACCAGCACTTTGCGACTTGGCGAAATCTCCCCAAAGGCATGGCTCAAACTCGTTGCGGGAGATGAACGCGGCGCAATCCAGCGATGCGGCAGCGTCAAGTCGATTGTATCGAGAACGGGCGCGAGCAATTCAGAATCTCCAACGATGAACACCTCTTCGATCTTCTTCACTCCGTCAAGTGCGCGCAGCACACGGGCAAGCATAGGCGTGCCTCCGACCTCAGCCATGGCTTTGACCGGCACGCCGCAATAATCGGCCACCACATCGCCGGAGGCGCGGCTACCGGCAAGCACCACGGCGCTCCAGCCCACCTTAGAGTGCCTTCTCGTACATGCGGTAGGTCTTGTAACGCTCGCCACCAAAGGCTTCAGCGAGCGTGCGCATGCCCTGATTCTGCTCAAGAATCCATGACATCTCGATTTCCTTCGCGCCTCGCTGATGCGCCGCCCAGCGTAAGGGGTCGCACACCGCGAAGGCGAGCGCAAGTCCGAGTCGCGTGTTGCGGTGCGCCCTTCGCACACCCATCAAAGGAACGCGCACAGCCGATGGATGCCGAACTTTCAGCCGCCACAGGAGCTTCGCCCAGCCAAAAGGCAGCAGCCGCCCATTGAGATCCGCAATCGCCTCATTGATATCGGGCAACATGACTCCAAAAGACGCAGGCTCACCATCCAATTCCGCAACGCGAATATAGTCGTCCGGCAAAATGAGCGTCAATTCACGCCCAATCTTTTGGAACTCGGCCCCGGTGAACGGCACAAATCCCCAATTGTCTTGCCAGGCATCATTGAAGATGCTTCTTAGGACTTCGAGTTCGCTTTTCATCTTGCCTCGATCAAGGCCACGCACCGTCACCCGCGCACCTAATCGACCAAGCAGGCGCGTCATGGCCGCAGGTGGCGCAAAGTCGGGCTTTACCCGGTATGCGTAAAGATCAACCGCCTTGCCATATCCCAAGCGCTGCAAGTGCTCAGGGACATAGTTCGGGCCATGCGGCATCATGAATCGAGGCGGCGAGTCAAATCCAGCAACAAGCTGACCAATTTCCTGATTGACACCGAGACAAAACGGGCCGCACACACGCTTGATGCCGCGCTCAGCAAGCCACGCTTCCGCCGTGTTGACGAGTGCATTGATGGCGCCAGCATCGTCGATGCAATCAAGGGAGCCAAAGTAGCCAGTGTCATCACCCCAGCGTTGCTGGTGCAAATGATCGATCTGCGCAGTGATGCGACCAACTGGTCGCCTTGCATCCGCTAGCCGATAGACGAGCCACGCCTGCCACTCGCCGTGTTCACAAAACGGGTTGCCTAAGGAATAGTGGGCGGCGCGCTCTAGTGGAATCTGCGGGATCCATGATGGATCGCTCGCATAAAGACGATTCGGAAGGCGCACGAAGTCACGGCGCGTTGCTCGGTCACACACCGATACGATGTTCCAATTTGTGCAGTTCTCAACGCGCATGGCTGTCAAGCATCTTCTTTTTTCGTGAGTTTTTCATAAGCATCCTGCGTTCAGTCTGAATGCTATCGTCACTTGCCAGCAATCTCCCTAAAGGGATTTGTTCGGAGTAATATCCAAATGGCTTGACGATGGCGAAGAAAAGCAGGAAATCCGAGCATGGGAGAAGCTCTTGGATCGACGAAACGTGCTCATTTTAGACACTGAGACGACGGGTCTTGATGAAAAAGATGAAATCGTCGAAATTGGCATCATAAATACAAGGAACAAGAAGCGTTACCATGCGTTGGTTCTGCCCACATGCCGCATCGCCGCTAGCTTTGCGGTGCGAACCCCTTGCCTTCGGCTGCGAGCAGGCGAAGTGCGCAACGCTGCGGACTAGAGATAATCCGCTAGCTGTTAGTTCGTGGTGCAGCCGAGGCGGGTTCGTTCAGCAGAGGAAAGCATCCACTTGTAGATCGTGTCGTCAGTTTGGCGGCTGTCGATAGCCTGGCCGTTCGGCTCAAGCGTGCCTGTCTGTGCCCACTGGTTGTTTCTGTTCCTTGCTCCGCACAGGCACGCCTGGACTTGAGCGGGCGTGCCGCCGAAGGCGAAGCATCCACCTGCGTACAGGTCTATATCTGAATGGTATCCAAGCGCCCTGTTGAAGTTGTTGGTGTTGTATGCGGTCTTGAAGCAAACCCTTGTGACTGTGTTCCTGGTGGTTGGGCTTCCGACATAGAGCTTAGCCACGTAATGCGTGTTTTCTTTCAGTCCTGAGTAATTCGAAGCTATGCGGTTGGGAGGGGTTGAGGCAGTAGCTAACCTGCTGCTTGAAATACCACCGCGGGGAGATGTGCTGCCGGGTTCAAACACGGAAGTTCGTATGGTAAAAGGGTAGCTAAGGGTTCTACCGAGTACAGTCTCGATCAATGCGCCATTCCACAAACTGTTTGTAATAGCAACTTCGGCAGATGTTCTTAAGACATTCGTAACGGATAGGTATCCTGCGTTTTTTTCCGCTTCGCCCTTGCAGGTAGACGCGCCCGTTTGGGCGTTCCAAAACCGATCTACTTGGGCATGTGC
>JAPYNO010000118.1 GCA_028283025.1 Pseudomonadales bacterium | reverse complement strand
GTCCTGCGGCAGAAGAAGCGTTCGGAGCGCATCAAAGCAGGTTTCGAGTTGCTCTTGCAGGGATTCGGCTTCTTCCAGAGCGAGCGCTCGCATCTCGGCGTCGTCGTCGCTCGCGAGCTCCTTGGCATCTTGAAGCGCCTTTTCAAGCGCCAAGTATTCATCGAACTTCTGCACGACGGGTTCGATTTCGCCGAACTCGCGCTCGATCTTGATCCAAGATTCCCGATCTTCGACGATTTTCGGGTCCGCGCGCGACGCTTGCAGCGCATCGTAGCGCTCGCGCACCGCCTCAAGGCGTTGTTCAAGAGACTTTGAAAGCGCCATAACGTTATTGCCTCGTGCGCTCGACTTTTTCGAGCAGCGTCAAGTCGCCTGTTCGCAGGGTCTCGGTCGGCAAGTGCATGAGCCTTGAGGCAAGGCGCGCGCTCAAATGCTTGAGCGCTTCGTCAGCTTCGGTGCCGTTTGCGAGCGATGCCAAGGCCGCGTCGAGCTCAGCATCCCGAATCGCTTCCATTCGCTCCCGATAGCGGCGCACCACGTCAGCCCGCCCCTGCGCGACAAGCTTGCTTTGAAACAGGTCAGCGCTCGATGCGAGCAAGCCTTCGGCTTCCCTCGCCGCTTCGCGCCGGTTCTGCACGCCTTCTTCAATGATGTCGGTCAGATCATCAATCGCATACAGGAACACATCGCTGAGCTCATTCGCTTTTGATTCCACGTCACGCGGCACCGCCATGTCGATGACCAGCATGGGCCTGCGGCGACGAGTCTTGGTGGCAGATTCAAGCATGTTGCGGGTGAGGATGGGCGTGCGCGATGCAGTAGAACTGACCACGATGTCAAACTCGTGCAAGTGCGAGGCCAAATCGTCAAGGCCAAGCGCCGATTCATTATCGCCTTGCACAAGCGCCTGAGCCTTCTTGATGGTGCGATTGGCGATGCTCAATCCGGCCACCCCGCAGGCGCGGATGGCGTTCGCAAAAGACTCGATGATCGGCCCTGCGCCCACAAGAAGGACGTGCATCGCCGCCAGATCTGAAAAGATGTTGGCCGCGATGTCGAGGCACACGGAGGCATAGGACACGCGGCTCTGGCCGATTTGCGTCTCACTACGCACGCGCTTGGCGCCTTGCATGGCCACATCGCCCATGAGTTCGAGCTTGGTGCCGAGCGTCCCTGCTGCGCGCGCATTGGCCCAAGCCGCTTTCACCTGACCCATGATTTGGGTCTCGCCGAGCACTTGCGAATCAAGCCCGGAAGCAACCCGAACAAGGTGCATGACCGCATCTTCGTCGAGCAGCGTGTAATCGACGCCATCGGGCAGTTCAGTGTTGCGATAGACCTGCAGCCACTCGCGCAACGCACGCACGACATCCGGCAACTGTCCATCGCCAAGTGCGACGTAGAATTCTGATCGGTTGCAGGTCGAAAGGATGGCGGTCTCTGCGATCTGTTCATGTGTCCCGCGCAAACTGCGCAGCGCCGCGCTCAAAGTGTGGTCCGGGAAAGCGAGCCGCTCCCGGAGCGCAATGGGCGCGCTGCGATGGTTGATGCCATACGCGAGAACGGTCACAAGGAAATTCGGTCAAAACTCTGCATAATACCAGTGACCTCAACGGATTCCCCCATGCGCGCCTTGCCTCGCACACTCTTGGCCTGCCTGCTTCTTGCCGCTTGCGAGACGCTGCCGCCACTGCCGGATATAGCCGGAGATGTGGTTCTTTCCGGGAAGATCAAGATCACGCAAGGCGGCAAGATTTCCACATCGAATTTTCGTTGGACACAGACTTCGAGCGGCTTCGATGCGTACTTCTGGGGCGTGATGGGCGCGGGCACGACGCGGCTTTACGGAGATTCGGAGACCTTGTCGATTGACAGCCGAGACTTGCGAACCTCCGGCCCTGCGCAGGAGATCTTGCAGGAGCAATTGGGGTGGTCGCTACCGGTTGAGTTATTGCTTGTGTGGGTGCGCGGGATGCCTGAGGCGAGCATGCCTGTTGACAACCTGCAACGCAATGCGGGTGGCGCGGTTGAGTCCTTCGAACAGCGAGGCTGGCGGTTGCGATTTGAGGACTTTGATGATGCGGGGCGTTATAAACGCTTGAGCGCTAACCATAGAGATGCCGCGGTTTTGATTGTTGTGCGGGAGCGAGGGGAAAGTGGTTCGCTGTGATGACTATGATGGCGAATCAATCTCAGATGTCAGCGAGAATTTCGAGCAAAGCATGGAGCAGCCTACTATCTCTGACGTAGGTCTTTGCTGTCCTACAGGTGCAAGTACAAGGCATTCCGCTCTCGGGCGAACTCAAACGCAAGCGCTCCGTAGATTAGGTGCCTCGTGCCGTAACGCGTTACACTTCGTGTATGAAATTCGCTAACAAGACGCTGAGGGCGCTCTACGAAACTGAACGATCACACGGTTTGCCACAGAACCTTGTGCCTCGAATCAGCCGCATATTGGGCACACTGAGCGTTGCCACGAGTCCTTCTGACATCGACATCCCCGGATATCGTCTGCATTCACTCAAGGGTAACCGTACTGGCTACTGGAGTGTTCGCGTGAGCGCCAACTGGAGAATCGTATTTCGCTTCGTTGAAGGCGAAGCGGTTGATGTCAATCTCATCGACTATCACTAGGAGATACTCACTATGACAGCCATGACCAATCCTCCTCATCCAGGTGAGACCATTCGTTTCGACTGCATTGAGGCGAGCAACCTCTCAGTCACCGATGCATCTCATCTTCTCGGGTGCTCCCGGCCAGCCCTATCGCGCTTACTTAATGGAAGAGCCAGCATTTCGCCCAACATGGCACTGGCACTAGAACGCCAAGGCTGGAGCAATGCAGATTTTTGGATGCGTTTGCAGGCAGCCTACGACCTCGCCCAAGCGCGCCGCCGCGCTTCCGCGGCGTAAGATTACGCGAATGCTATGGGATGTATTGGACGCTTTCGGCTTAGTCGCTGGCTCTTTCAGCGCCCGAAAGCTTAGTCAAGAAATCTGTGCGAGTCGGACAGCCGATGATCCAGTCGCAGATGCGGTCAAAATCCTCTGCCGCATTCAGCTCTGAGAGATAAGCGGATGTTTTTCCTCCCACCTCCGTTCCGAATTTGCGCATAGCTTGTCGATTTAGCCGCACACGCTCTTCTTCCCGCAGCTTCCGTGTTGCTTGTTCAAAGCCCTCCATCCTCAGCTCTTCCTTCTGTTTCGGAAATCTGTCTAGCAACATGTTCAATACCTCACTTGGGTTCTCAATTTTCTCA
>JAPYNO010000117.1 GCA_028283025.1 Pseudomonadales bacterium | reverse complement strand
TCTCACTTGTGTCGGCTTAAGCCCAGAGCACAAGCACGACATTCCTGCGCTTCGAGAGCAGCTTGTGCGCGAAGCCCATCAACGTTCCTCCATCCGCACACCTCGCGAACTGCCGAACGCGGAAGCACTCGCAGTCCGCATCGAGTCGATGAACCACGAAACATCCATTCCGCTGCACACACTCGTCTACCACGAAGGCGGTGTCTACATGCACCATGACGAAGGGCGTGAGCTCGTGATCAATGCACAGGAACGAATTGCCGCCGTGATCAACAATCTCGTCTGGCTGTTCGCCATCATCAAACGTGACGGGCAGCTTTCAGAGCTTGCGAGAAAGTGTCGCATTCAGCTTGAAAGCTGCTTCTTGATGGCAACGGGAGGAAACGCCGACGAATCGCCACTGCCCGTCTCACAATTTGAACAAGCCTTGGGCATCAGCACATCGCTGCCTGCAACATTGCAGCGAGCGCAGTCGGAGTTTGACGGCCTCATCTGATCATGCGCCCCGCTACACAAGCCACTTTCAAGACCGCAGCCGAGCTGAACGAAGCAGAGCGTGGCCTGCTCGGCGTGTCGATGCGCGACAACACCCTCTTTCGCATCCAAGGCGATGGTGCGTGCATTGCCAAGGTGCGTCCTTGGCGGCCAGGCCTGCTGCCGCACCTCGATGTTGAGTCGATTCGCAATTGGGCTGAGGCGCGTGCGCGAAGAATCCAGTCAGTCGTCGTCTTCGGCTCGCACGCTCGAGGGACAGATCATAAGCATAGCGATGTGGACCTCTTTGTGATCGGACGACTGAGCGGGAAAGACAAGAGGACGCTCAGAGAACGCTTATCGCCATCGAGCGTGGACATCGTTGACCGCACGAGCATGACGAGGTTTCGTGCTGGCGTGGCAGCGCGGCGGCTTTCGATCGAGAACCAGGTCATGCGTCACGGCGTGCAGGTTTTTGGTCGTCCACCGGAAGCCAGACTCAATCTAGAAGGAGAACAGTATTCTATGGACGACACGGCGTTCCATTCCCATTTTGAAGGCGCAGGGCAAATCCTTGCTCCCATGTTCGCAACACTAGTAACGCATGTCGAGATGGCTAGAATGTACGGGCTTGTGGAAGTCAATTTGAGCATCTCACTTGTGTCGGCTTAAGCCCAGAGCACAAGCACGACATTCCTGCGCTTCGAGAGCAGCTTGTGCGCGAAGCCCATCAACGTTCCTCCATCCGCACGCCCTTCGCACTGCCCGACACAGAGACGCTCGCACAGCGTATGGAGTCGATGAACCATGAAACATCCATTCCGCTGCACACCCTCGTGTACCACGGAGGCGGCGTCTACATGCACCATGACGAAGGGCGTGAACTCGTGATCAACGCACAGCAGCGGTTTGCTACTGTGATCGAAAATCTCGTCTGGCTGTTCGCCATCATCAAACGTGACGGGCAGCTTTCAGAGCTTGCGAGAAGATGTCGTATTCGGCTAGAGAGTTGTTTTAGGGTGGCGATGAGAAGAGATTCAAGCGAATCACCGCTCGTCGTCTCCCAATTTGAACAAGCATTGGGCATCAGCACATCGCTGCCTGCAGTGTTGCAGCGAACGCAGTCGGAGTTTGAGGGTATTGCCTGAGCTGATGCCGCTTATTGCTATCACTCTCGGTTCATTTCTACTATCGAAGGAACATATGAAGACGGTTACCACCCATCAGGCCAAAACTCATCTTTCCCGCCTCTTGCGAGAGGTGGAATCTGGAGAAACTATCATCATCTTGAGCGGGCAAACCAAGGTTGCCAAACTTACTCCGATTGGTGAGGGTACAGATAGGCGACCGGCATTTGGAACGCTGAGCTCAAAGCCCGTGCATCTAAGCGAAGATGCATGCCAACCACTCACTGACGAAGAATTGGCGGAATGGGGTCTGTGACCGCCTCGATTCTGGATAAATGCCATCATTCTCACGCCCGATGAACAGGCCCTAAGGTTGATGCCCCTTTGATCATGGACCCCATCGCCTACATGGAACGAACCCGCCGCTACTATGCGGCGCAAGGCTTCGAGAAACCGTATCAATGGGCACACTTTGACGATATGCCCTTCACCAAGCCACGCAAGCCGCTTGCCGAATCTCGTCTTGCGCTCATCACGACCGCAAGCCTAGTGCCGCGCATCGAAACCGACAAGAGAAGCCTCGTTTCAGGATTTGTTGATGATCCGCCAAAACGCCTCTACGCCGACGATCTGTTCTGGGACCGAAAGGCAACTCACCTCGATGACCTGAATTCCTACTTCCCCATCGACCACTTGAAAGCGTTCACTGATTCGGGCCGCATAGGCTCCCTCGCGAAGCGCTTTCATTGCCTGCCTACCGAATACAGCCAACGCCGCACCCTGACCATCGATGCGCCCGAGCTCCTGCGCCGCTGCCGCGAGGACTGTGCAGACCTCGCAATGCTCGTGCCCTTGTGACCGGTCTGCCACCAGACCGTGAGTCTGGCAGCGAGGTATTTGGAAGAGGCGGGCATCGCAACGGTCATTTTGGGGTCAGCACTCGACATCGTCGAGCACTGTGGTGCACCGCGTTTCGTCTTCACTGACTTTCCACTCGGCAACCCATGCGGGCGACCATATGATGCCGATATGCAGCGTGCGATTGTGACTTTGGGGCTTGAGCACTTGCAGGTGGCGAACCGTCCGGGCGCGGTTTCACGCACGCCCTTCGAATGGGGCAGCGATGCTTGGCGGGAGCAGTTCATGGAAATCCGACCGCAGGATGTGGCAGCACTGAAGAAGCAAGGCGAGGCTCGCAAGCAGATGCGGGCAGGAATGAAGACAGCATAAGCACACCGCCTGTTCGGCTATCCCCTCGGAGCTCACGTCGGGCGAATCTCCCACAAATCATCGGGGCGTTTTCCTCTTTACGCGCAGTGCACGGTTCCTCAAAGTGAGCCTCTCGACCACCGGAGGACACCGCGATGTTCCGCTATGCCATTCTCTTCTACTGCTTCTTGGGCGGGCTAGCTCTCGCCTCGGATGTCCGCGACAGCATGCCTGCGCCATCGCTCGCCAAAACCTACCAAGGCGACGTTGATTTACATGGATATTGGGTCAGTGAGAAGCTCGATGGGGTGCGTGCCCTCTGGGACGGCGAGGCGCTTTACTCGCGCCGCGGCAACCGCTTCAACGCGCCAGCTTGGTTCACCAAGGACTTCCCAGCGCAAACGCTCGATGGCGAACTATGGATGGGGCGCGGCACCTTCGAGAGCCTATCCGGTGCGGTACGCCGGCAAATCCCGGACGACGCAGCGTGGCGGCGGATTCGATTCATGGTCTTCGACCTGCCAGAGCTGAAGATGCCCTTTGACGACCGCCTCAAGCGATTGCAGGAAATGTTAGTGCCAGCGTCTTCACCGCACATCGCCTTGGTCGAGCAGTTTCGCGTTTCCAGCGAAGCCGAACTGATGACGATCTTGGAGCGCGTCACTTCCGAAGGCGGCGAAGGTCTGATGCTCCGCGATGGCCAATCCCTGCACAAGCCGGGACGCAGCGACGACCTTTTGAAGCTCAAGACCTACCAAGACGCCGAAGCAATCGTCGTCGCCCACCTGCCAGGCAAGGGCAAGTACCAAGGCATGATGGGTTCGCTGCTAGTCGAAATGCCACAGGGCCACAGGTTCAAATTGGGCACCGGCTTCACCGACGCCGACCGGCGCAACCCACCGCCCATCGGGGCAAGGGTGACCTACAAGCACTTCGGAACCACGGCCAAGGGAATCCCCCGCTTCGCGAGCTTCATGCGCGTCCGGCCTGACTGACCTATTAGCGATGTGAATTAAAGTTGAGGGATGGCATAATCAATAGAGATCCTCAAGAGGTCTCGTTGACCAACAACCCTATAGCATGTTTGAGACTGGTCTGAAGCGAATTACAGAGTCAGGAGAATTTCGTTGGCCTTGGCCTACGCCGTTCGGCTTGATGGTCATGACAGGCGGTTCAGGCGGCGGCGGTGGCGGCGGCGG
>JAPYNO010000116.1 GCA_028283025.1 Pseudomonadales bacterium | reverse complement strand
ATGAGTGGCGCTGCCACCGCCAAAGAAGTGTTCAGTGCCTTAAGCGCAGAGCCTAACAAGCACCACCGAGCGAATGCGACCATACGCACGCTACTCGGTTCCATGCGGGTCAGCGAAGCGATGCGCTTGGTTGCCTCGTGCGGGGTGCCGATGCTGACCTTCGCTGAACACCTGCGAGCACACGGCCTGCGCCGGCCCGACCTCATTGCTTGGCTCAATCAATTCGCAGCGCCTGAATCTACCCGTACTTCTCCATCAGAAAATGAAGGCCAAGTTCGTAGCCGCGCGCGCCGAGCCCGGTGATGACGCCGACAGCGACATCGGACAGGTAGGAATGGCGACGAAACGTCTCGCGCGCGAGCACGTTCGAGATGTGTACTTCGACAAAGGGAATGGCGATGCCAAGGAGGGCATCGCGCAGGGCAATGCTTGTATGGGTGAAGGCACCTGGGTTGATCAGAATGGCAGCAGCGCTGTTCTTGGCTGCATGAATGTGCTCTATGAGCTCGTGTTCAGCATTGCTCTGGAAGGTGTCAATCCCGTGACCCGCGGCAGAGGCAAGCGCCTCAAGTCGAGTATTGATGTCCTCAAGGGTATCAAAACCATAGACTTCCGGCTCCCGCTTTCCGAGCAGGTTGAGGTTGGGTCCGTGCATTACCAGAAACTGCGCCATCTTCGACTCTGTCTGTGAACGCTGAAAGAGCCTATTGCGAACTCCGCGCCTTTTCAAACAGTGATTCGCGCAGCGTATCCATCACGCCCTCCAAGCGGGAAATACGGTCTCGCAATGCCGCCACATCGCCGCGCACCTCCGATACTTCGCCCCTTACCTCCGATACTTCATCTCTTACCTTAGCTATCTCACTCTTGAGCCAAGCGAATAACCCGACGAAAAGCGCCCCGAGCGCCACAAATCCGACCATTTCTTCCATTCGTGCTACCTCCTCTTTGGTGTTACAAATGGCCTGTCACACATCCTTTTGTCAGGCGAGCATGAAGTGTGAGTATGACACATCCCTTGCTTTCTGAGGGCGGGTTCTGCGTTGCGTGCCAGGCAAGGTGACTCAGACATCAAGCAGCTCGCTAACCCGCCCGGCGGCCTTGTCGAGTTCAAGATTCAATGCGCCTAACCGCGATGCGAAGCCGGACGCAAGCAATTCTGCACGCCCGGAAGTGAGCAGCTGCCTGTGAATCGCGCCAAGGTCACGCGCATAGTGAATCACTCCGGCGTAAAAGAGTGCATTTGTCATGGCTCTTGGCTCAAAACGCTGCGTGCGATCATGCCACCCATAGAGAACTGAACGCGAAAGGCGTGCGAGCAGTGAGCGCGGACGAAACCCAAGCGGCGGGATATAGAGCGCGAGCGGTTTCGAGCGCTGCGCGACTTCAAGCATCATGGACAGGCTGTCACCTGTCACCACAAAGCGGTCGGCGAGCGCGAGCAGGGCATGGTAGGGATTGTCCTTGGCATCGGGCATCCATTCAAAGAGGCGCTCAGAGTCCGGCCTTTGCGATACCTTGCTTTGAAGCGCGTCTCGCAAAGCCTGTCCTGAGCGCCGACTTGTGCAAAAGTAGAGCGTGCCCTCTCCTCTCGTTGCCAAACGCACCTGCTCAACAAGTTGATCGCCTGCACGCGCGCCCAAGGCGTAAGGCACTGTCGCACCACCGACAAGCACCGCAGTCAGCGGACGCTTGAGGTGATTGAGCCTACTTGCCCAAGCTCGGCCTGCCGCTTCAATACTTGCTTCATCAGGCACCATCAAAGGCCAGGGTACGCGACATACATTCTCGGATTCTGGCGCGAGAAAGTGCGCGGGCGTGATCACGAGATCGAAATGATGCCGATGCCGAGGACGACCAAGGAGCACAATCTTGCTCTTGCCCTGCGAGCGGCGTTTGATTTCGAGCGCGACCATCGCAGGGCGGCGACCAATCGCGAGAATCAAATCAGGCCAAGGCGGCACAAGCGCTTCGGCCACTTCAGATTGCAAATGCGAGAAGCTCGCACGCAACCAAGGTTTGCCTTGATCGTAAGCGGGCTTGAAGGCAAGCGCTTTTTCTTGCACAGGATATTCAAGCGCACTTGCCAGGAGGCGCGCTTGCGCATCGTCGCCAAGTTTGCCGCCGATGAGTTGCCAAATGACTATTTGAAGACCCCCTGTCGATACAGGCGCAGAAAAAATGCCCAGCCAAAAATGAGCGGGAAGCGCCGCACGCGCTTCGGTACTTCGATCGTTTGGCCTGAGTGACGAGCAAGTTTCCACACAAGATAGTCGATGCCGTCGCGAAAAGTGAAGTAAGCCTTGAGCAGGCGCACGATCGATGCAAGCTTGCCAAGTGCAAGGCGAAGCAGCCACTTGCCACGTCCAAAGAGCCTTGACACCGCGCCGAGTTTTGAACACCAGCGATCATGCGCGACTTGATCGACCTCAGCCATGTCCTGCAGGCACGCATCGCAAAGCGCTCGATAATGCGCCTCGGCGAAGTCGTAGATTTCCATCACCCTGCCCGGCTTTTCGGCGCGAAGTTCGGTGGCATAGCTCATCGAGAGACCTGCAGTGATCAACTCGCGCGAAGTGAACTCGCCTCGATTGAGCGCGACACTCTCCCGAATGAGGCGCTGCCCAGCATGCGCGAGCGCATGCCGAACCCTTGCAGCGTGGTCGCTGCCAGCAAAGCCAAAAAGACCAACCGGCTGTGCGAAGCGGCCCCACACATAAGACTCGAAGCGCTTCGCACAGCCGCGTTCAAGATCCTTCAGACTCAAAATCGAATACTTGACCCGCGCCAAGCCGCCTGCGAGCGGCACTTGCGCATAGTAAACATTCGGCGGCAGCAGCCAATTGAAACCTGCGGCGAGGCGAGAACGATGCGCTTTTGAATAGCTTGTCACAACCAGATACACATCGAACAAGCCTGCAAAGATCTCGCCGCTGCGAAGGCATGAACCATAGGCGATGCAGCCAATCACACCGCTTCGAACCTCGGTCAATCGATCACACAATTCGGCAAGCGGCGTCCCGGCTTCAATCAACACGTCCTGACGGCGAGCTAAGGACACGGTGCTCATGCTAGGCGCACAAAGTCGATTTTGGGCCCGGCGTCAATGGTCAGCCTTGCCTGTCCTGCACTCATGCGGAACAATTCTCCGTCAATGGTGAAGTTTGCGACTCTTGACAGGACCATGCGCCCTGCGCCGCCTGAAGCGTACAGTGGCGACTTCATCACGGAAGCATCCGGTTTGCCTCGCAAGATGCCAGACATATGCTTGAGCAGGGACGGTGCGCCAAGCCCGATTTGCAGGTATTTGATGGCCGCATCGCCCTGCCCCCACCAAGGCGTGACCCCTTTGAACAAGCCGTCAAGGCAGGTCACGAGCACAAGCGATGCCGTTTCAATGCGTGTTGGTTCACCGTCCACGCGCATCTCACCGGATACCACATGCGGAAATGCCTCGCCCTTGATTCCGATCTCGAGGATCGTGCCGCCAATGGCCACCACAGAGGCAGCCGCATCAAGGAGTGGCAGGCCGCGGACAGGTCTGCGAATGCGACGGTAGCGTGCCACCGCCGCAGGCGCTGCCCCGATGCCAAGGAAGAAGCCTACGAGCGGCGGGTCGGATTCGCTTGCGCGGATGAGCAAAGGCTGCTTCGGCACTGTGACAACATTGGGCAGTTGCTTCGCCAAGCCCGATACCGCCTCGACAAGCCCTTGCCCGCCGCCTAAATCGGTCGCTGCGACATTGGTCGAGCCGGCTGGCAGCAGGGCGAGTTTTGGCAAGCGCGCCGCTTTCGATGCAAGCAGCGCGCTCATTCCTTGTTGCAAAGTGCCATCGCCTCCGGACAGGATGAGCAGGTCGAGCGACTCGATCAGGTCGGCGCAGAGGATCGAAGCATAGTCCTTGGTGCTCGTTGTTTCGGCGTAGATGGCATTGGACATCTCGCTCAGAACCGGCCGAACTTTGGACAGGGCTTGCCGATTGCGCGCCGCATCCGGATTGCAAATGCAGCCGACGCGAAGTGAACTCACCTAAGCCTCCGAACGCGCTTTCGGCAATTCAAATTGGTGCAGCTCGCGCCGATGCGACGCCTCTTGACCAAACTGCCGCGCTTCAGCGCTTAACTGCCAACTACACTCAGTCGCCCGCACCGTTATGAGATAGTAGCCCGCCCGGTAACGACCATCCGCCATGCCTATCGAACCGGCCGCAGGCGCCGAGAGGACAGGCACCGCGCAAGACGGCCCTTTGATCGTGTGCTGCATCCAGCGGTGATTATGACCATGCAGAACGAGTTCAGCGCCTGCCTCGGCAATGACCTCGCACAGTGCTGCGGCATCGCTTAAGCCCCGGCGCGGCGAGTCGAGCGACGGTACGGGACAGTGATGCACGAGCAGTACGCGGCACAAGCCTTGTTCACGGCATTCGATCAAGATGCGCGCCAAATCCTTTCGCTGTCTCGAACCTACCCGTCCGCTCGCAAGAAATGGCGCGGTCGGCACTGCGGAAGAAAGGCCGACAATCGCGACCCTGCCAAAGGTCTTCACATATGGAAAAGCAGCGCCAGCCCCCATGTACGGCGCCCACAGCGCTTCCCACTCGGCGCGCTGTCCATTGAGGCGAATTGAGTCGTGATTGCCGGGAATCACACAGACTCGCCGGCACTCAGCAAACTTCGCAAGCCAATTCTGCGCTGCTTCACACTCGGACTTCAGTCCCGCTTGCGTCAAATCACCAGTCAGCACAAAGGTGTCCGTGTGTCGTGCGGCATCATGCGCGAGGGCTTCAAATACCTCGCGCTGATAGCGGCGCTTGCGCTTCAATCGCCACGAAAGAACACTGAGCGCTCGCTTGTTGGCAATCTCGCTCCAAGAGGCAAATTCAGGCACCGTGAAGTGCGGGTCTGTCAAGTGCGCAAAGGTCAATTCATCTGTCATTTAGTGTCCTGTCCGGTTAATTCGTGTGTTTTAGGCGCTAGGCCATTTCGTTCTTTGGCAAGACGCGACAACGCAGTGTGGCAGGCCCCACATTCTTGCAGGAGCAAGAATGCACGGCGCAGCCGCCCGCAGGGCCGGGTACATGGATGTACCCGGTGACAT
>JAPYNO010000115.1 GCA_028283025.1 Pseudomonadales bacterium | reverse complement strand
GATACCAACACCCCGGCGCCACCCGAGCCCGACCCGGCGCCCGATCCCAACCCCGGCGCACGCAAGCCGCCGGTCATTGATGGCCTGACGCTGACCGGCACGGCGGCGGGTGAACTGCTCACGGGTGGCACTGACAACGACCGCCTCGATGGTGGCGGCGGGAATGACCATCTCCATGGCCAGGGCGGGGATGACATCCTCAACGGCGGGCCGGGCCCGGACAGCCTGTTCGGCGGCGCCGGGGACGACATGCTCACGGGCGGCGCCGGCACCGACTTCTTCTACTTCGACAAGGACGGCGGCCACGAACTGATCACCGACTTTGACAACGCGGAAGACTGGCTGATCTTCCGCAACGTGGCGTTCCGCGACGAGGCCGACATGCTGGCGAATTATGTGGAGGAGCGGGGAGACGACTTGGTGATCTATACGGATGCCGACCGCGAGCACAGCGTCACGCTCGAGGACTTCGTGGCCAACGGCTATCAGGCCTCCGACCTGGGCCTTTTCATCCTTTGACAACTCCGAGACATGATTCATGCCATCCATGGCAAGCTGTACGCATCGAATCAACCACTCGGTTATGCCTTGTGCATACGCTCCATATAGTCAACTGATCGCATTTCCACGAGGCGGCTTGCGCAACGCTCGAACGCTTGGCCATGCTGGTCGCCCCGATAGAGCGCTTCGACCTCAGCCTCTGCCGAGATAATCAAATTGACGCAGCGATCATAGAGTTCATCAATGAGCGCAATGAAGCGACGCGCGGCGTTTTCCCGGTGCGCGCCCATCACTGGGACATTGCTGAGCAGAAGCGTGTGAAAGAGGCGTGAGATTTCGATGTAATCAAGCTGGCTGCGCGCGGTCTCGCATAGATCGTGAAAGTCAAACAGGGCAACGCCGCCCGCGACACGTCGTGCGCGAATCTCGCGGCCTAGAATCTCAAGGTTCACGTCCTCGTCCGTCGGTTCATCGGCAAGCCTCAAGAAACTTGCGAGCATTGTTGCATCAGCTGTCTTATCGTTCGGCGCGTGATAGCTGCCAGCATCGCGCAGCAGGCGCATACGAAAATCCTCGCCTGCGCCCATGGCGACTACCCGCATGTGTTCACGAATAAGGTCAATGGCAGGCAGGAACCTGCGTCGCTGCAGTCCGTTTTCGTACAAATCTTCGGGCGCCAGATTCGATGTCGCTACCAAGGTGACACCGCGCGCGATGAGCGCTTGCAGCAGTTCGGCGAGAATCATGGCATCGCCAATATCGGTGACATACAACTCGTCGACGCACAGCACTCTTGCCTCACCCCGCAATTTCTCCGCGGTCAGTTGCAGCGGGTTTTGATGCCCCGAAAGATCGCGCAAACTGGCATGAACGCGCTGCATGAGTCGATGAAAATGCAGCCGCTGGCGAGGCACGTCGCCAAGGCTTTGGTATAAAAGGTCCATGAGCAGGGTCTTGCCGCGTCCCACAGCCCCCCACAGATACAAGCCTTGCACGGAAGGGACTGGCTTGCGCAGCACCTTGTGGGCAAGCGCCTTCAAGCCTGCTGTTTCGCGGCGCTGCACGAGTGCTTCGCGCAGCGCATCAATGACGGGTAAAAGGCGAGCCTGGGCCGCATCCGGGAGGAGCTCTCTAGCGTCAATGAGCGTGCGATATTGTTCGCTCGGTACGAATCCCGGCGCCATAACGAGCGAATTACCGCTTGCGGACGATGGCCGCGAGCGCGTGTGCTTCAAGACCTTCGCACTCAGCAAAGCGTGCCGCGCTGTGCGCGAGCTCGCTCGCACCATCGGGGCTGAGCGAGATGACCGAACGCGCTTTGGTAAACGTCTCAACGCCAAGCGCGGAATTGAAACGTGCGCTGCCTGATGTCGGCAGGACGTGGCTCGGCCCTGCAAGATAGTCGCCGAAGACTTCTGACGACTGACTACCTAAGAACACCGCTCCCGCATGTGAAATGCGCGGCAGCCACGCCTCGGCCTCCGGCACGCACAGCGACAAATGCTCTGGCGCAAAGCGATTGGCGATGTCAATGGCGTGGGCGAGGTCTGTGCTGCGAATGAGTGCGCCGTGCGCCTCGAATGATGCCTTAATCAGGCTTGACCGCTTGAGAGCGGTGAGGTGCTTGTCGAGCGCCTTCGACACTGACTCGATCAGCGCCGCGCTCGGCGTCACGAGCACCGCCTGCGCATCGGCGTCGTGCTCCGCCTGCGCGCACAGGTCAAGCGCAATCCATTGCGCCGGCGCATCCGCATCGGCGACGATCAACACCTCGGAAGGACCGGCGATGAGATCAATGCCCACGTCACCTGACACTTGGCGCTTGGCTTCTGTCACACGAGCGCTGCCCGGCCCGGCGATCAGATCGACTCGATCGATGCGCTCCGTCCCATAGGCGAGCGCGGCGATGGCCTGTGCGCCGCCGATTCGCCAGAACTCATCGATATCAGCAAGATGTGCAGCGGCAAGTAGCAAGGCATCCTGCTCAGGCGTTGTCGGCGGCGATGTCACGATGATCTGCGCAACGCCAGCGACGCGCGCTGGAATTGCCGTCATCAGCAAGGTCGAAGGATAGGTCGCTTGGCCGCCGGGGACGTAAATGCCGACACGCGAGAGCGGCACGGTCTCGCGCATGAGCCTGTTTCCGAGGGCATCCTCGTATGCTTTGCATCGCTCTTGGCAAGTCGTCTCGTGAAACGCGCGAATACGCGCGCTCGCAGTGTCGAGCACTGATCTGATCTCTAGTGTCAATGACTGATAGGCCGCTTCTTGCGCTGCTTTGGAAACTTGCAAAGCATCAAGGCTGGTGACATCAGACGCATCGAACCGTCTCGTCAATTCGAGCAGAGCCTGATCGCCGTCCTTGACGACCTGCGCAATGATCTCCGAGACCGACGCCACCAAGCCCGTATCGCGCGACACCCGATTTTGAAGCAGCGACTCAAGCGAGGACGCGAAGTCGGCATCACTGGCATCGAGCCTGCGAATGAATGGGGAGGCGCTCACAAGCTGTCCTGCAATCGAGACAGGCAAGCGAGCACTTCTGCCTGCTTGACCTTGAGGGCCGTCCGGTTAACGATGACTCGGCTTGACACCTCGGCGATCGTATCCAAAGGCACCAAGCCGTTGGCACGCAGCGTCTCCCCGGTATCGACGATATCAACAATCAGGTCGCACAGCTGCAAGCGCGGCGCTACTTCCAATGCCCCGGAGAGCTTGATGAAGCGCACCTCCTGACCTTGCTGCGCAAAGAAACGCGCGCTCGTGCGCACAAACTTGGTGGCGATGCGCAACGGGCGAGTGTGGTCAAGCTCGGCATGGCGAAGACCCGCCGACATAATGCGGCATTTGGCGATACCGAGATCAAGCCGCTCGAAGTACTCATGGGTGGGGTGTTCGAGCAGCGAGTCCTTACCGGCGATGCCCAAGTCCGCCGCACCGTGCTCGACATAGACCGGCACATCGGCGCCGCGCATCACTACGACGCGCAGCCCACTTTTCTCGGCAGGCTCAAAGACAAGTGATCGCGTGTTCTTGAATTGACCGGGCAGGACAAGGCTGGCGCGCTCAAGAATAGGCACGGCCTCGGTGAATATGCGCCCTTTGTTGAGGGCAAGCGTAAGCATGTGACTAGTGCTCCATCAAGCTGATAATACCGTATCAGCTTGATGGAGCACTAGGTCGTGCCTTCGTCGGGCGTCAGCGCTTGGATGCTCACCGAATGCAGGCGCCCCTCCCTAATAGCCTGGGAAAGCGCCCGATAGACCATTTGTGTGCGCTTGACCTTGGAGAGACCTTGGAAGCGCTCGCTCACTACGCGCACCTCGGTGCCTGCGCTGCCGTCGCCTGATGCCGACACCTCCGCATCCTCAAAGTGTTCGCGCACCAGCGCTGCAATATCGATCATCGCAATCGCCTTAAGGGGAGGCTTGTCTGACGGCCTCGGCAAACTCGATGATGGACTGATCAATATCGCCTGTGACGTCCATGATGCGGCCGAATTGATTGCGCCAAGTGAGGCCGAGATTGATGCCGGCAAGATTGATGTTGACGAGCTTCCACTCGCCACCTTCCGAAGCCCGGCGCATGTAGAAGACAATGGGGATGGCTTGTCCATCCGAGCCCACAAACTCAAGATCCACATTGACGCGGTTCGGGTTGCTCGGCGGCGCCTTCGGCATCAGAACCCGTATCTGCTGGTCTCGCAACCTCAGCATGGTCGCCGCATAGAAGTCGAGCAGCATCACGCGCACGCTTGTCACAAACCTTGAGCGCTGCGCATCTGATGCCGACTGAAAGTGCGCCCCCATGACGCCTCTTGAGAAGCCGACCCAATCGAGCCTTGGATTGAGCAGTTCATAGACATCCGCCTTGAAGTCTTCGACATCGATTTCGCCTTGCGTTTGGGTGTCGCGAATCAGCGCGATGACCTGGCGCGTGACATCATCCACCACCCGATGCGGTTCGGGCAGCTGGGAAGACTCCTGCGCGTGGAGCGGAAATGCGCACGCCGCGAGCAGCAGCGGCGGCAGGCAGACTTTGAGTAGAGCGTTCATTTCAATTCGCGTTCACGCTTCGTTGACAAGTGCTCATTCTAATGCACGCGCCAAAAATGAATGTATGCTTGTCGCGAGACCTGCGGCCAGAAGCATGAGCGCACGCGACATCCCAAGCGACCTTCCTAGCTATATCGCCGTTGAAGGCCCGATCGGCGTTGGCAAGACGAGCCTCGCCAACCGTCTGGCCGAAACCTTCGGCTACGAGACCCTGTTGGAGCCCACCGCCGAGCATGTGCTGTTGGAGCGCTTCTATCGCGACCAGCGGCGCTACGCCTTCTCGACCCAGTTGTTCTTCTTGCTGCACCGCGCCGAGCAAGCTGCTTATCTTGAATCACAGACGCGGCTCGAATCGCCAATCGTCTCCGATTTCATCTTAGAGAAGGACCGGCTCTTCGCCGAACTGACCTTGGATGGCGAGGAACTGAGGCTCTACCAGCAAGTTGTGCACGCACTCAACGTTCACTGGCCGCAGCCGGATTTGGTGATTTATCTGCAAGCGCCGCCGAGAATTCTCTTCGAGCGCGTGCAGAAGAGAGGCATCAAGGCCGAGCATGAGTGCTCGATTGAGTATCTCACCCAAGTCAGCCAGACTTACACAACCTTCTTCCATCACTTCGAACTTGCACCGCTATTGGTGGTTGACGCATCTGAATGCAATTTCGCAGGCGTTGACCGTCATTTTGAAGCGCTGCTTGAGTGCATTCACACAATGCGCGGCAGACGCCATTATTTCCGTTTGAACCCGTCATTGCTAGACTAGTCGCGAAGAGTTTTCATAGCCCAGAACACATGACACACACCTATCCTATCCCTGCGGCCTTGGCGCAAAGCGCACACATTACGAGCGATACCTACGAGGCCATGTATCGCGCCTCGGTCGAGAATCCTGAAGTTTTCTGGCGCGAGCAAGCCGAGGCATTCCTCGATTGGTTCGAGCCATGGCAGACGCTTGTCCGCAGCGACTTTGCCAAAGGCGAAGTCGAGTGGTTCATTGGCGGCAAGCTCAATGCCAGCCATAACTGCCTCGACCGGCATCTTGAGGCGCGCGGCAACCAGACGGCGATTCTGTGGGAGAGCGATGACGGCAGCGAAACCAAAGCCATCAGCTTTTCCGCGCTGCACCGGGAAGTCTGCCAGCTCGCAAACTTGCTGAAATCCAGAGGCGTCGCCAAGGGTTCGCGCGTGTGCATCTACATGCCGCTCATTCCGCAGGCGGCTGTCGCCATGCTCGCCTGCGCGCGTATCGGTGCGATTCATTCGGTGGTGTTCGGCGGCTTTAGCCCGACTTCGCTCAAAGAGCGCATTCTCGACTCCGATTGCTCGCTGCTGATCACAGCGGATGAGAGCATTCGCGGCGGCAAGCGCATCGCACTCAAAGCGAATGCGGAAGCCGCGCTTGCGCACTGCCCGGGTGTACACACAGTGGTCTGTGTTCGTCACGGCGGCGGCGAGGGCATTCCTTGGAATGAGGCGCGCGACCTTTGCTACGACGAGGCCATTTCGCAGATGGACGACTATTGCGAGCCAGAGCCGATGGAGTCCGAGGACCCCCTGTTCATTTTGTACACCTCCGGATCGACCGGCAGACCCAAAGGCGTGCAGCACGGCACGGCAGGCTACCTGTTGCACGCGGCCATGACGCACAAGTATGTGTTCGACTATCAAGATGGCGAGGTCTACTGGTGTACAGCCGATGTCGGCTGGATCACCGGACACTCCTATATTGTCTATGGGCCGCTTGCCAACGGTGCCACCACACTCATGTTCGAAGGCGTGCCGACTTGGCCGGACGCATCGCGCTTCTGGCAGATTGTGGACAAACATCAGGTGCGCATCTTCTACACCGCACCGACCGCCATTCGTCAGTTGATGGCGGAAGGCGATGAGCCGGTCAAATCCTGCTCGCGCACATCGCTTCGCGTGCTCGGCACCGTCGGCGAACCGATCAACCCGGAGGCGTGGGAGTGGTATCACCGCGTAGTCGGGGACGGTCGCTGCCCTATTGTTGACACCTGGTGGCAAACAGAAACCGGCGGCATCATGATCACGCCACTGCCGGGCGCAACGCCCCTCAAACCTGGCTCTGCGACTCGGCCTTTCTTTGGCATCCAGCCGGGCCTCATGGACGAGAACGGGCAATTGATTCATGCAAGTGATGCGACTGAAGCGAGCGGCAACCTCGTCATCACCGCCGCTTGGCCCGGTCAGATCCGCTCAGTATACGGCGACCACCAGCGCGTCATCGATACCTATTATGCGCGCTATCCCGGCTACTATTTCACTGGCGATGGTGCGCGCCGCGATGCCGATGGCTACTACTGGATCACCGGGCGTGTCGATGATGTCATCAATGTGTCCGGCCACAGGATTGGCACCGCCGAACTCGAAAGCGCGCTCGTCCTGCACGAATCGATCGCCGAAGCCGCCGTGGTCGGCTTTCCGCATGAGGTCAAGGGCGAAGGCATCTATTGCTTTGTGACGCCCATGACGCATCTTGCGCTTGATGCGGCAGCGACCGAGACGCTGCGTGACGAACTGATCGCCCTCGTGCGCCGCGAAATCGGTCCGTTCGCACGACCTGACGTGCTGCGATTCGCGCACGGACTGCCGAAGACGCGCTCCGGCAAAATCATGCGCCGGATTCTGCGCAAGATCGCTTGTGGAGAGACCGAAGATATGGGGGACATTTCGACGCTCGCGGATCCTTCGGTGGTGGAGGCGTTGATTGGGGACGGCTGAGAATCGCCTCCACGGGAGGAGTCACATGACGTAATTCTATAGCTCGCCGATTCAGACCTCCACAAGTCGGCCATCCTTTGTTGCCAACACACATTCAAATTTCCGCTTGACACCTTGCATCGCGAAGCGAGATAATTCGTCTCTTTTGCTTGCAGGGGTTCCCGAGCGGTCAAAGGGATCAGACTGTAAATCTGACGGCACAGCCTTCGTAGGTTCGAATCCTACCCCCTGCACCATCAGGTGCGGGGCCTTCATTCGACATGATAATACATCATAATAATGATGAAGAGGATGAACTAGAAAAGAAGCAATTTCAAGTCTCTTGAAATTGCTTTCCAAGGCGTGTTGACGGGTGATTTCGGCGGGTATAGGCGGGTATAGTTCAATGGTAGAACTTCAGCCTTCCAAGCTGATAATGCGGGTTCGATTCCCGCTACCCGCTCCGTGTCGTGCTCGAATATTTGTGAACATGTGGACAAATGCGACAGATGCGTCGGATAACAGACACTGCCTGCCGCGCTGGCAAATGAAATTAAGCGCTCACATAGCTCAGTCGGTAGAGCACTTCCTTGGTAAGGAAGAGGTCACCGGTTCAAATCCGGTTGTGAGCACCAAGGGCCGAGGCCGCACCTCGCAGTCAATTGCTCGCCTTGGGTGATTGGCACTCGGAGCAGCTTCACACACATCACTGTCTTTGCCATCATTGAAGACATCACACACCGGAGATCAAAGGTATCATGGCGAAAGAGAAATTTGAGCGCACCAAGCCGCACGTCAATGTCGGCACCATCGGTCACGTTGACCACGGCAAGACGACTTTGACAGCGGCGCTTACCAAGGTCTGCGCTGAGCTTCAAGGCGGCGGCGAGGTCAAGGCATTTGACGAAATCGACAACGCGCCTGAAGAAAAAGAGCGCGGCATCACCATCGCCACCTCGCATGTCGAGTATGAAACCGACACACGCCACTACGCGCACGTTGACTGCCCAGGCCACGCCGACTATGTGAAGAACATGATCACTGGCGCCGCGCAGATGGATGCCGCGATCCTCGTGGTCGATGGCTCCGACGGCCCTATGCCGCAAACGCGCGAGCACATTCTCCTAAGCCGTCAGGTCGGCGTGCCGCGCATCGTCGTGTTCCTCAACAAGGCCGACCTTGCGGACGACCCGGAACTCATCGAACTCGTCGAACTTGAAGTACGCGACCTGCTCAACACCTACGAATTTCCTGGCGACGACACGCCAATCGTGATTGGCAGTGCGCTCAAGGCACTCGAAGGCGACACCGAAGGTATCGAATCCATCAAGAAACTGCTCGAAACGCTTGACAGCTACGTACCGGAACCTGAGCGCGATATCGACAAGCCGTTCCTCATGCCCATTGAAGATGTCTTTACCATTCAAGGTCGTGGCACCGTGGTGACCGGACGGGTCGAGAGCGGCATCCTCAAACAGGGCGAAGAAGTCGAGATCGTCGGCATTCGCGAAGAAACCAGCAAAACCGTCTGCACCGGCATTGAAATGTTCCGCAAGCTGCTCGATGAAGGCCGCGCCGGTGAGAACATCGGCGCCCTGCTGCGCGGCATGGACCGCTCGGATGTGCAGCGCGGACAAGTGCTCGCCAAGCCCGGCACTATCACCCCGCACACTGAGTTCGAAGCGGAAGCCTATGTGCTCACCGAGGAAGAAGGCGGCCGCAACAAGCTGTTCCGCTCCGGCTACAAGCCGCAGTTCTACTTTCGCACAACCGACGTCACCGGGGAAATTGATCTGCCGGAAGCAACTTCGGTGGTCATGCCCGGCGACAACGTGAACATGAAGATCAAGCTCATCAGCCCGATCGCCATGGACGAAGGGCTACGGTTCGCTATCCGTGAAGGTGGCAGAACGGTGGGCGCTGGCGTTGTCACGAGCATCGTCAACTAAGGACAAAGCGCATCTTGCATGACAACGGGTCAGTAGCTCAATTGGTAGAGCAGCGGTCTCCAAAACCGCAGGTTGGGGGTTCGATCCCCTCCTGACCTGCCATTTCGCGCCCCAACGGGCATTTGCCAGCACACACGAAGACGCAACTAGACATGAACACGCCGACTCGTACATCAAGCCTTGACTGGCTGAAGTGGTTCGTCGTACTCGCCATCGCTGCCGCTGCCATATTTGGCAATTGGTATTTGGGCGAGCAGTCGCTGCTGTATCGCGTGCTCGCGATCATCGCGCTCGCAGTGGTCGCACTCGGCATTGCATCGCAGACTGAGAAAGGCGCGGCGGTCGTCTCTCTCCTCAAAGAAGCGCGCACAGAGATACGGCGTGTGGTGTGGCCGACGCGCCAAGAAACCACGCAAACGACCTTTATTGTCATCCTTCTTGTGATTGTATTCGCGCTCATCTTATGGGGACTAGATTCTCTATTAAGCTGGCTCGTTGCGAGCGTCATCGGCTAGGGTTAGGGGAACTCGATGGACAGCGATACACAGACAATCGCGCCTTCCGCCGACGCAAAGGCCAAACGCTGGTATGTCGTGCAAGCCTATTCCGGCTACGAGAAGGCCGTCAAACGTGCACTTGAAGATCGCATTCGCGAATCAACGAGCGCCGATTGCTTTGGACAGGTGCTGGTGCCGATTGAAGAAGTCGTCGAGATGCGCGGCGGGCAAAAACGCCGTAGCGAACGCAAGTTCTTTCCGGGCTATGTGCTCGTCGAAATGCTCTTGAACGACCATACATGGCACCTCGTCAAGGACACGCCAAAAGTGCTCGGCTTTATCGGCGGCAAGGCCGACGACCCGACGCCCTTGACGCCTGCCGAAGCGGATTCGATTTTAGCTGGCGTCGAAGCTGGTCGCGGCGACAAGGCGAGACCCAAGATCATTTACGAACCGGGCGAGATCGTTCGCGTCACCGAAGGGCCGTTCAACGACTTCAGCGGCGTGGTCGAGACTGTGGACTATGAGAACAGCAAGCTCAAGGTGGCGGTCACTATTTTCGGGCGCTCGACACCTGTCGAGCTTGAGTTTACGCAAGTGGAGAAAGGCTAAGGCGCGCAGCGCGCGAAACTGCAAGGAGAATTGATCGTGGCCGACATCAGCGCATACATCAAACTACAAGTGCCAGCAGGGGCTGCCAATCCGGCGCCGCCGATTGGCCCGGCGCTTGGTCAGCACGGCTTGAATATTCAAGATTTCTGCACGCGCTTCAATGCCGCCACTGGGCACCTTGAGAAAGGCATGCCGGTGCCAGTGGTGATTTCAGCCTATGCGGACCGGAAATTCGATTTTGTCGTCAAATCGCCACCGGCTGCGGTGCTGCTTCGCAAGGCCGCTGGCATCGACAAAGGTTCGCCCACCCCCAACACGGACAAGGTCGGCAAGGTCAGCCGGGCACAAATCGAGGAAATTGTCGCGCTCAAGAAGGACGATTTGAATGCGGCGAGCGCCGAGGCAGCGTTTCACATCATCGCCGGAACCGCTCGCAGCATGGGCATTGAAGTGAGTCAGGACGCCTGAAAACGATCCGCAAGAGCCACTCAAGCCACACAACCAACAGGCCACTCTCATGAAACTCAGCAAGCGTCAGAAGAAAATCCGCGAACTCGTTGATTCGGCGCGCGCCTACTCTATTGAAGAGGCGCTTCACCTGATCAAAGAAGTCACACCCACCAAGACCAAGAATGCCAAGGAAAATACCTTCGAGGAATCCCTTGATGTGTCGGTCAATCTCGGTGTCAATCCACGCCGCTCAGACCAGAATGTACGCGGTGCCACCAAGCTGCCGCACGGCAATGGCAAGCGCATACGTGTGGCGGTGTTCGCTGGCGACGAGCACGCCGATGCGGCGCACGAAGCGGGCGCCGACGTGGTTGGGCTTGACGAGCTCGCGGAGCGTATCAAAGGCGGAGAGCTTGACTTTGATACGGTCATCGCAGCGCGTGACGCCATGAAAACCGTGAGTCCGCTTGCGCGTATTCTTGGGCCTCGCGGACTCATGCCGAACCCGAAATCTGGAACGGTCACAGATGACGTGGCGAGTGCTGTTCGCGATGCCAAATCCGGTCAGTTTCAATTTCGCACCGACCGTAGCGGCATCGTTCATGGCTGCGTCGGTAAGGTCGGATTCGACCCAGCGCACGTGCAAGAGAATGTCGAAGCCCTACTCAGCGATTTGAAACGTGCCAAGCCAGCCTCTTCGAAAGGCATTTACCTCAAGAAACTGACGCTGTCGAGCACGTTCGGCCCTGGCCTCGCCATCGATCTCTCCACGCTTTCGATCTAATCCGCCACTCAAAATCCAACAGGACGCTCACCATGCCGATGACACGAGAGAGAAAGGAAGCGCTTGTCGAAGACATGCGCGCTTTGGCGAGCGAGTCTTCCACCCTGCTGCTCGCCGACTACCGCGGACTTGACGTGGCCGCCATGACTGATATGCGCGTGCGTGCGCGTGCGCAAGAGATCGATCTCAAGGTCGTGCCCAACAGGCTCGCGAAGCTTGCCTTTTCGAATACGCTCCATGCCTGCCTTGAGGGGAGCTTGAAAGGGCCGAGCCTGCTCGCATCGACTCGCGACGATGCTGGCACACTCGCCCGCTTAATGCGTGATCTTGCCAAGGATTACGAATCTATGGAAGTGCGCGCCATCTCGGTGGACGGGCATCTTGTGCCCGGCGAGCAGCTATCGAGTCTCGCCAACCTGCCAACGCGACAACAAGCGCTTGCGCAGCTCATGGGCGTCCTCAATGCACCCGTCACCAAACTTGCGCAAACCTTAGCAGCAGTGCCACAAAAGCTCGTTTTGGTGTTGAGCGCGTATGCCAAAGAAGCCAAGGAAAAAGACGCAACAGCCGAATAGCGGCTCCCACACATATACACCCACATACCTAACGAAAAGGAACTAAGAAATGGATTTGTCCAAAGACGATATTGTGAACGCCGTCGCCGAGATGAGCGTGATGGACGTGGTCGAGCTCGTCAAGTTGATGGAGGAGCGCTTTGGCGTCAGCGCCGCTACGGCAGTTGCGGCGCCTGTCGCAGCCGCAACTAGCGATAGCGGCGGCGAGGCGGCTGTCGAAGAACAAACCTCTTTCAACGTCATACTCACAGCCGCAGGTGACAAGAAAGTCAATGTCATCAAAGCAGTGAGGGCGATCACCGGCCTCGGACTGAAAGAATCCAAGGCGATGGTCGATGGTGCGCCACAAGCTGTGAAAGAAGGCGTCAGCAAGGAAGAAGCCGAGTCGTACAAAGCGCAGATAGAAGAAGCGGGCGGCAGCGTAGAGCTTAAGTAGTCACTTTTGCTCTTTAATTGCTTTGCTCACAATTCTCTCGCTACATGCATTGCGCTCGCGCTTGAGTTCTCAAGCGTGAGTTTTTGCTGTGCTTGCCTAGTAGTCTCAAAAATAGTCTCAAAAACTCTCAAAACTTGAGTAATAAACAAAGGAGTCACCCATGACACTTAGTTTAGCGGAAAAGAAGCGTCTGCGTAAGGATTTCGGCACCCTGTCCGAAGTGATGGAAATCCCATATCTGCTCGCGATTCAAATTGACTCCTATCGAAAATTCCTGCAGCGGGATGTCGATCCTAGGAATCGAGCCGAGCAAGGATTGCACGCTACTTTCAAGTCCATATTCCCAATCAAGAGCCGATCTGAAAACGCTGAACTCGACTATGTGAGCTACAGCTTCCGGGAGCCGGTATTTGATGTCAAGGAGTGTTTGCAACGCGGCGCCAACTACGCGGCGCCCCTGCACGTCAAGGTGCAACTCAAGCTGTACGACAAGGAAACGAATTACAAAACAGTCAAGGAAATTAAAGAGCAGGAAGTCTACATGGGCGAAATTCCGCTCATGACCGAAGATGGCACCTTCATTGTCAACGGTACGCAGAAGGTCGTCGTCTCGCAATTGCACCGCTCTCCGGGCGTTTTCTTCGACCACGACAAGGGCAAAACGCATTCCTCCGGCAAGCTCCTGTATTCCGCACGAGTGATTCCTTATCGCGGCTCATGGCTCGACTTTGAGTTCGACCCCAAGGATCTCGTCTATGTGCGTATCGACCGCCGGCGCAAGCTGCCAGCGACCATCATGCTGCGCGCCCTCGGCTATTCGAGCGAACAGATGCTCGACCTCTTTTTTGAACAGATCAGCTTCCACCGCAAGCGTGGTGGCAAGTATTCCATGGACTTGGTGGCCGAGCGCATGCGCGGCGATGTCGCGAGTTTCGATATTCGCGCCAAGGACGGTTCTCTCATCGTCGCGCAAGGCAGGCGCATCACTGCGCGTCATGTGCGACAAATCGCCGCCACGCGCTTCCGCCGACTCGATGTGCCGCGTGAGTACCTGATCGGCAAGGTGACTGCCACCGCACTGATTGACAAGTCCACCGGCGAGGAAGTGGTGCCGTGCAACACCATCATCACCGAGGAGCTGCTCGAGCGCATCGAAGAACTGAAGTTCAGTGAGATCAGCACCATCTACACCAACGATCTCGATTGCGGAAACTATCTCTCGGAGACCTTGAGAATCGACCCGACGCGCAACCAGTTTGAGGCTCGCGTCGAAATCTACCGCATGATGCGCCCGGGCGAACCGCCGACTCGCGAGGCAGCGGATGGCCTGTTCGAACGACTGTTCTTTTCCGAAGAACGCTACGACTTGAGCGCGGTTGGCCGCATGAAGTTCAACCGCCGTCTTGGCCGCGATAGTATCAAAGGCGCTGGCGTACTCAGCCAAGTCGATATCGTCGATGTCCTGCGCACCCTGATTGATGTCCGCAACGGCAAAGGCACAGTGGATGACATTGACCATCTTGGCAACCGGCGCGTCCGCTCAGTCGGCGAAATGGCCGAAAACCAGTTCCGCATCGGCTTGACCAGGGTCGAGCGCGCAGTCAAGGAGCGCCTCGGCGTCGCCGAGAACGAGGGTCTGATGCCGCAGGACATGATCAACGCCAAGCCAGTCGCAGCAGCTGTACGCGAATTCTTCGGCTCAAGCCAGCTTTCGCAATTCATGGATCAGAACAACCCGCTCTCGGAAGTCGCCAATAAGCGCCGTATTTCGGCACTCGGTCCGGGCGGGCTCACGCGCGAGCGCGCAGGCTTTGAAGTACGCGACGTGCATCCCACCCACTACGGCCGCGTCTGCCCGGTCGAAACCCCTGAAGGCCCCAACATCGGCCTCATCAACAACCTCGCCACCTATGCGAGAACCAACGAATACGGCTTCCTTGAAACGCCCTACCGCAAGGTGACCGATGGCGTCGTGACCGACGAGATCACTTATCTGTCCGCGGTCGATGAAGCCGACTATGTCATCGCCCAAACCGGCTCCAAGATCGAAGGCGGCCGATTTGTCGATGAATTGATCGATGTGCGCCGCAACAACGAGTTCTTGAAGGCAACCGCAGACAACATCGACTATGTGGACGTATCGCCAAAGCAAGTCGTTTCGATCGCCGCATCGCTTATTCCCTTCCTAGAGCACGACGATGCCAACCGCGCACTCATGGGCTCCAACATGCAGCGTCAAGCCGTGCCTTTGATTCGCGCCGAAACGCCACTTGTCGGCACCGGCATGGAGCGTCGTCTCGCCATTGACTCAGGCGTGTGCGAAGTCGCCAAGCGCGGCGGCATCGTGGAAAACGTCGATGCTGGCCGCATCATCGTTCGCGTTCGTGAGCAGGAAACCGAAACCGGCGAAGCGGGCGTTGACATCTACAACCTCAAGAAGTTCACGCGCTCCAACCAGAACACTTGCATTAACCAGCGCCCGCTGGTGCTCCCCGGCGAAGTCGTCGAGCCAGGCGATGTGCTTGCCGACGGCCCTTCGATTGATCTTGGCGAGCTCGCCCTCGGCCAAAATATGCGCATCGCACTCATGCCGTGGAACGGCTACAACTTCGAAGACTCGATTCTCATTTCCGAGCGCGTGGTCTCTGAAGACCGCTTCACGAGCATCCATATCCAAGAACTCATTTGCACAGCGCGCGACAGCAAGCTCGGCGCCGATGAGATCACTTCCGACATTCCTAACGTTGGCGAAGGCGCGCTTCGCCATCTCGACGCATCGGGCGTGGTCTATATTGGTGCGGAAGTCAATCAAGGCGACGTACTTGTCGGCAAGGTCACGCCCAAGGGCGAAACCCAGTTGACACCGGAAGAAAAGCTCTTGCGCGCTATTTTCGGCGAGAAGGCTTCGGACGTGAAAGATACATCGCTGCGCGTGCCGTCGAGTGTCAAAGGCACGGTGGTCGATGTGCAAATCTACACGCGCGAAGGCGTGGAAAAGGACGAGCGCACGCAAGACATTGAAGATCAGCAATTGCGCGAGATTCGCCAAGACCTCGACGATGAGTTTCGCATCTACGAGGAGGCCACCTACGAGCGATTGCGTCGCATTCTCGTCGGCAAGAAAGCTGTTCGCGCACCCGGCAAGCGCTCCGGCACAACAGTGAGTGACGCATACCTCAACGACCTGCCGCGCAAGGACTGGTTTGGCCTGCGCATGGTGGTCGAGGAATGCAACGACGAGCTTGACCAAGCGGAATTGCAATTGACCAAGCGCAAGAGCGATCTTGAGGATGCCTTTCAGGACAAGAAGCAAAAACTACAGCGCGGCGAAGACTTGCCGCCAGGCGTCTTGAAGACCATCAAGGTGATGCTTGCCGTGAAGCGCCGCATCCAGCCTGGTGACAAGATGGCCGGACGGCACGGCAACAAAGGCGTGATCTCCGTCATCATGCCTGTTGAAGATATGCCCTACGATGAGAACGGTGAGCCAGTGGATATCATCCTCAACCCGCTTGGCGTGCCTTCACGCATGAACGTAGGTCAGATTTTGGAAGCGCATCTCGGCTGGGCAGCAAAGGAAATAGGCAGCAAGATCAGTGCACTGATCGAATCGTCCAAGGAAAAAGGGAAAGCCGCGCGCCTCCTTCGCAAGACGCTCCACCAGGTCTTCAACCAAGGCGAAGGGCGTAATCAGGATTTCGATGCCTTTTCCGACGACGAGCTACTCGAACTCGCACGCAACATGACCAAAGGCATTCCTTTTGCATCACCCGTGTTCGATGGCGCATCCGAGCAGGAAATTAAACGCCTGCTTGACCTCGCAGACCTGCCCACATCCGGGCAGTGTACGCTCTATGATGGCCGCACTGGCGAGAAGTTCCACCGGCCAGTGACAGTCGGCTACATGTACATGTTGAAACTCAATCACTTGGTCGATGACAAGATGCACTCGCGTTCCACCGGCAGCTACAGCCTTGTCACGCAGCAGCCGCTCGGCGGCAAAGCGCAGTTCGGCGGCCAGCGATTCGGCGAGATGGAGGTGTGGGCGCTCGAAGCCTATGGTGCCGCCTATACGCTACAGGAAATGCTGACGGTCAAGTCCGACGATGTCAACGGCCGCACCAAGATGTACAAGAACATCGTTGACGGCGATTTTCATATGGACGCGGGCACGCCCGAATCATTCCAAGTGCTACTGCGCGAAGTTCGCTCGCTCGGCATCAACTTGGAACTGAATCGCGAATAAGCGCAATAGAAATATCAAGTATTTATAGACAAGCGGAGGCATGACGACATGAAAGGGCTCGAACAAATGATGCGCGGACCGGATTCACGGCTCGATTTCGACTATCTGAGCATTGGCCTGGCATCCCCTGAACTGATTCGCTCTTGGTCCTACGGCGAAGTGAAGAAGCCGGAGACCATCAACTATCGAACCTTCAAGCCTGAGCGCGACGGACTGTTCTGTGCACGGATATTTGGCCCAAATAAGGACTATGAGTGCTTATGCGGCAAGTACAAGCGCCTCCGGCACAGGGGCGTCGTGTGCGAAAAGTGCGGTGTCGAAGTGACCGTGAGCAAGGTGCGCCGCGAGCGTCTTGGCCATATTGAGATGGCGAGTCCGGTGGCGCATATTTGGTTTTTGAAGTCGCTGCCATCGCGCATTGGACTCTTGCTCGACTTCAGCCGCATTGAGGAAAACTGGTCGGTTGAGGAACGCGAGTCACGCCGTGCCTTGAAGTCGCTTCGCGACATTGAGCGCGTCCTCTACTTTGAATACTACGTGGTCATCTCGCCAGGCTTGACCGAACTTGAAATGGGCGAGCTGTTGACTGAAGAACAGTATCTTGCACGGCTCGAAGAGTACGGCGATGAGTTCGTCGCCGAGATGGGCGCTGAGGCCATTCAGACACTGCTCAAGAGCATTGATCTGAAAGGCGAGATCGCCACGCTGCGCGAAGAAATCCCGAATACGACATCGGAATCAAAGGTCAAGAAGCTTTCCAAGCGCTTGAAACTCATGGAAGCTTTTGTCCGCTCTGGCAACAAGCCTGAGTGGATGGTCTTCAATGTGCTGCCCGTACTGCCGCCAGACTTGCGGCCACTCGTGCCTTTGGAAGGCGGCCGATTCGCGGCGTCAGATCTCAATGAACTCTATCGTCGTGTGATCAACCGCAACAACCGACTCAAGCGCCTCTTGGATTTGAGTGCGCCAGATATTATTGTTCGCAACGAAAAGCGCATGTTGCAGGAAGCCGTAGATTCGCTGCTCGACAACGGACGCCGTGGTCGCGCAATTACCGGCACCAACAAGCGCCCCCTTAAATCCCTCGCTGACATGATCAAGGGCAAGCAGGGACGCTTCCGACAGAATCTGCTTGGCAAGCGCGTGGACTATTCCGGGCGCTCGGTGATCGTCGTCGGCCCGACCCTCAAACTGCATCAATGCGGCCTGCCCAAGAAGATGGCACTCGAACTCTTCAAGCCGTTCATCTTCGCGCAGCTTGAGTCGCGCGGCTATGCGACCACGATCAAAGCGGCGAAGAAACTCGTCGAAACCGAAACGCCCGAGGTCTGGGATATTCTCGACGATGTCATTCGCGAGCATCCGGTGCTCCTCAATCGTGCGCCGACGCTGCACCGCCTTGGCATCCAAGCCTTTGAGCCAGTGCTCATTGAAGGACGCGCCATCCAATTGCACCCACTCGTCTGCGCCGCCTACAACGCCGACTTCGATGGCGACCAGATGGCGGTGCATGTGCCCCTGACCATCGAGGCGCAGCTCGAAGCGCGCGCGCTCATGATGTCCACCAACAACATTCTTTCGCCTGCGAGCGGCGACCCCATCATCGTGCCGTCGCAGGATGTCGTGCTCGGTATCTACTATCTGTCACGCGAACGCATCAATGCGCACGGTGAAGGCATGGTCTTCAATAGCATCGCCGAAGTGGAACGGGCGCTTGAGAATAAGGTGGTTGACCTGCACGCCAAGGTCAAGGTGCGTCTGCGTGACATTGAGCAGGACGAGAGCGGCGAATTGCACGACAAGGAGTTCCTCTACGATACAACTGTCGGACGCACGCTACTCTATGACATCCTGCCACGCGAACTTCCCTTTGGCCTCGTCAACAAGACGCTTGACAAGAAAGGCATTTCACAACTCGTTGACGAGTGCTACCGACGCGCGGGCCTCAAGGCAACTGTTATTTTCGCCGACCAGCTTATGTATCTCGGCTTCGAGTATTCGACGGTGTCAGGCGCATCGATCGGCATCGAAGACTTCGTCATCCCCGAAGACAAGCCCGCCATCATCAAGAGTGCTGAAAACGAAGTCCAAGAAATCGAAGAGCAGTTTGGCTCCGGACTTGTCACCCTTGGTGAGAAATACAACAAAGTCATTGACATCTGGTCGCGCGCCAATGACCTCGTCGCACGCTCGATGGTGGACGGCATCTCGCGTGAAACTGTGGTTGACTCGACGGGCACTGAGGTTGAACAACCATCGTTCAACTCAGTCTTCATGTATTCGGATTCCGGTGCTCGCGGCACACCGACACAGATTCGCCAGCTCGCCGGTATGCGCGGCCTCATGACCAAGCCCGATGGCAGCATCATCGAGTCGCCAATCACCGCCAACTTCCGCGAAGGCCTGTCGGTGAACGAATACTTCATTTCCACGCACGGCGCACGCAAAGGGCTTGCCGACACCGCGCTCAAAACCGCCAACTCCGGCTATCTCACGCGCCGCCTCGTTGATGTCGCGCAAGACGTGGTGATCACTAACTATGATTGCGGAACAACCGATGGCTTGCGCATCTCAGCCCTGATTGAAGGCGGCGATGTCATCGAGCCCTTAAGCGCGCGTGTGCTCGGTCGCGTGGTCGCCGAAGACCTCGTACATAAGCGGCAGTCGGACGGCGAAGAAGTTGTGATTCCAGCAGGCACCATGCTTGATGAGTCGTGGGTTGACCGCATCGAGAGCCTCGGCATTGACGAGATTAAGGTGCGCTCGGCCATCACCTGCGCCAACGATCACGGCGTCTGCGCACAGTGCTATGGTCGCGACCTCGCGCGCGGGCGGCAAGTCAATCTCGGTGAAGCTGTGGGAGTAATCGCCGCGCAGTCGATCGGCGAACCCGGCACACAGCTAACCATGCGCACCTTTCACATCGGCGGCGCGGCATCGCGCGCGACAGCAATCGACAGCGTGCAGGTCAAGCATGGTGGTGAAATCCGCCTGCACAATATGAAAACGGTGCGACGCGAGTCGGGCGAATTGGTCACCGTGTCAAGATCCGGCCAGATTGCGATTCTCGATGAGTTCGGGCGCGAGCGCGAGCGTTACCGTGTGCCTTACGGCGGCGTCATCTCAGTTGAAGATGCAACACATGTCGAGTCTGGTCGCATCATCGCCAACTGGGATCCGCACACGCACCCGATCATCACCGAACAAAGTGGCACCGTCGTCTTTCAAGAGATGGAAGAAGGCTTGTCGGTGAGCCACCAGACCGACGAATTGACTGGCCTGACCAACATTATTGTGCTAGAAGATTCAGAGCGCCCACAGGCTGGCAAAGAGCTGCGCCCAGCGGTCAGCCTCGTCGATGAGTCCGGCACTGAGGTCTATCTCGCTGGCACCGAGATTCCGGCGCACTACTACCTGCCAGCCAATGCCATTCTCAACCTTGAGGACGGCGGTCATGTAGGCGTCGGTGATGTCATAGCGCGTATTCCGCAAGAAGGCTCCAAAACCCGCGATATTACCGGCGGCCTACCTCGAGTGGCTGATCTCTTTGAAGCGCGCAAACCTAAGGATGCCGCCATCCTTGCCGAGGCCACCGGCACCGTCAGCTTCGGACGTGAAACCAAGAGCAAGCTGCGGCTTGTAATCACCCTTGATGAGCCGTACACACAAGGACACGGCAATGCCCGGAAGGAAGTTAGCCATGTCGAAATGCTGATTCCGAAGTGGCGCACGATTTCAGTCTTTGAAGGCGAGCATGTGACGCGCGGCGATGTGGTCTCCGAAGGGCCTTACAACCCACACGACATCCTGCGCTTGCAAGGTGTGGAACCCTTGGCGCACTACATCTTAAGTGAGATTCAAGAGGTCTATCGACTGCAAGGCGTTGATATTAATGACAAACACATCGAAGTGATGGTTAGGCAGATGTTGCGCAAGGCCGAAGTGCTCGATCCAGGCGACAGTTCCTTCGTGCGCGGCGAGCAGGTGAGCCTTGTGAATGTGCGGGTGGAGAACCAAGACATCGAGCAGCGCAACCTCGCGCTTGAGGAAGCACCGGAAGAGGATGCCACTGCCAAGGCAGACACCGAGACGGATGATGAAGACGATGCAATCGAAGCCGAAGCAACACCGAAGGTCCGGCGCCCCGCCGAATATCAGCGCGTGCTCCTTGGCATCACCAAAGCATCGCTCGCGACGGAATCCTTCCTGTCCGCAGCGTCCTTCCAAGAAACCACGCGCGTGCTCACCGAAGCCGCCGTCACGGGCAAGGAAGATTACCTGCGCGGACTGAAGGAAAACGTCGTTGTTGGTCGCTTGATTCCCGCAGGCACCGGCCTTGCATATCACATCAGACGCCGCCAACAGCGCGCCGAAGAGATCGATGTCGCCCGCGCACTCGAGGATTCAGGCATCAGCTCGGAAGAAGTTGACCGACTACTCGCAGAGGCGCTAAGCGGGGCTGACTAACCGACCCTATTGAAGTACAACACTTCATCCACGCTGCGCCGCGGCGGCCGTCCATAGCGGCCGACCGGCCAGCCTATTGGCAGCATCGCGCAACTTGGCGTGTCCGACGAGAGACCTAAGCGCGGATCGATCTCGTCCGCAAAGCGCATGTGCAGCGTCGTCAGGCTCGCGCCGAGGCCGACCGCGCGGCACGCAAGAAGAATGTTCTGAATAGCGGGAAACAGCGCCTGCAATTGCGGTACGCCGCGCCGCTTCCAGCCTGCGACGAAGAGCTGCACGGGCACTTCCGACATATGCTCAGCCAAGTGAATCGCTGCGCGCATATTGCGTTGCTTGACTTCGGGGTACGCAGGATATCGGTCACCGCCACAAAAATCCAAGGCTGCCTGTTGCCGCCGCTTGGCGCGAAGGTGCCCGCTTCGCAGACTTTTCTGATAAGCGCATCGGGCACCGGGTCTGGTTTTAACCTGCGGATATGTCGGCAGGTGCGAATGCCCTCCAAGAGCGGCAGGTCTTCGCCGATAGACTCTATTCCCTGCATCTACTTCTCAATCGCCCGCTTCAGCCAAGGCGCAAGCAGGAGCACAACAATGCCCACCGCAGCACCAAGATACAGCAAGAATTCGAACGTTTCGCTATAGATGAGAAGCGACTGCACAGCATCAACTTCCACTCCCGGCGATTCGCTCACGCTCGCGGTCTGGGCAATCAGTCCCGCCACTGTGTGCGCAAATGCCGACGACAGGAACCAAATGCCCATCATGGAACCCACAATACGCACTGGCGAGAGGCTGGTCACCGCCGATAAGCCAATCGGCGATAAGCAGAGCTCACCAGTCGTGTGCAGCAAATACGCGAACGCAATCCACATGAAGGCCACCTGCCCTGCGGAATCTGCTTGCGAGCAGCCGATCACAAGTGCGCCAAACCCAAGCCCCGCCTGCAATACGCCAAAGCCAAACTTCGCTGGCACACTTGGTTCCCAGCCCTTGCGCGCAAGCCCAACCCACAGCATCGAGAAGAGCGGCGCGAGCATGATGATGAACGCCGGATTGAGCGACTGCAATTGCGATGCTTGAACGCCTCTAGGCAGCAGGATGTTGCGTTCGGTGAAAAGATTGAGCGAGCTGCCCGCTTGCTCGAACAGCGCCCAGAACACAACCGACACCGCCGTCAAGAACATCAGCACGAGCAGGCGGCCGCGCTCACCCACATCGCACTTCTTGAGTGCGTAGTAGATGACGCTGGCGGCTGCGATGCTTGCGGTGACATACAAGGCCGTGGACACCAGATGCACCTGCTGCATGAGCAGCCATGCAATCACTACGCCGCCGAGGCCGCCAAGATAGGTCAGCCGCTCGCGGTTCAGGCCGAAGGCGACTTTTTCGGCCAGATATTGAGGATTCGAAGGCTCGCCTGCGCCTTCAAGCCAAGGGCGACCGCAAATGAAAGTCACAAGGCCGATGAACATGCCGATGCCCGCGAGCCCGAATCCGTAGGCCCAGCCGTAGGTCTGTCCGAGATAGCCGCATAGTAGGCTCGCCGACACCGCGCCGAGATTGATGCCCATGTAGAAGATGGTGAAACCGGCGTCGCGGCGCGAGGTGGCCTCGTCTCGATCGTAGAGTTGGCCGACAATGTTTGAGATGGACGACTTCAAGAAGCCGACACCCATGATGATGAAGGCGAGCGAGAAGTAGAAGACTTGCAACGCTGCCTCATCGCGCACGACTTCGCCATCAACAAGGCGTGCGGCCTCGCCTTCAAAGGCCATGCCCGTATGTCCGCAGACGAGCAGAATCGCGCCGAATACGACCGCTTTTCTGAATCCAAGCAAGCGGTCTGCCAAATAGCCGCCGATCACCGGCATGAGATAGACCATGGAGCCGTAGGCGGCATAGATGCCGGTCGAAACAGAATCGCCAAACAGCCAGTGCTCGGTGAGATAAAAGATCAGCAGAGCGCGCATGCCGTAGAAACTGAATCGCTCCCACATTTCGGCAAAGAACAGTACCGCGAGTCCCCTTGGATGCCCCATCAGCGTGATCGATTGCGCAGCGGCCATGCTCCCCATGCCTTTGTTTCCTTAACGAGTCTTGAACGAGTCTCGCAGTGACACAGTGCGATGAAATTCGCGTGAGCCAGGCTTTGCGCGCGTGAAATAGCCGAGTCGTTCGAATTGGAACGCCGTGTCTGGCATGGCGAGCACGGCTGGCTCGGCATAGCCATTGCAGATTTCGCGCGAATGCGGATTCATCGCCGATTCGAGGTGCTGACCACTCGCATCCGGCTCTGCGATTAATTCCTCAAGCAGTGCAACTTCAACCGACTCACCTTCGTCCGCGGACACCCAATGCACAACGCCACGGGATCTCATGCCTGAATTATCTGACCCGCTCTTGGTCTCAGGAAAGTAGCTGCAACGCAATTCCTGAACCTCGCCTTGGTCGTCCTTGATGACTTCATCGCAACGAATAATGTAGGCGTAGCGAAGCCGCACCAAGCCGCCCGGCACTAGCCGCTTGTATTTGGGCGGCGGGGACTCGCTGAAATCATCGCGCTCAATGTAGAGTTCCGGCCCGAACGGCATTTCGCGCGCGCCAAGTTCAGGCTGCTGCGGATGCCAATCGGCGTGCAGCACTTCGCCCGCGCCTTCATAGTTCACAATGACGACCTTGAGCGGCTCGATCACAGCCATCGCGCGGCGAAGCCGTGATTCCAAGGCCCCGCGCACACAGAAATTGAACATCTTGAGCTCGATGCGCTGCTCCTGACGGGTCACGCCAACGCGCTCGCACAGCTCGCGGATAGCGTCTGCCGGCACGCCGCGCGCGCGCAATCCACAGATCGTCGGCATTCTCGGATCATCCCAGCCGTCTACATGGCCTTCGCGCACAAGCCGCTGCAAGAAGCGCTTCGAGAGCAGGAAGTATTCGATATTGAGGCGTGAGAATTCGATCTGGCACGGACGGTGCGCCAGCGAGACATTGGCAAGCAGCCAGTCGTACAAGGGTCGATGATCGTCGAACTCCATAGTGCACAGCGAATGCGTGACGCCATCCAAGGCATCGGCGTAGCCTTGCGCGAAGTCGTAGGTGGGATAGATGCACCAATCCTTGCCGCGCCTAGGATGCAGCGGCGTGCGCTTGATACGATAAAGCACGGGGTCGCGCATGTTCAGGTTCGGCGACGCCATGTCGATTTTGGCGCGCAGCACGAGCGCGCCCTCTTCCACTTCGCCTTGGCGCATCGCCGCAAACAGTTCGAGATTCTCCTCACGGCTGCGCTCGCGGTCAGGGCTCGGCCTGCCGGGCGTCGTGAGCGTACCGCGCATCTCGCGCATGGTTTCAAAGTCGAGAGAACACACAAACGCCTTGTCATGCTCGATGAGTTCTAGAGCGAAGTCATACATGGCCTCAAAGTAGTCAGCGGCATGGCTCACAGCGTCGGGTTCAAACCCAAGCCAGTTGACATCTTCTTTGATGGCTTGCACAAATTCCAAGGACTCGCCAACTGGATCAGTGTCATCGTAGCGCAGCACGCAGCGCCCGCCAAACTCTTCGGCAATGCCAAAATTAAGGCAGATTGCCTTCGAGTGGCCGATGTGCAGATAGCCATTCGGTTCCGGTGGAAAGCGCGTTACAACCTCGTCCAAGCGACCTCGCAGGTCTTTTCGAATGATTTTGCGAATGAAGTCGTCGGGCACTTGCAAAGTCGCGAGATGAGGCAAGAGCACGCTATTCTACCTGCTCGCATTTGCTTTACACTCGCAAGCCACTCGCAAACAAAGTTGCAATCGAATCTGACGCATGCGCACATTGCTCATGGCATCAGTAATCGCTGGACTGCTCGCAGTCGGCTTCTGGCTGAGCTTCAAGGATGCGTTTGAAATGCGCACTCTGATCGGGTTGATTGAAGGCGAGCATCGGCTCGACCTTGTCTCCAATGGCAGGGTCGAGGGTGCTTATGTTTCTGAGTTCAAACAACTGCCGGACGGGGGCTTTCTCTCGCGCGTGGCCTTCAGCATGACTGCAGACGGCGGGCTCGATCTCGCGAATGATTCAAGGCTTGAGTTCTCCGGCTTCCCTTTCTATTCGTTACGCACTGTGCGAACGAGGCAAGGCAGCGGTGACAAGGATAAGGATATCGTTCTCAAGGCCGCAGATCTTCCAAAATGGAGCCTCTATGAGCACCTGATTTTGCAGCGCATCGCTATTGAAGGCCGGGCGTTTCTTGAGCAACATTGGCAGGACATTGAATTGCTAGAAGTTGAGGCTCAAGGCAGCGCACGATTCAAGGCACCAGTCTTTGACAGCCAAGAAGCTGGCATCGTCTTGACCGAATTTGAGGTCGATTGGCGAGACCGGAACGGCATGACAGTGCATCGGCAAGGCGGGTGGATTGACTTTGATCGTACTGGCCGTATACGGCGCGCAGCGCTCACGCCCTACCATCAGCTTGTGCCCGCTGGCGCCGCGCCAGAAGAATCACGCGATGACCGACGTACCTTACAAGTGCTCGGCGCCACAATCGAGCGTCCAGAGCGAGTTGCATCGATCAAGATCGAAATTGACGCAAACACGAGCGCGCGGCTTGACTCGAACGCATATGCGCCGTTGCAAACACTCGACGGCAACATCCTCACCCTCACAGGCGTGCCGCAGGACATTCCAAGTCATATCAGCGATCTTGTCATCCTCGTGCATCACAGCCTTGTCTACGATGAATCGTTCAACGCCACAGATGTCGATGAGATTATGGCGAACCGCCGTGGCGACTGCACCGAATTCACTGACCTCTTCCACCACAAAGCCGAGGATGCTGGCATTGAAACCCGTAAAATCCTCGGCCTCGCCTATCTCGACCACTTTGATGACCGACCATCAGGGTTCTACGTACATGCGTGGAATCAAGTGAGAATCGATGACCAATGGATCGATGTGGACGCAACTTGGAATCAAGCACCAACGTCCGTACTGCGGATACGCTTTCCGCAGGACGCTGCGCAGCAAATCGTGCTCTTGCGCAGCCTTGAGCGCAATGCGCTTCGTGTTGTCAGCGTGGACTATTCGGAAGGTGCATACAATTCGCTCCTATAACCGAAGAATCGAACATTCCCTATTCAAACTGGAGCAAAGCGTACCGATTCAAGCCATCAAGGACATTTTCCAAATCACGAGAGCCATGAACAAAATTCAGCACATACACACCTTGGGGAGTATTTCGGTAAATGATGAAGTGCCGACCTTCTCGATAGTACTCAAGGTCGAGTGATTTGCGCCTCCCCACGAGCAAGGCGTTGCAGGGTCGACCACGAGGCATTTCATTCTCTGATAGGGAGTGTAACCGGCGGATCAACTGATCTTTGTACCGCGCTGGCTGCTCGATACCAAAATGTTGCACAGTCCAACTAAATATCTTCTCTAGGGGCTGCTCCGCCTGTAGCGATAGCCTATAGGGCCTCATGTGAGGTGCTTGTTGACGGCTCTCTCAAATGCTCTTTCAATGGCTTCTTGACCCGGCCCCTTTGCGAACTGCTTGTGTTCCACTTGATCAAACCCTGCAATGATGCCAGCCTGAATGTCAGCGAGTTCTGCTCGCTGGCACTGTAGTCTGTCCTCAAGCAAACGCAAGACATCGCGAAGCACTTCACTGGCATTTTGGTAATGACCAGTTGCCACTAGCTCGCTGACGAAATCCGCTTGCTGCTCTGTTAACAAAATACTTCTATTGCCCATTTCTCGTCGGCATGCTCCCTTTCGTCTCTATTTTCGGCACGCATTTGGCATTAGCAATATATGCTAACGGCACTTTCTGAGTCAATCCGACGCATCTGAAGGCGCATACAATTCGCTCCTATGACACAGGAACCAAACATCCCCAAAGCCATACTCGCCAAGGCGCAGCGGCTCGCGCCAGTCTTGGGGGATTACTTTCCCAAAGGCTCCATCAAAATGGGGGGCGGCACGATTCTACAGGCGAGATGGCAGCACCGAATTTCGACCCACGCCGATTTCTTCGTGTTCCCGCAAGAGTTCAACAAGGTGGTCGGTGAGCGCGGCGGCGAACTCGAATCAAGCATCTATGCGCTCAGCGGTGTTAACACGCACAGGTCTTGGCTAGCCGACACGACGAAGCCTCTGATTGGCGTGGATTCGCCGCCGAGTCACTCTGAGTTGGCACTTGAGGTGTGCGATTTCCTGCAAAGAAGAATAGACCGGCTCCTAGGCCGATGACTACACGACTGCGCCACAAAAAAGCGTTTTCAGAGGTGTTGCGCTCGCGACAGGCATTTCTCGCCAATCCGAAAATTCACGGCCCGCTTGCTAGCACAATGGAAGCCGAGCAGGTGCTTGCCGCTTATCTTGGCGCCTATTGCGCAGGTATGAGTGGCGCTGCCACCGCCAAAGAAGTGTTCAGTGCCTTAAGCGCAGAGCCTAACAAGCACCACCGAGCGAATGCGACCATACGCACGCTACTCGGT
>JAPYNO010000114.1 GCA_028283025.1 Pseudomonadales bacterium | reverse complement strand
CGACTATGAGGGCGCGTTCGGCTCAATAAGTGTATTGAGCACGCCCTCGCTGAACAGGCGCTCGCGAAATGCATCGCTGTAGGCGCCTTCCGGGTCCTCACGAACGAGTTCGTCAAGGCGTTTGGCATCCTCGCCGACAAGAATTCGCCAGCGTTCTTTCCGAACGCCGTCAAGAATGATCTCAGCCGCTTGCGCGGATGTCGTCGGCGCGAATTGCTCGAACGCATCGCCGAGTGCTTCATCGACTTGTACTTCGCCCGTAAGCTTGATGGTATTGGCAACCATGCGCGTACCGATATGCCCAGGCATCACCAGCGACACCTTCACATGCGGCGCATGCACGGCGAGGTCTTCCATCAAAGCTTCCGAAAAACCCTTGACGGCAAACTTGGCCGAACTGTATGCGGTGTGCTCCCTGCCCTTGCCAACCGATGCCCAGAAGCCGTTGACGCTGCTGGTGTTGATGATATGGCCTTCATCGGCAGCGACCAGCATCGGCATGAACGCACGTGAACAGTAGTAGACACCAAACCAGCAGGTGTTGAAGGTGCGCTCCCAGAGTGCTCGCGAACCATTGACAAAACTCACCACGCTGCCGATGCCTGCATTGTTAAAAAGCAGGTGAATATGGTCGGTCTTATGCTGCACTCGCAGCGCATCGCGGAAAGCTTCGACTGAATCTTCATTGGAAACATCGCAGTGGTGCGCCGTCATGCGTCGCCCTTGCGCCGCCTCGGCCTCGCAGAGCGCAAGCGTTTCGACCATGTTCGCATCGATGACATCGCACAAGGCAAGATCCGCTCCTTCCCGCGCAAGCGCACGCGCAAGCTCGCGACCCATGCCAGTACCCGCGCCGGTAATGACGGCGAGCTTGTTGTTGAAGTTTTTCATGGGTTTGCCCTGCTGTCCTACGAACTATTATTGTTGAATCGCGCAAAATAGCCATCGATTTCAGCCTTCAACTCAATGCCTGCCCTCTCAAAGCAGGCTAGCAAATCTTCATACACTTGGCCGCCGTAAACGAAGTCCCAGAACTCATCGGCTACTTTCAATTCATGCCGCAAATCCAACATCCCCTTGGCTGTCCAACGCTCATAAGGCTTCGGTTCATAAGGGTTGTAGGGTATCGCGATACTCGTGTTAACCTGTGCGTGAGGATTGTGCGCCAGAACAATCGCAACCCACTCTAGCAAGGTGCGCTTAAACTCCTTGAAATTGCCCTTGTTGGGCTTTGCGGTCTTCAGATCGAATAGGTGCATAGCTCCGCTTTCGCTTCTCAGATACAAATCTGCCTTGACCGGCCTGAGTCTGGTCATATGCCCTGTCTGGCAAACTTTCCGTATCCGCTCCATCTCACCCGGTTTGTCCGCATCATCGCCCGCAGAAAGCCTATTGATGATGTCTTGAATCTCGGCCTGTGCCGCCGTGCTGATACTATTGCCCACTTCAAACTGCTTATGTGCTTCCGGGAAGTTCAGCCGCGCCAATGCTTCCGCAATCGGCTCAAATATGGACGTGCCAAATGATGTGTTCAAAGACTGTATGAACGAGAAGGTCGCCATCCTGTCTCTTCCCAGCAGTCGATAATGAAACGGCATATGCATCGTCTCAGGCTTGTATTTCCCAAGCTTACCCCTGATGCACTGCTTGATTATCGCGTCTAAGTCATTTCGCTGTCCTTGAGACAAAGACATGTCAGCGCTCCTTCATATGGAAAATCGTCTCCGAATACGCATTTGACCTGTCCTTCTCCACTCGGCATAAGACCGGACGCTTGAACCGGTTGACAATCGCCATGCCAGCTTGCTCTGCAATAGCTGGGTATAGATCGTGCTTGTCGTTGGCCACGAGGAACACGTCATATTCGGGCTGCAAATACCGCTTGGCGTTCTGCAAAACCTCAGCGATGCCTGTCACGTATGAATGGCGAGCCTTCGCGCCTTGCCCGTTGAAAAGAGGCCCTATTTCCAGTTCGTCATCCCGGCGAAGACCAAACAATTCATAGGCGTATGCATGCTGTTCGTGATAGTCAATCAATCCAACATAGGGAGGGCTTGAAAATATGCCCTTTATCTTGTCCTTATGAACTGTATCCGCAAGGCGAGCATTCGTCTTTCCCAGGCTGTCAATCAAATCGATACGCCTACTGTCACCCTGTACGCAGCGCTGCATTGTGTCGGTTCTAAGCGCGCTAAACTCATTGCAGCGTTGTAACGTGTCAGCAGCATATCTTTTCCACCAGCCAATGATGGTGAAGAGGGGTTTACACATCTTCCCGTGCTTTTTGCAGTAATAGCTTGTTGTCACAGGTTCCTTCAATGTACCAAGATCAGCATGCGTCGTTGCCCTGCATGATCGCACTGTCCTGCTCAATACCACCGACATGACTTTCCTGATGTGAGGGTCAGCAATTCCGTTGATCTCATCCAAGATCAAATCCACTTCATCGCGGATCGGTTTGAGCAACCATTTATCCAGAAAAGAATCGTCCCGGCCCTGCTCTAGTGTGATCCGGTATTTGTTCACAAGCGCGTGGTATTCAGAAAGCAGGGCTGTCTCTTTTTGGCGCGCGTAGCTAGCCTCGTCAATTACGCCTTGGGCAACCTTGCGCCGATAGTCAGGGGAAGGGAAATGGTCTGCATTGAACCTTGCCAGTTTTGAAGAAAGTTCATTATCAAACTGCAGGATATTTCTATTGCTTTGAAAGACTTCTAGTTTTGAAGTCAAATCGGACAATGCATCGGCTAGTAAACGGGTGTCATGAATTTCTATCTTTGTATTGGAAATCATACAGTTGAATTGTGAAATGTCGATTCCGACAGCATGGACGCCTAGCTCGTTAGCCTGCACGAGCGTGGTCCCGCTTCCACAGAACGGGTCGAGCACAATGTCCCCCGGCCTAAAATAAACTTCGGTTTTGAATTCGTCCGTATGCTCATCGATGAAATACTCGACAAGCTGCGGTATGTATTTCCCCTTGTATGGATGCAACCTGTGAACGTGTTTCGTCCTCTCTTTTTCTCTGTACTCCGCGAAGGAAAGCCGCCAGTTAAGGTCGTTCCCCAGTTTGGATTTCCAGTCCTGCTCCTTATCCGCTGTATCGAAGTAGGCCTTGAGTTCACTTCGATCAATCAGGGTGCTTCCATTACGACCGTGCTTTTCGATGCGTCCGTATTGGATCAGATACGAGATGTTGGAAACGGAAATATCACGGCGCGTATAGCTAGCCGCCCACTCCGCAGCCTGCGCTAGACTCACTAGGCCAAGATCATCTTCCTCGAAAAGCGATGCTTGCCCAATTGCTTGATCGGTGCCCTGCGGCCTCACGTCACCCCATCCCAATACCGCACGCCTGACAAGCGCTCAATTATACCCGGCAAGCGGTCAATCCTCATCTTCAAGACCCACCATCAAATCCTTGAACGTCTCTCGATTCTTGCCATTCAAGGACGCCAGCGTCTTGTGTACATCAATTTTGCTGGCTAGAATTTCCCTAGTTCCGCCCTGATTTCACTTGAACTAGCGTCCGCACCCCATCTTCGGTGTCGTACTCGATGTCAATACCTTCCGCCGAAGACTTCACGCCGCCTAGGGAATGTCGGCATACGACAATCGCTACTTCTTCAAAGAACTCGCCAAATATAGTTTCCTCACTCGACGAAAGTGCCGCTTCAACAATGGCTGAGGCGAACTCATGCGCACTGTTAGCGCCTCGCAATCGGTATAAGTATGGGTTCTTTCTCTTGACTAATATCCGAGGCTGTATCTTGAGTTTGTTATGTATCTTGTCAACAGAACCCCGAATCAACTCTCTGATTTCGGACTTTGCCGCATCCCACCAATCTGGCTCGTGTCCCAAAGTCACTCAACAATTCTCTCACGCATCAGGTCACAATACTCTTCCAAAGTATCAATCCCGATTGAGTTCCGGCCCAATTGGGAAGCCGCTACAAGCGTGGTGCCGGAGCCCGCAAACGGATCAAGCACCCAATCGCCCGGGTCCGTAAACAAGCGAATAAACCATTGCGGCAAGGCGACTGGAAACGCCGCCGGATGTCCTTTGTACCCGCACTCGGTGGACATGTGGAGCACATTCGTGGGATACGCATACTCACGCCCCACCCAATTCGCAATTCGCTTCCCAAATCCATTGCCCGCTTTTGAAAGATCCCGCACTTGGTCAGTCGCAGATAGATTGCGAAGTCTAGCGTTCTTCCAGTCACCAGTCGGCACCATCACTGACTCCTGGCGCATCTTGAAATTCTTGCTGACGGCAAAGTGCAGCAGACGCTCCCAAGAGTCCCTGAAGCGATTCGGCCACTTGCCAGGATATGAATTTTTCTTATGCCAACAATACTCGTCAACCCAGCGCCATCCTTGCTCTCTCAGTGCTTGGATGAGGTCAAGCACATAGGTATGACGCTCGCCATCCACGACTTTTTCCTTAATATTCAAGATGAATGAACCCGTTGGCGACAGTGCTGCTCGCAGCACCTCGGCACGAGGCAGGAACCATTCGACATATTTGTCGGGGTGTATGCCGCCATAGTTTGAGCGACGTTGGTCTGCATAAGGCGGCGAGGTGACTATGAGGTCGATTGAGCCTGCATCAATTGACCGAGGTGTCACGCTCTGACAATCGCCATGGAATATCTTGATTTGCGGCGGAGATAGCGCGGCTAACTGCTTCGTTTCGGTGATGTCTGCGGCTGCTGTGTGAGTCGTCACGTTTCACACTCGAAGGAGAAATTCGGCACTTCCAAGCATCCTTAGAATTATACCTTTAGCAACCCTCGCAAACTCAACCCTCATCTTCAAGACCCGCCATCAAATCCTTGAACGTCTCTCGATTCTTGCCATTCAAGGACGCCAGCGTCTTGTGTACATCAATCACGTAGCGACGCATTTCGGCTTCGTCGCGCGCGCCGGATTGCGTTTGGTCTTCGAGATTGGATGCATCGACATCGGTTGCCTTGATAGGGTGCTCAACGAGCGAAAATACTTCGTCAAAGCCCATCGTCTTCAATACGCGAGTGACATCAGAGTTGGTGGACACCAGCGTCGGCGTCGCACTGAGCACTTTGCGGGCGGCGATCGAGAGTTTCGCGAGCGAGCCGAGCGAGGTGCTGTCAATGCTCTTTGTTTCGCGCAAGTCCACGACCACCGATGTGCATTCGCCGTTTGCGAGCATCCGGTCAAAGTAGCGGTCCATGCCAGCGCCCATGCCGAGGCGCACATCGCCCACACAGCGGAGCACAAATACATCCGCCTGCTTGCCAGCAAGAATCTGCCCAGTCATGCTGCCGCCCGGCTGTGCAAGCTCAGGAACGAAACGTCATCTCGACACTGCAAGGATTCGTCAAATTCAAGCGATTCCCAGATATGTCCGCCGTGCGGCCGGCATCGTCCGGCGAGCCGCTTGAGCGCAGCCTCCTTGTTGGGCAAGGGCTGACGACCCATGAGTTCAAGCACACCGTCTGAAAACAGCAGCATCAGCGTAGGCTCGGAGGCATCCAAACGATACGTCTCGCTCTCAAAGCGAGCTTCTGAAAATAGACCAAGAGGGCGACCGGCCTGCTCAAGAAAGCGCGTACCGCACGCCTCTGAAATGAGCAGTGTCGGAAAGTGCCCTGCGTTGGCGTAGCGCAGCCGCCGACGCGCCGTATCTACGACACCGATGTGCATGCTGACGTGCTTGCCGATGCGGCTGATGTCGTTGAGCAGAAGATCTTGATTGAGCGCGCCGAGCACGCACGACGGATCCTCGACCACAGCTTCGGTATCAGTGCGCGCAAGGCGACGCACAAAATCCTTGATCATCACAGTGACGAATGCCGAAGATGCGCCGTGGCCGGATACATCAGCCATGTAAAAGCAAAAGCAGTCGTCATCAAGGCGAAAGTAGTCAACAAAGTCGCCGGAAAGCATGAGCGATGGCACAAGTCGGTGCGACAGTCGCCACGCGCCGATATCAAACGGCGTAGTCGGGAGCAATCGACGCTGAATGAAGCGACCAGATTCCTGGTCACGCTCGATTTGCTGTAGATGCCGCTTGAGCTCGCCGCTCTCGAATTCATCGGCTTCGAATCTCGCAAGCAGTGAGCGAATCTGCGTTTCGGCCTTGAAGAATCCGCCCTCGCATTCGATGACATCACGCACGCCGAGGCGCATCGCGTCCACCATCACACGCTGCTTCGGCAAGCCTTCGCGGCAGACGAGCGCGAGATGACTCGCACCGCACGCCTCTTTCAAGTGCGTCAAGGTTCGAAGCGCTTCTGCGCCGCCATCAACGCTGTCCACAAGCACTAGCGAATATCTGTGCGCTTCAACCCAATCAATCAGCTCTTCAATAATGAAGAAAATCTCAACAGGCAGCCCCTGATCACTTAATCTTTCGGCAAGGCCATAAGGCTCTGACTGCGGCCCGTGAAAGAGCGCGAGCGTGATGTCCTTAGCATTGCAATCCGCACTGCTGAATGCTTTACTTACCCCCTTGGACATGTTTCGCGCACGAACTTGAACGTGCAACCACTAGTGGATTTTGCTTTCTAGCCTACTCCTATTTCTCTCCATTGGCAACTCCATTTTCTCTCCATTTTGCCTGCGTCAGGAACTCGCTACTCGAACAAGAAGTCATCGTCTTCGGAGAGAAACGCATCCCCCTCTTCCGCCACGCCATCGCGCACCTGAAAATCGCGCCGCTGCAAGTACGCATCTCGCTGAAAAATATACGGATCACCAAACTGTAGCTGCTCAAATCCCAAGACGCCGGCGCGCCCCGAAACGCCTTCAAGTCCGCGCACCACATAGCGCAGTTCAGGCGTGGAAATGAGATTGCCAGCATCGACAAAAACCACCATCAAAGTGTTGACAAAATCGACTGTGGCGCCCGGGCCGATCAGCGGTGCGACCGCGAACGGCCCTTCAGGGACACCCCACACAGACAAAGTTTGGCCAAAATCTTCGTCGTGCTCGACGAAGCCCATATCAGTTGCCACATCAAAGAGTCCGGCGACGCCAAACGTCGAATTAATGCCAAAGCGTGTCACATCGCGAAAGCCGAGCTTTGGCTTGCCCTGTAAAAACTGGTTCACGGCCACGAGTGGGTAATCTAGGTTGCTAAAGAAGTTGCTAACGCTCGTGCGCAAAGGTTCGGGCAAGTTGTCGCGATAGACCACCGCGACTGGTCGCAGGAAACGCGCGTCAAGCCAAGCGTTGAACTCAAACACCTTACGATTGAAGCGTTCATACGGATCGCGCACCGGATCGCTCAAGACATAGCGCGTGCCATTGATGCCATCAATATCGTCAGAGGTGACATGCACGGCGGCGACTTGGCACCCGCCTGTGGCGAGCAAGAGGCACGGCAGAAGGCAAGCGCCTAGTCGCCATGTGCTGCGTTCGCATCTGCTGTCCACGGTCATTACCTATTTGGTAAGTTGGCTCATGCCCTCTTCGATGCCACGAATAGTGAGCGGATACATCATGCCATCAACCAGCTCGCTCGTCATGGCGACCGATGTCGAATACTCCCACGTCTCTTTTGGCGTTGGATTAATCCACACAATCTTATCGAAATGCGAAGTGAAGCGCTTCATCCATACGGCGCCGGTCTCTTCGTTCCAATGCTCAACGCTACCGCCGACATGGGTGATCTCGTAGGGGGCCATGGTCGCATCGCCCACGAACACCACCTTGTAGTCATGCGCATACTTGTTGAGGATATCGAAGGTCGGGATGCGCTCGTTCATGCGGCGCTTGTTATCTTTCCACATGGATTCATAGGGGAAGTTATGAAAGTAGAAGTGCTCAAGGTGCTTGAATTCGGTGCGGCTCGCCGAGAAAAGTTCCTCGCAAATCTTGACGTGCGCATCCATTGAGCCGCCAATGTCAAGAAAGAGCAGCACCTTGACGGTGTTCTTGCGCTCCGGGCGCATACGAATATCGAGCAGTCCGCCATTGTCCGCGGTCTTGCGGATGGTCGTGTCCATGTCGAGCTCGTCTTCCCTGCCCGTGCGCGCGAGCTTTCTCAGGCGCCTCAGCGCAAGCTTGATATTGCGCGTGCCAAGCTCCACCGAGTCATCAAGGTTCTTGTACTTGCGCTGATTCCAAACTTTCTTCGCCTTCTTCTTGCCGCCGCGTCCAAGGCCACCCGGCCCCTGCTTCCCATCCTCGCGCTCTTGCTCACCTTCTTCGCCTTGCCTCGCTTCTTTCTTGGCCGCTTCCGCGGCCGCCTGCTCAGCTTCTTCGCGCGCCTTCTTGAACTCTTCGATGAGCTTTTCTAATCCGCCGAGGGATTCGATGCGCTTCAAGTCTTCAGGCGAGAGCCACTTCTCAAATTCGCGCTTCAGCCATTCATCTGGAATCAGCGACGAGAGCAGCCCGTCGAGATTATCAAGCCCCTTGAAGTAGGCCGAAAATGCTCGATCAAACTTATCGTAGTGCTTTTCATCCTTGACGAGTGCTGCGCGAGAGAGCAGATAGAAGTCATCCACATCGGCGTACACGAGCCCCGAGCGCATGCCGCGCAGGAGATCCATCAGCTCGCGCAAGGTCACAGGCACCTCATAGCGACGCAGCGTTGAAAAGAAGTTCACCAGCATTGGTGTGCTGCGCGCTTATCCGCGGCTATCTCTGCGGGACATGAATGCAAGCCGCTCAAGCAGATGGACATCCTGTTCGTTCTTCACGAGCGCGCCATAGAGCGGCGGAATAGCCTTTGAAGGATCACGATTGGTCAAGATCTCTTCTGGAATGTCGTCCGACATCAAAAGCTTCAGCCAGTCGATAAGTTCAGAGGTGCTCGGCTTTTTCTTCAGGCCTGGCACTTTGCGCACATCAAAAAAGATGTCGAGCGCTTCCTTCACAAGGCTGCGCTTGATGCCTGGGTGATGCACTTCGATGATCTCCTCCATCGTCTCCCGGTCCGGGAAGTTGATGTAGTGGAAAAAGCAGCGACGCAAAAACGCATCCGGCAGTTCCTTTTCGTTGTTGCTGGTGATCACCACGACCGGCCGCTGCACCGCCTTGACGGTTTCTTTGAGTTCATAGACAAAGAACTCCATGCGATCAAGTTCTTGCAAAAGGTCGTTGGGAAACTCAATATCCGCCTTGTCGATCTCGTCGATAAGGAGCACGCAGCGCTCGGAGGCCTCAAATGCCTCCCACAGCTTGCCCTTTTTGATGTAGTTGCGAATATCGTTGACGCGATCATCGCCGAGCTGCGAGTCGCGCAGGCGGGTGACGGCATCGTATTCGTACAGTCCTTGCTGCGCTTTGGTGGTTGACTTGATGTGCCACTCGATGAGCGGCGCTTTCAGCGTTTCAGCGACTTCCCGCGCAAGCAGGGTCTTGCCCGTGCCGGGCTCGCCTTTGACAAGCAGCGGACGCTCTAGCGTCACCGCCGCCTCGACCGCCATGCTCAGTTCATCGGTGGTGATATAGGATTCGGTACTCTCAAAAAACACGTGTTGCCCTTATTTGCTGACGCTTACCTTGCGAGAAGAAGCGCACACTCTACTGTAATTGATCAGAATCTGTCCTTACGGGCACGAACCTCGGCGAACACTTCGACATTGCTGGCATCGATCATGTCGAGTGATCGGCGCAGTGACTCGCTCTCTGGTCGCACAAACGGATTGGTGCGGCGCTCCAAACCGATGCTTGTTGGCACAGTCGGCTCGCCGCGTGCGCGCATTTCGCTGATCTTTGCTGCGCGGCTTTGCAGCGCTTCGTTCTGCGGGTCCACGGACAGCGCGAAGCGGGCATTGGCCTCAGTGTATTCATGTGCGCAATAGACGATAGTCTCATCGGGCAGCGCAAGCAGCTTTTGCAGGCTCGTCCACATTTGCGCAGGCGTACCTTCAAAGAGCCGTCCGCAGCCCAAGGCGAAGAGCGTATCGCCCACGAATACGACATCATCCCCCGCGAAGTAATAGGCGATGTGACCGCGAGTGTGCCCAGGCACATCGAATACACGCGCATCGTGTCCGCTGAAGTCAAAGAGGTCGCCATCGGCAAGCGTAGTATCAATGCCTGGGATGCGCGCATCGTCGGCGGCCGGCCCGACGACCTCGCAGCCCCAATGGCCTTTGAGCGACATATTCCCGCCAGTATGGTCAAAATGATGATGGGTATTCAAGATGTGCGTGAGCCGCCAGCCGCGCGTTTTCAGCGCATCATTGATGGCGTTCGCATCGGGCGTGTCAACCGCCGCTGTCAGTCCCGCGCTTGCAGCATGAATGAGATAGCCGTAGTTGTCTTGCAGGCACGGAATCTGCACGATTTCCAGTCGCCCGCTCATCAGAAACCGCCAAGTACCGCATAGCGATCGGCATGGAACGCCGTGTTGCCGAAGGCTTGCTCGCACACCGCCGCGCGCTTCAAAAAGAGCCCGACATCGAATTCGTCGGTCATGCCGATGCCGCCGTGCATTTGCAGGCTTTCTCTCGACACGAGTTTCAACGCCTCGCCGATCTTGAACTTGGCGAGGCTCGCAAGCCGCGCGACTTCGTCAACTTGTCGCCTCTCATCGAGCGCGCGAAGCGCCTCGTATACGGCGCTGCGCGCGAGCTCAAGTTCGCACAGCATCTCGGCTGCGCGGTGCTTGAGCGCTTGAAAGGTGCCGATCAGCACGCCGAACTGCTGCCGCTCCTTCAAGTAATTCATGGTGCGGTCAAAAAGCTCTTGGCAGATACCAAGCATCTCGGCCGAAAGTCCAATGCGAGCGCGATCAATCGCTAGATCGAGTATGTCCGCGCCCTTGCCGACTGCTCCGATGAGCGCACTCGACTTGTCGGCAATGTGGACATTATCGAAGTTGACATCGGCCATGTGTCGGCTGTCCACCATGGAGAGCGGCTTGATGGTGACGCCGTGCGTATCGCTCGGTAGCAAGAGCAGCGTCAAGCCTTCGCGCGCGCCCGCCTCGCCGGAAGATCGCGCGACGACCAGCAGTTCGTCGGCGATACCCGCATCGGCGACAAATCGCTTGCTGCCGCGCAGGACGAATCCAGAGTCGGTGTCGATGGCGCGCAGCGCTGCGCCATAGGGAGCGTGATGCGCAGACTCTTCTAGCGCAAGCGCAATGAGGCACTGCCCGGACGATAGCCGCGGCATGATGCGCTGATTGAGGTCATCGCTTGCACCCAAGTCAATGACCGAGCCGCACGCCCACACACTTGAATGCATAGGGCTTGCGAGCAATGTACGTCCAGCCTGCTCGCTGATGACGCCGAGACCGCGAAAACCGAAGCCTGAGCCGCCGAGCGACTCGTCCCACGGCACACCCATCCAGCCAAGTTCCGACATTTGTCGCCAGATGGCCGGATCGTAGCCATCGCCTACCCCTGCATCGCGCAACTTGCGAAACGCCGAAACCGGACTGACCTTGCTACAGAAATCCTGCGCAGAGTCCTGCAGCATGCGTTCTTCCTCAGTGAGGATCATGGCGCTTTCCTTATTCGCTTGATTGATTGCTAGATTGATTGCTAGATTGATTGACTATTGAAACGCATTGTAACGGCAGCAAGGCTTGAGTCTGCGCAGTGAAATCAATCACTTCCGCGCAGTGCGCCGCCGCCATCGAAATACTCCCGCGTCACCCGGAACACCATCGGCGCGAGCAGCAGAAGCCCGATGAGATTCGGCACTGCCATCAGCCCGTTGAGCATATCGGAAAGATTCCACACCAAGTCCACCTTGACATTGGCAAAGGACAGCGCCGCGAGCACCCATAAGATGCGATAAATAACGAGGCTCTTTTCCTTGAACAGGTACTGCCAGCAGCGCTCGCCGTAATAGGACCAGCCAAGAATAGTAGTGAAGGCGAAGACGACGAGCACGCAGGTGACGACATAGCCGCCGCCTGCGAGCGAGGTCTCGAAGCCGGTCGAAGTGAGTACCGCGCCAGTGAGTCCACCGCCGTCGGCGCCGTTCATCACCCACGCACCGGACGTCAAAATCACCAGCGCCGTCATGGTGCACACGAGAATCGTGTCAATGAAGGTACCGAGCATGGCGATGACGCCTTGCCGAACAGGGCTGTTTGTTTGCGCGGCCGCATGGGCGATGGCCGCTGAGCCCAATCCGGATTCATTGGAGAAGACGCCGCGCGCGACACCAAAGCGAATGGCCGCGGCCACGGCCGCGCCTGCGAACCCGCCCGTCGCCGCCGCTGGCGTGAAGGCGTGCGTGAAGATCAGGCTGAAAGCTTCGGGCACCTTGGTGGCGTTGATCAAGATGATGAGGATGGCCGCGCCCAAGTACAGCACAATCATCGCCGGCACCAGTTTGCCCGCAACATCGGCGATGCGCCGTATGCCGCCGAGGATGACCACCCCGACCAATGCGGCGACAACGATTCCGGTGGCCCAGGTCGGAACAAAAAAGCGCTCCCCGAGCGCAGCAGCCATGGAGTTCACCTGCACGGCGTTGCCGATACCGAACGCCGCTACCGCGCCGAACAACGCAAAGGCGATGCCGAGCCACTTGCCGAGTTCAGGCGCAAACTCGCCAACGCCTTTGCTCAAGTAATACATAGGGCCGCCAACGTACTTGCCAGTGGCATCCACTTCCCGATAGGTGACCGCGCACACGGCTTCGGCGTACTTGGTCGCCATGCCAAAGAGTGCAATCAACCACATATAGAAGATGGCGCCCGGCCCGCCGAGCGCAATCGCTGTCGCGACGCCAGCGATGTTGCCGGTGCCGACAGTCGCTGAGAGCGCCGTCATCAGCGCATTGAATGGCTTGACCTCGCCTTCGCCAAGGGCATTGCCGCGATCAAACAGCAAACGGAACCCATAGCCGATCTTGCGCCACGGCATGAACACAAGGCCAAGCGTCAGCAGCACACCTGTGACGCCGAGCATGCCGAGCATCGGCGCACCCCAGACGAAGGCGTTGATCGAGTCGATGATCGAGTTCAATTGTTCCATAGCACGCCTGTATGCTTTCTTCGGGAAGACCGTAGATTCCACCCATATCATACTGCGAAGCGTGCCAAGCTCTCAGATTCGCGAGATGGAACGGCGCGCGAAAAATGCGTAATCTGTGCGCTTTTCGTCAATTCACCGGAAGCACGCATGTCCAGCGAAATCGAATATCAAGAAATCATCTACCGGGTGGATGCGCCTGTCGCCACCATCACCATGAACCGGCCCGCGCAGCTCAATGCCTTCACCCAACGCATGCTTAAAGAGATCTGCCATGCCGTAGATCGCGCAGAACAGGATGAATCGGTGGTGGGCATCGTGCTCACAGGCAGCGGCCGCGGCTTCAGCGCTGGCATGGACATGAACGCACTCGACCGGGCATCAAGCGGCTCGCAAGGCGAGGCCGAGGACTTGTCGATGTTTGATGCGCAGCCGGGCGATGCGAGCATCGGAGATGGCTACGAGCAGGGGTTCCTGTACTTTCTGACGGTTCGCAAACCCGTGATCGCCGCCGTCAACGGCGCCTGCGCCGGCCTCGGGTTTTGCTTCGCACTGCTCGCGGATATCCGCTTCGTCGAACCGCAAGCGAAAATCACGACTGCCTTCGTGCAGCGTGGACTGATCGCCGAGCACGGTTCAAGCTGGCTATTACCGAGGCTCGTCGGCACCGGCAAGGCACTCGACCTGCTCTGGAGCGCGCGTAAAATCAACGGCGAGGAAGCGCATCAGATGGGGCTAGCAGAGCACTTGAGTGCGACCGACGAATCCGCGAGAGAAGCTGGCAACTACATTCGGCAACTCGCAGCAACGAGCTGCCCGACATCGCTCAAGGTCATGAAGCAGCAGGTCTATCGCCATCTGCAAATGGGCGTTGGCGAATCCGTGCGCGAATCCATCGAACTCATGGGCGAGAGCTTGAAGCGCGACGACTTCAAGGAAGGCGTGCGCTCGTTCCTTGAACGCCGGCCGCCCGCGTTCAAGCGCATTGGCACCGCTGCCTGAGCTCATGAGCAGCCGCATCGCAAGCGATGCCGAAGACCTTGATTGGCAGGGTGTGGTCGATGACCTGAATCGGCTCCTGCGCCTGCGCACAACACCGATTGGCTTGAAGCGACTCGCGAAGGAAGCCGAGTTCGATGATATCCCCCGCCTTCGGCGGCCATCAGATGTACACACCGCCGATCAACTTGTCGGACAAGCGGCGCGCAATGGCTGGACCGTTGGCTTCACCATGAAGGATCTTGTCGGCGCACAGTGCGGGGCTGTCTTGGGGTTGCATCCTCGCGATGAAACCTGGCTCTCCGGCGAGCACATGGCGGGCGTCTGGTTTGCAACGACGACCGACTCAAGCGCGCATCAGCACGCCATGGAACTGCCGAGCTATGTTACCCATGAAGCAGTGGTGGTGAGCCCGCTCGCATCAGGACGGCTGAATCCTCCAGATATTTGCCTGATCTACGCCACACCCGCGCAAATGATTCTGTTCATCAATGGCTTGCAATGGAGCGGGTATCGGAAGTTCGAGTGGGGCTGCGTGGGTGAATCGTCCTGCGCCGACTCGTGGGGCCGCGCGCTGAAAACAGGCGAACCAAGTTTATCGATTCCTTGCTATGCCGAGCGTCGCTACGGCGGCGTGCTTGAGGACGAACTGTTGATGGCAATTCCGCCCCGCTTTCTGCCCGGTACGATCGCAGGCCTCGACGCCTTGGCAAAAAACGGTCTTCGCTATCCCATACCAGCCTATGGCCTGGCGAGCGATGCGCGCGCTGGACTTGGTCGAAGCTACGCATCCTAGTATCCTATCTGGCTAATTCGTGTGATTATTCTTGGCCATTTCGCCCCTTGGCTGCGTTGCTCCGCCTTATGTCACCGGGTACATCCATGTACCCGGCCCTGCGGGCGGCTGCGCCGTGCATTC
>JAPYNO010000113.1 GCA_028283025.1 Pseudomonadales bacterium | reverse complement strand
GCCGCGTTCAAATCGATGCCCTTGGGAACGGTGCCATTATGTATTTACATTCAATGGCTTATAATCGGATTCGCGAGCTTTGTTGGGACAGCAGTGATCGGTCATCTTATTTTCCAAGCATTATTCGGGACACCTAGGTCAGTATTTAGAACACAGCCAAAGGATTAATGGGAGCGCCAGTGCCGCCCTGAACACGTAGCGGCGCAGCAATAAACAAGAATTCCCATCTGTCGTGTTTGAGCGCCTCGCTGGCCAAGGCATCAAAGTTTAGGGCATCAAATAACGGCATTCCCAATGCGGCCACAGTCAGTTCATGGAGCGGCGCTTGAGAGCCTTCAACCCCTGACGGTATGACATCATTACCGCCATCGGAGCCAAGTCCAGCGACATCCCTTCTTTTGTACTGGATCAGGCAAATATGCTCCGGCGGCAGATCAACTTGTTGAAACTCCGGGCTCGAGTCAGCGATAGGTTCAAGGTAAGTCTGGTAGGTGATTGATTCAGCCATGGGCATCTCCAGATCCGCGGGCTTTCGAAAATCATCGGAACCCGCGACGACAATCGCTCGCACACAGTCCGGAAGGGCGACCATGGCCTCAAGGGTGGGTTTCGCTAAGCGGTTGGCTGATTCATTCAACTCGCGGTAGCTGAAATCCCGTTCGAAGTACCTGAATGCACTGTGAGCGGGGATGGTCTCGGTGTAATTCTCGATAAACGTGCCCAGCGGCCGGTCATCAAATGGTAGTGGCTCCACGCCCAATTCCTTGTGAATCGCCAACCACGGACCAAGCTTAATACCAACACTCACCGATTCCCTCCCTAGCGATTCTATGATACATTCCCTGTTTGTTGCGTCAAGCTGACTTGTCGCGTCGCTTGTATTGCATCTGGGTTGCGTCAATATTGCATCAATGTTCAAACTCATCGTTAGGCGAATCACACCGTAGCACTTTCAGTTTGATGGAGCACTAGGACAAACATGCCCAGAAAGCAAAATTCCCCCATTGCTTGGGGAAACGCGAAAGAGTCAAAGCAGGTCATTGTCGATGCTGCGGCAAGATGTTTTCAGCAGTACGGACCGCAACGCACGTCAATGGACGATATCGCGGAGGCGGCGGGAATTTCCCGTAAGACGCTCTACAGGGTCTTCGAAGATCGTCCCAAGCTGATCCAGGCGGTCTTGCTATCGAGATGGGCGATAGTCGCGAAGAAGCTACAGAATCGGATTGCCAAAGCTACCAGTTTCGAAGAGGCGTTATTAGAAGGGTCCGTCACCGCCGTCTCGATCATACGCAGCGACAAGCTGGCCAACGACATCGTTCACAAAGCAACCGATCATACTCTGGAGCAGTTCATGCTTCACGGCAATGCCCAAGTTCACAAAGCAAATCAAGATATCTGGCAAACCGCCATTGACGAAGGGCGAAAAGCGGGAATTGTGAAGCCGAGCCTGTCAGATGGACGGATCGTCGAGATTATCGGGAGCATACATTCACTGCTCGTGATGCGTGATGACAGCCCGATAAAACAAAGGGAATTCCTGAAAGATGTTCTGTTGCCGGCGATTATGGTTGCGCATAAGGGCTGAGCAGAGAGACAGACAACAATGAAGGCAATCAAGATCGCTTACCGTCTTTGATGCGCCGCCGGAAAATTCTGTGGCGGATAGGCCATTGACCGAGCTGCCTATCTGCCCGGCGAAGTATTCTTCAAGTCGGTCGAGGCGCAGCGACGAAGGGGTTGTGGACGACATCGAACAAAACTAGAGTATTAATTTCTCTCCGGAGGCACGCACTGTCACCTCTGCAATGACAACACCCCAAGGCTGATTAATGGCATACACCACCTGGTCAGCCAGGCTGTCCGGGTCGAGCTCAAAGTAGGCGATGTCGTCCTTGTCCGAGATTTCCGGAGGTGCCTGTCCTGCAAGGAATTCTGCGTGTCGCGCACGGGCTGCCTCCGCGTTCTGCCCAATGATGCCAATACTCGCTTCCGGATTGACAATGGTACCTGTGAGACCAGTCATGGAGACGCCGGTCGGCCTCACGACAGTCACTTTAATCTTGCCTTGGGCCTCCACTCTGAGCGATTCGGAGAGGAAGTTAACGGCGGACTTGCTCGCGCCATAGACTGCGGCGCCCTCGACAGGAAAGTTGCCATAGATCGACGAGATATTGACCACGTGGCCTCGGCCTTGGCTGAGCATTTGGTCGTGTACCGCGGCGATGCCATGCAACACGCCCTTGATATTGATATCGATGCAGCGAGTCCACGCGTCCATTGCTTGCGCATGGTCGCGGTAGAAAGCCAGCGGCATCTTGCCGGCGTTGTTCACCATGACGTCAACGGCACCAAACTCGTCAACTGTCCGCCCGACAAGCCGTTGCAGATCGGAATAGCTGGTGACATCCGTTCGCTGCGAGATTCCCCGCCCACCAGATGCTGTGACGTTCGTGATGGTCTCATCGAGTCCTTCTTCATTGACATCGGCGCACACAACTTTGGCGCCGAGCGCTGCGCACTTCTGGCTGATGAGCCGGCCGAAACCTCCGCCTGCACCTGTCACGACGACGACTCTGTTCTTGATGGGTTGGTCCATGTGTATATCCGTTGTTTTGTGAGCGTTTGATCCTGCGATTCCAGAATGCGCCTTGAAGCTTTACGAGCTTCCTGCCAGCTTCGTTCGAATCCATTCAGCCGCTGGTTTTCTGCTCGAAACGCGAACCGCCTGCGGGCAGGTCCGGCACCATGACGGGGTATGGACATTGAGGTTATTGAAATCTATTACGTTCAGATCCGCCTTCATCCCCGGCGCAACAACGCCCCGGTCGCTGTCGCGGCCCCAGTGCGTAAACAGCGTGGTGATGAAACTGGCATCGCAGATGAGGCCAACATGTGCCCCTCGTCCATCTTCTGGTGCATGACCGCAAAGCCTCGAGTCGGCTTGTCTCTGAGGATCGCATCTCGGCGCGCAGGTTCACGCATGGCATTGATGCGTTCCGCCACTGGCAAGTGGGCAATTTCCTTATAGGCCTTACGCGTTGAGAAGGGGCATATCGTCGTGGTGAGCCCCATCAACACTCCAATGGGACGCGGCGCAACCTGACCACGCATGACTAAGCCGTCAGCATTGGCCTGCTCAATTTTGCTGAGCACCGCTCGCCAGCCACTCGTCCCACGTCAAATATGATGCCGCCCTGCATGGCAACATCGGCGGCGCGTCCTCGGGTGCCGTTACCGTCAATGACTTGGCCACCGTATACGACCAGATCGAATTCAACCATGATCATGCCCTTGAATGAATGAGATCACTATTGCAATTGTTACGAGAACCATCAAATAGCTCGCCGCCCCACGAAAGACAACCCGGACAACGAGTTTACACAAAACTGGCCGAACATGTTTCAAAGACTCACTTTATGTGATTTGTGACATAAAGCCATTATTCGGCATGATGGCATTTCCGCAAAACGAGCAAGGACATCTGCAATATTCGCAATTGATAGGAGATTTCGCACTGAAAGAGACGGCGACGACGGTTCGGCAGTACTTTTTCGACCGTGCGCTCACCATCCAAGGAGGCACAACAGAAATACAAAAGAACGTGATCGCAACCCGAGTGCTAGGTATTTGAACGCGCTAAGCTTCATGGAAACTGAAGTGGCCGAGGGTGCCGCGCTCTTTTCACAAGTGCGGCAGATCGTCAAGGCGTATACCAGATCGGCGAACTGTACGCGCGGTCTTGAATCGTCGCGGGCACCCCTTCTGGTAATTCAATACCGAATTGGACAGTGTCGTAGGTAGACCATCGCGGTCTTGGTATTTCAATGGCGCGCACATAATAGAAAGCCCGCTGCCGGGCATCGAAGTCGGGGTCGGTCCATACGATGGATAGCTCGCTCGCGCCGATGCTGTTGGTATAGGTTGCAGTCTCGAGATCAACGCTCGAACCCACCGATGCAAGCTTGCCGGTTGCGAGGTCAATCGCACGATCACCTGACCACACCACATCATAGACTCTCTCGGCGAGGCTGCCGTCCGGCTGCTGCCAGCCCTTGATGATTTGCACGCGATCAAGGTTGGCGCCGATCGGGTCTTTGGCGGCGAGCACCAGAATGCGCGGCGCTGCGTCTTCTGGCGCCGCGGTCAGGTCGCCGCCCATAGGCACGCCGCTATCATAGGCTTGCTTGATCGCATCTGGCTGCTGATGCAGGCTTTGAGAAAAATTCCAGCCCGCGAACATGCGCAGCATGATTCTCGAACCAGTCGTGGCATAGACTTCGCGCCGTTTGAGCGCAGCGAAGATCTCTTCGCGCGTGTTCTCTCGCGCCCACACCGCCGCGTAGCCGGAGGCGACGAGGCGCCAATTGAACCAAAGGCGCCCGGCAACGCGCTCCGTGAGCCTTGTTGCCTGCGGTTCGGAATCAGCGAACTTGCCCCAGAAATTGTCTTCTTCGGTGGTGGAGAAGGTGTTGTGCCCATCGGTGCTACCGATGAGACCAAACTTGTAGGGATTGACGCCGAGCATGGCGTCGAGGCGAAGGCCGATCTTGAGAACGCCTCGCGCGTACTCATTCGCGAGCATCGAGTCTTCTTTTTGTGCGCTTCTAGCGATGTTGCCTTGATCCCAGTTCTCGAAGTCGGCGAATTCATCGTCTGGAGAGAGGGTTGGATGGGACTCGGCATCCCCTTTCACTTGCGTGACTTCGTGCACAGGTTCCCAGCGCGAACTCAATTGCGCATACTCAATATCGGCCATCGTCAAGTTTGGAAACTGCATGCCATTTGAAAGATTGGCGTTGTGGGGGATGGAGATCGCCTGTCCGCCGGTCTTGGCCTCGTAGGCTTCAAGATAGCGCCAAAGATCGCGCGCATCGACGCTGTCTTGCCCGGAGAAGGGGGCGACCTGACCGGTCTTGGATAGATCGTCCGCGAACACCACGACGCGGTGCAGATTGTTGCCGTCGCGCATCGCTGTCCACTCATAGCCGGTCAACGTCGTGAACTCGCCGGGCGCGTCATATTCGTCTGAGGTCTGCGCCACTTCGCGCCAAATCTCTTGCTGCACCGTCTTCGGGAACACAGGAATCTCGGCTTTGCGAGTCGAATCGATGCTGTCGCTAAAATCAAGCACCATCGAAAGTTGATCGTCTGATGCCTGCGACTCGTGCCAGCGAGCGGCAACTTCCGTGTCCATCACCAAAGAGTCGTTGATGGTGTAGCGAAAATGGCCGCCGAGATACTCGGCGTGGTCTGAGACAACGAGAAAGTCTAAGGGGCGCCGCAGCTGCACCTTCATGCCGTTATGCGCGCGCAGCGCGTGGCCGCGGGCGAATCGGTAGGCGTCCGCTTGCGAGAGGTTCATATTGCCGAGCGAGAAGGCATCTGGGGAGTTGCGCGTATGCAGGTGTGTATCGCCCCAATAGACCTCGGTTGGAAAACTTTTCTTGGGCACTTGCAAAGACATGTCAGCTACGCTCATCGCAGCAAGCGGCAAAGCGAGCGCGCACACGCTCAATACTTGCTTATTCATGGCTGGTGTCCTGCACTGTGAACTCGATTCGAACAGGTTGGCGGTCAATAATACGATGCACCGCCTGGTCAAGTGCGCGCTGTTCAAGCTCGCGCGCATGGTCACGTTCAACGACGCTGCGCACAGCCTCAAAGAGCGGCGTGTTTGCCTGCTGAAGTTCGCGGACTCGTACCAGATGCGTGCCGTGTGTCGAAACATAAGGTCCCGACCACTCATGAAGTGGCGGCGGATGCGCAAAGAGCATGTTCGCCATATCTTTGCCGAAATGGCTGGCGATGTCTTCAAACGGGCGCTCCACATAATTGCGGTGGTAGAGGAAACGCTCCCCGTAGTGCATGGCACCAGCAAAATCGACCTCATCGAAGCGTAGCCTGTGCAGCAGGCGCTTGGCATCTTCGGGCATCGCTTCTCCGCGCTGCTTCAGGTTCAGGTAGACATGCGTGAAGGTGATGCGCGCAGGCGTTTCATAGCGTTGCCGATTGTGCGCATAAAAGTCGCGTAGATCGTCTTCGCTTGCGCGAGCGTGCGAGCGTGCGAGCGCGAGCAGGGCAAATTCAAGGCGCTGCACGAGTCGTCGCTCCATCACATAGTCGTCCCTATCGAAGCCGAGCCGCAGCGCTTCTCGAAGGAGCGCTTGTTCGCGGATGTAGTCTTTGATCAAGACAGCGAGATCATCTTCGCCCATGGCGCGTAGTCGTGCGCTAGCGACTTGCATGTCAGTCGCAGCTGTGCGTTTGGCGATGAATGAAGCAAGCGCCGGTTCGTCAACGACAATCACATTATTTACATCATTCGCGCCATTGTCCGAATTGTCCGGCGACGGAGGCTGCATCCAACTGTATATTAGGTAAATGAGTGCGCCTGCGAGCAACACATGCAGTAGCGGGTCGCGCACGAGGCGCATGATCATGTGAGCCAGTCCTGAGGCGAAAGGTACTGGGTTTCGAGTAACGCTTCGTGCGATGCCTGTGATGGATGCCAGTCGTAGGCCCAGTCTGCTTGCGGCGGCAGCGAAGCGAGTACCGACTCGGTGCGGCGTCCTGATTCAAGGCCGTAGCGAGTGCCACGATCAAGGACGAGATTGAATTCAGCGTAGCGCCCGCGCCGCAAACGCTGAAAGCGCTTGTGTTCTTCGTGCCAAGGCGTGCCCTGGCGAATGCGCACGATTGGCAGGTAGGCTGGCAGGAAGCGCTCGCCAATCGACTTGATGAACTCGAAGCAAGTGGCGAATCCGCCGCGTGTCCAGTCATCAAAGAAGATGCCGCCGACACCGCGCGTGTGCCCTCGGTGCTTGATGGTGAAGTAGGCATCACACGCCTGCTTCAAGGCTTGGTAGCTACCGGGATAGACCGCTTCAACAGCCGCGCGCGCATGCCTGTGCCAGTGAATCGCATCGGCGGCGAAAGGGTAGGCGGGTGTCAGGTCATAGCCGCCGCCGAAGTGCCAGACAGGCTGCTCTGTTGCGACCAGAAAGAAGCGCAAGTTCATATGCACAGTGGGCACGAAAGGATTTCGAGGATGCGTGATGAGCGATAGCGACACGGCTTCAAAGGGCGCCCCGGCAATGTCGGGACGGCGGTCGCTGACCGAAGTTGGTAGGTGCTCGCCGCGCACGCGGGTATACATGACGGCGGCTTTGTCAAAGGTGTTGCCGCCTTCGAGCACCATTGGTTGCGTGCGCGTATCGGTGGTCGCAACAGTCCCCCCGCGCTTGCCGCGGAAGCGTTCATGCGACTCGAATCCTGCGAATGACGTTACGATGCGCGTCTGCAGGTCAGCGAGATACTGGTCAACTGAATCGATGTCGGCAAAAGACATTGAAGAACTGTTGGGGGCTTGTTCAAGCAATAGTAGTGGCCGATACTATGCCATCAAAGTTGACAGCGCAGTGGACGTAAGACATTGTCACAGACTCCGGATGACATTCCAGACGAGGAAACATTACTTGAGGGTGAAGCGCAGGTCGAAGAGCAGGAGCCCGCTACCAAAAAGCCGCCACGCTACAAGGTCGTCTTGCTGAATGACGACTACACGCCGATGGAATTCGTCGTGCATGTGCTTGAGGTCTTCTTCGGCTTTGGCCGCGAGAAAGCGACGCAGATCATGCTTGCGGTGCACACCCAAGGTAGCGCAGTTGTCGGTATTTTCACGCGCGATGTCGCCGAAACCAAATCTGAGCAGGTTAATAACTATGCGCAGTCGCACGATCATCCCTTGATGTCGCGCGTTGAAGCCGCCGATTAACCGCTGGCATTGAAAGCAGGTAAGATAAACCCCATGAATGTACTTTTCTTATCAAGCAAAGCAGCACTTGGAATTGCGCCATGCTGAGTAAATCGCTGCAACAAGCGCTCAATGAGATGTTCCATGAAGCGCGTGCGCAGCGCCATGAATATGTCACTGTCGATCACCTGCTGCTCGCGCTGCTTGATGAGCAGCGTGCGCTCGATGTGCTGCGTGCGGTCGGCGCGGACGCGGGTGTGCTGCGAAGCGATTTGACCGAACACATCGAGCAGAACACGCCAAAGCTGCCTGTAGGCGATGAGTCGCGCGAAACGCAAGCGACGCTCGCTTTTCAGCGGGTGGTGCAGCGCGCTGTCTTCAATGTGCAGACCTCCGGGCGCAAGGAGGTTACTGGCGCCAACCTATTGATCGCCATTTTCAGTGAGCAGCAGAGTCAAGCCGTGTATTTCCTCAAGAAGCAAGGGGTTGGGCGCATCGACTGCGTCAATTATGTATCGCACGGCATCACCAAGGCCGGCGGCGAAGAAGGCGTCCCGGAAGAGGCGGCAGGCGCAGCGTCCGCAGGCGCGCAGGCTGAAGGGGATGCCAGTGAGGGCAAGTCCGCGCTTGAACGCTTTGCCAGCAACCTGAATGAACTTGCGCAGTGCGGGAAGATTGACCCCTTGATTGGCCGCGAGCACGAGCTTGAGCGCGTTGTGCAGGTGCTGAGTCGGCGGCGCAAGAATAATCCTTTGCTCGTGGGCGAGTCCGGCGTTGGCAAGACCGCCATCGCTGAAGGGCTTGCCAAGCGCATTGTGGACGGCGAAGTGCCCGAAGTGGTGGCGTCAAGCACGGTGTACACGCTCGATCTTGGCAGCTTAATCGCTGGCACGCGCTACCGCGGTGATTTTGAGAAGCGCTTCAAAGCTGTGATCAACGAGCTTTCCGGCGAAGATGACGTCATTCTCTTCATTGACGAAATTCACACCATCATCGGTGCTGGCTCGGCATCAGGCACTGTCATGGATGCGTCGAACCTCTTGAAGCCAGCGCTCGCCGCCGGCGACATCAAGTGCATGGGCTCGACCACCTATCAGGAGTACCGCGGTATTTTCGACAAGGACCGCGCGCTTTCGCGGCGCTTTCAGAAGATCGACGTGGAAGAGCCGGATGTCGAAAGCACCTACCGAATCCTCAAGGGCCTCAAATCGCGCTTTGAAGATCACTATGCGCTACGCTACACCGACAAGGCGCTGCGCAGCGCTTCTGAATTATCGGCGCGCTATATCACCGACCGATTCCTGCCAGACAAGGCCATCGATGTCATTGACGAGGCGGGCGCAGCGCAGCAGTTGTTGCCGCAGGCGCGGCGCAAGAAAACCATTGGCGCGGGCGAGGTCGAGTCTGTGGTTGCCAAGATTGCCCGCATTCCGTCGCATCAGGTGTCAACTTCAGATCGTGAGGCGCTGCGCGACCTCGAAAGCCAACTCAAGCTGGTGGTGTTCGGTCAGAACGAAGCGATCAAGACGCTGGCATCGGCAATCAAGCTGTCGCGCGCTGGGCTGAAAGTCGATCAAACGCCAATCGGCAGCTTTCTCTTCGCCGGCCCGACGGGCGTTGGCAAGACTGAAGTCTGCCGGCAGCTTGCGCTTATCATGGGTGTTGAGTTGCTGCGCTTCGACATGTCCGAGTATATGGAGCGCCACACGGCATCGAGGCTGATTGGTGCGCCGCCCGGCTATGTTGGCTATGACCAAGGCGGACAGCTCACCGATGCCGTCACCAAGCATCCGCATTCGGTGGTGCTGCTCGATGAGATCGAAAAGGCGCATCCGGAGGTGTTCAACCTGCTCTTGCAAGTGATGGATCACGGCACGCTGACCGACAATAACGGGCGCAAAGCCGATTTTCGCAATGTCGTGGTGATCATGACGACTAACGCGGGTGCGCAGGCGATGAGCCGCAGTTCGGTCGGATTTGTCGAGCAGGATCATTCGAGCGATGGCGGTGAGGCACTCAAGAAGCTGTTTACGCCGGAGTTCCGCAATCGACTCGACGCCATCATTCAGTTCAACAAGCTGGTGCCGGAAGTCGTGCGCACTGTCGTCGATAAGTTCCTGACCGAATTGCAAGCGCAGCTTGACGCCAAGAAGGTACAGCTTGATGTTGACGATGCGTCGATTGACTGGCTTGTGCAAGAAGGCTATGACGACAAGATGGGCGCGAGGCCAATTCACCGGCTCATTCAAGAGAAGATCAAGCGCCCGCTTGCCGAGGACATTCTCTTTGGCAATCTCTCGCAAAAAGGCGGCACCGCGAAGGTGCGCGTGGTGGATGGCGATCTTGCGGTGAGTGCGGAATCGCCCGCAGCCGCAAGCCGTCCAAAAGCGCGTGAAGTCGAAAAGGTGGGCTAGCGTTCGCGGTAGGTGATTCGCCCTTTGCTGAGATCATAAGGCGTCAGCTCAACGCGCACCTTGTCGCCTTTGAGGATGCGAATGTAGTTTTTGCGCATCTTGCCGCTGATATGCGCCGTGACCACATGCCCGGCGTCAAGTTCCACTCGAAACATGGTGTTGGGCAGCGTCTCGACGACCCGCCCTTCCATTTCGATTTGTTCTTCCCGTGGCATGCCTTGCTTGCTTGAGCTCTCTGCCCATCAGTGAGTGCGCATTGTCCACTATTCCTAGAACGGCTTGCAATGGCAATTGAAGCTTCCCTAGCAGCCCTTAGGTCTTCACCCATCCGAATGGATACTCCACCTGCTTGTGCTAAGGATGTATGACGCTGCTTCCGATCTGACCGATGTGGTTTCTCGGAAACGATAATTCTCATAACTATCGGCAAGTGCCACACACATTACCGATAGTTCCCATCCTGTTCATGCAACATGACGTGTTGATTTACAAGCTCACTGAGGCGCAGTTCGCTCTTCAATGCTTTCTCTCTATTCTCCCTATCTCTTATTATCACATCGCGAACCCTTTCAATAAATTTAGGATCATCATCAAACTGATTCCGCACGTTGAAAATGATAGTTCTAAATGTTTCGTCATTGGCCACAGAGGTTGTGTTCTTGAAAGATTCACGAAACCCTGCACTTGCCAGTACCTTAAGTGTTTTTGAGAATTCATCGCGACTCATTTGTTCATCTTCATACACATTCTTCATCCCATGCGCAATAATCCATTCATACACATCCTTTTGATGTGTATGTTCAAGTGCTTCCAATGCGTCGCTTGCGTTATGAATGAGTTTACGATTCCATCCATGATCTATAAGCCAACGATTCAATCCAAGATGGTCTATTGTTCTTAGATTGTTTGAACCAATCAACTCAACATCACAATGAATTGCTTGACTAACGATTAAACGATCTCCTGCACCCAAATTCGTTGGTTTCTTTTCGTTAAATACATGAGAGGGAATAGATTCTGCAATATGGCTACTGTCAATCACATCTCGCTCTGTCCATTGAGGCACTTCAATTATTGGATTCTTTTTGAATTCATTCCACCAGATATTAATTGCTTTATTCAAGCTCTTCCTTAAAGCAACTTGCTCTGTTTCTTTGAGTTTGCGAAAAGGTGTTCCGTTTCTCCTTCCCCATCGAGACACCTCTGCGTCTAACAAGTTGTCTCTTTCCATGAGTTCTTTTTCAACTTCAGGAAGAATAACTAATTGTTCCTGACATTCAAGCGCAACACCATGCAACAACCTCCTCGAGGTCGGATATACAAGAAGATTCGTATCAACGGCAAATGCCATCATCATCTTCCCGTTTTACAAGCATCGATTCTGGTACTTCCATGACACAATCTTCATCGAAGTCTGTGTAATCCTCTAACCCTGCATACCAGTCAATACCATTTAACAAGGCTTGTTCGCGTGGCGATAGCCTTCTAGCAAGTATGTCTCCGTCATCAGGGTCAATCACAAAATTGGCATGCATGTATTTTTCATATTCTTCATCCGTCATCAACAGCTTGCGCCAATCATTCTTCTTTTCAGGCTCTTTTGAGTGCATTGCATCTCCTCTCGGGTTTCAACCTTTTCATGGTGTTCTGCCCTAGGTTGAATCGCGGACACTTTTGGCCATTATCGTGATTTCACGGTCGAAATACAATGTGTGCGGGCTCAGAAATATATCGGAATTTTCCTCCCCATTGAGTATAGGCGCACTGAAAAATTCAGTCATACCGGATAGTGTAATGCCTTAAGCGCATACTCCGCCAAAACGCATCGGCATGTTCTGATCAAGTCCATCCTTGGACTTGATCAGAACATCTCTAGCTGACCCGCCACACGCGGCTTGCAAAAGTGTGACACGTCAAGCTCGCTGCGCGTGGCTCGAAACCCAAGCCGTCGCCTTGCGACTGCAAAGCGTTTGGCGATGAGTTCAGCGACGGCACCTTGCCCGCGCATGCGCTTGCCGAACCGCGCATCATAGGCCTGTCCGCCGTGGCAATCTCGAATGAGGGCGAGCACATGCGCGGCGCGCTCAGGGAGGTGTGCTTCGAGCCACTCCTTGAAGAGCGGTTCGACTTCGTGCGGCAGGCGAATCAGCACGTAGCCCGCACGCACCGCGCCCGCATCTCGCGCTGTTTCCAGAATGCGCTCTATCTCAGAATCGTTCACACGAGGGATGACCGGCGCGGTTAATACGCCGGTCTCAACGCCCGCTTCACATAAACGACGAATGCACTCGATGCGCCTCGCGCCCGCAGGCGTGCGTGGCTCGAGGCTGCGTTTCAGGTCATTGTCGAGCGTCGTCACGCTGATCATCACCAGCACGAGTCGTCGGCTTGCGAGCTCGGCGAGCAAGTCAAGATCTCGTTCAATGAGCGTCCCCTTGGTGACGATGGTGCAGGGATGGCTGGTGTCGTTGAAGACTTCGAGTAGAGAGCGCGTGATCTTGAGCTCGCGCTCAATAGGTTGATAAGGGTCGGTGTTAGTGCCGAGTGCGATGGGCTGTGGCACATAGTCGCGTTTGCCGAGCTCGCGCCTCAGCAGCTCGGCGGCGTTCGGCTTGTAGAACAGCTTGGTTTCAAAATCGATGCCGGGCGAGAGATTCAGATAGGCGTGGCTAGGGCGCGCATAGCAGTAGATGCAGCCGTGTTCGCAGCCGCGATAAGGGTTGATTGATCGCTCAAAGCCAATGTCCGGAGAAGCATTGGTTGAGATGATGGAGCGCGCCTTCTCTTCAAAGTGTTGGGTGTCGGTGCGAATATTCGATTCCGCTTGGCTCAACTCTGGATCATCTGTGAGCACTTGCGATTCGAAGCGGCCCTCAATCGTCGAAAGCGCGCCTCGGCCCTTCGCTGGTGTGTGAAGCTTGCGACCCATGCGTGCGTTGTCCAAGCATCCCGGTTCGTTTATCAAGGTTCTGGATTAAAGATCGGGTGTAGGCTAGCTGTTCCGGTAGCGGGAAAGGTCGCGTTCCCCGCACACAACGGTGGAGTCGTTGAAGGCTAGGCGAAGGGTAATCGCATCGCCGTCGAGAAGCTGGACTTTGGTGGCAATCTCGCGGGGAGGGGCGTGTCGGGAGGAGTGCCTCTAGGGTCAACGACCTCGCGGCTGTGCGGCTCAAGTTCAAACGTGCATCCGTCTGACTGAGTGCCGACAAGGATGGAGATAGTGTTCATAAGGCAGTTTTGGATGCGGTTGCCGGAAGTATCGCACGCGCTACGGTGCTGATCAAATTGCCTACACGCAGGAGGCATCGCTATGAGCCGACTGAAGTTCAGAGGGAAGTATTCGATGCATACAATTCAAAGCCAGTTCCCTATACTCTACGCTACACAGGCGGGATGTGAACGTGCTCGAAACATTGACCTCAGGGGGCGTCTTGATGTGGCCTATCGGCCTCTGCTCGGTGGCGGCTCTTGGCATTATCATCGAACGCGCTTATAGCTTGTCGCATTCGCAGGTGTTGCCGAACGGCGTTGCGCTGGCCGCGCAGAACGCGCTCGCAGGCGATGCGCAGGCCGAACTTGGCAGCAGTGAATTGGCGCGTGTGCTCGCCCAAGTGCTCGAAGCTACTGCGCAAGGCGAAGCCGCCATGCGCGAGTGTATGGGTGAGGCGCTCGATGCGGCGACGCTTCGCCTTGAGCGCTCATTGAACTGGCTGGCGTCCATTGCAGCGGTCGCGCCGCTGCTCGGACTGCTCGGCACCGTCCTTGGCATGATCGATGTCTTTGCGCAGCTGATGCAAAGCCAAGGCGCTGACCTCACGCCGCTTGCCGGCGGCATATCGGAAGCGCTCATCACCACTGCGGCAGGTCTCTCGGTCGCCATCCCAAGCCTGCTGTGTGTCGGACACTTTGATCGCCGCGTGCTGCGCCTGTCGGTGGACATCGAATCAGCGGCTCGGGCGTTGGTGAGGCAGCGACAGGCGGCGAGCGCATGAATGTGCGCGCCAGGCATCGCCGCTTCCCCGTGCGCATCGAATTGACCGCCTTGGTCGATGTCGTACTGCTGCTGCTCATTTTCTTCATGGTCAGTGCTCGCTTCGTCCCGGAGCTTGCTTTCGAGCTTGAACTGCCAAGTGCGGGCACGGCGAGCGAGGTCGAATCCGGCAGCGCTGAAATCCGCATTGTGGTGGACGCTGATGACCGATACTTCGTATCGGGAGAGGCCGTGACCTTTGCGTACCTCGCAACGCGACTCTCTGAAACTGAAGAAGCTGTCACTGTCGTGTTAGAAGCCGATAAGTCCGCTAGCCATGGGGCTGTGGTGCGCGTTCTTGATGCGGCCAAAACGGCCGGGCTCGATTCGGTTCGTATCGCGGCCGAGTTGCCTGCGCAGCTAAGCAATACGTAGATGGCTCGCTTCACAGTCATCATTCCTGCGCGTTACGGCTCAACGCGCTTGCCAGCAAAAGCGCTCGCCGACATTGCGGGTGTGCCTATGGTGTGCCGTGTCGCCCAAGCCGCCAAGCGTGCTCATGCAGCTCGCGTGCTCGTGGCCTGTGACGATGCGCGCATTCTCGATGCCTGCTGCGAACATGATATCGAGGCCATGCTCACGTCTTCTGAGCACAAGTCCGGAAGCGACCGAGTGCTTGAAGCCGCAACCCGTCTTGGCCTTGCGGCGCAAGAGATCGTCATCAACGTTCAAGGCGATGAGCCGCTCATGCCAGGCGAGGTCATCGCCATGCTTGCTCGCAAGATGGATGAGCGCGTGCTTGAACGCGCCACCTTGATGCAGCGCATTGATGATGATTCCGAGCTTCACAACCCGAACATTGTCAAGGTAGTTGCGAGCCGCGCAGGGCAAGCGCTGTATTTTTCGCGCTCGCCCTTGCCCTATGCGCGCAATCCCTTGCCTTCGGACTTCGGTTATTTCAGGCACATTGGCATATATGGCTACCGCGTCGAAGCACTGCAAGACTATGTATCGCTGCCGCCAAGCGACTTGGAAGAAGTCGAGGCGCTTGAGCAGCTGCGGCTGCTTGAAAACGGCCGCAGCCTGCATGTCTTCGAGCCGCCAGTTGACGTGCCAGCGGGGGTTGACACGCCGCAGGAGCTAGAGGCGGCCCGGCGCGCGTTTGACTAGGCTTGAGTCTATTTGGGTGCCATGCGAATGGCGCCGTCCAAGCGGATGGTTTCGCCATTCAAATACGGATTCTCGATGATCTGCCGGCACATGAGGCCAAATTCTGGCGGTTCGCCGAGCCTGTGCGGGAATTGAACTGCTTCAATGAGTGGCTGTTTCACGCGGTCGGGCGCGCCGAGCATCAGCGGCGTTTCAAAGATGCCGGGTGCAATGGTGCACACGCGCACACCGATGCGGCCAAGGTCTCGCGCAATTGGCAAGGTCATGCCGACAACGCCGCCTTTGCTCGCACTGTATGCGGCCTGTCCAATTTGGCCGTCGAATGCAGCCACCGACGCGGTATTGATGATGACACCACGTTCTTCATCTTCGCCGATCGGATCGTTATTGGCCATGGCCGCGGCGCACAGCCGCAAGCTATTGAAGGTGCCGATCAAATTGATGCCGACGACAAACTCGAAATTTTCCAGCGGCATAGGGCCGTCACGGCCCACTGTGCGGGACGCTGTGCCTAATCCTGCGCAATTGACGTTGATATGCACGCCGCCAAAAGCTTGGACGGTGCCATCGACAGCGGCTTGCACGGCGGCTTCGTCGCGCACATCGGCGGCAAACGCAATTGCGGAATCGCCAAATTCCTTGGCGGCTTGATTGGCGAGGTCGCCATTGAGATCAACCAAGGCGACGCGGCCACCGGCATCGAGAATGGTTCGAGCAGTGGCTTTGCCAAGCCCCGAAGCGCCGCCGGTAATCAACGCGACTTTGTCAGTGATCTGCATTATGCTGAATCCTTATGAAAGAAAGGTAGAGGGAAAAGAATCATAGTGTGTCAGTGAGCGATAAAACTCAAGCGCTTGATGCGCGCAACGCACTCCGCTTGACATCAAGGGCATCTGGGGTGGTCGGGGTCACGAGTGCGCCGCAGAAAATTGCCTGATCCGCGCCTTGATTAAGCTTCCTCAATGTCAAATTCAAGCGCTTCGCTGCGCTTCGCCGATGCCCTCGGGTCGTTTGCTGGGCGCACGGGCGCACGAGCCGGGCTTTTGCGGGCAGGCGCGGATTCGGGCGCAGGCGTATCGGGGGCAGCGATATCCGTGGTTTCCACCTCGAAAGCGGCAGGAATCTCTGAGATTTTCACGTCAGGACGTTTCTGTGGCCTCGCTCGTGTCGGCTTTGCTTCATTCGCCGGGCCTGTGGCATTCTCAGCAGTCTTCACGGACTCCATCGATGCGACGGACTCCATCGAAGAAGCTGAAACCTTATCGCGAGTAGGCTGCGGCTGCTTGGCTTTTGACTCGGCCTTCTTCTCTTGCGGCGCAGACTTCGCGCGCTTAAGCTTACGTTTTGTTTCGCCTTCGGCCGGTGGCGTGAAACGTTCTTCGGCTATTGCGGTCGTCTCATTCTTTTCAGCTTTCGCTTCAGTTTTCTGGGGCTTCTCATCCACTGTTGCGGATTTTGGTTTCGCCTTTGCCTGCCGAGGCTTTTTCGCGTGAGCAGCTTTCTCACGGGTTTCGCTTCTTGCTTCAGGCTTGGTTTTGCTCCGCTGCCGCTGATTGCGGGATTTCGCCTGCGATTTGCCGCCATCAGCGCTTGCCTTGCGCGCTGTCTGACCGCTGCGTTGCTGCTTGCCTGATGAGCGCTTCTGCTTCACCTTTGGCTCAGGTGGTGCTGGCTTCTCATCCTCTGGGCTGGCAAACATGGAACTCAAGCTCTCACGAATGGTAGAAAAAATACCTGGCGTGGGGCGTTTTTCCTCTTTCGCTGGCTTTGCTGGTGGCGGGCTTGGAGACCTCTGCACTGCCACAACGGCTGGTTCGGCAGGGCGTCGTTCGCGCCGGGTGGCGCTGCCGGGCGTTGGCGGTGGGGGTGGTGGCTCCATCAACTGATAGCTCAGGATATCGCTCTCCTTAAGCGTGTCTGATTCGCGAATACGCTCAATTTCAAAGTGCGGGGTATCGAAGTGCGAAGTTGGCACGATCACGAGATGGGTGCTCGTGCGCTGTTCGATTTCAGCAAGATCGCTGCGCTTTTCGTTCAACAGGAAGGACGCCACCTCAATTGGCACTCTTGCGCGCACGACGCTGCTTTCGCGCTTCAATGCTTCTTCTTCAGAAAGGCGCAGGATCGAAAGCGCAGTCGATGGCACATCACGGATACGGCCTTGGCCAGAGCAGCGCGGGCAGAGTTGCGTGCTCGTTTCTTCCAAAGACGCGCCGAGGCGCTCTCGCGTCATTTCAAGCAGGCCAAAGCGCGAAATGCGCTGCACTTGCGTTCGCGCACGATCCTGTTCGAGGGCTTCTTCCATGGCTTGCTCGACCTGCCTGCGGTTGCGCATGGGGCCCATATCAATCAGATCAAGCACCACCAATCCGCCGATATCTCGCAGTCGCAATTGGCGAGCGATTTCGACTACCGCTTCAAGATTTGTGTTGAGCGCTGTTTCTTCAATATCTGCGCCTGAGGTTGATCTTCCCGAGTTGACATCGATTGCGACGAGTGCTTCGGTGCGTTCAATGATGACGCTGCCGCCCGAGGGCAGCGATACGCGGTGGCGATAGGCGGATTCGATCTGGCTCTCGATCTGAAAGGATGTGAACAGCGGCACCTTCTGATCATAATGCTTGACCTTCTGTACGAGACCGGGGCTATATTGCGCGACAAAGTCGCGTGCCGTATTGAATGCGTCTTCATCGTCGATGAGGATCTCCCCAATATCACGGCTCAGGTAATCGCGGATTGCCCGGCTCATCAGGTCGCTGTCGCGAAACAGCAGCGCTGGTGCATCACAGCTTTCGGCGGCGCTACTGATCGACTTCCAGAGCCTCAGCAAGTGATCGAGATCCCATTGCAATTCCTCCACGCTGCGCCCGACGCCGCCGGTGCGAATGATGATGCCCATGCCATTCGGCAAATCAAGCTGACTTAAAAGCTCGCGCGTGACATCGCGCTCTTCGCCTTCAATGCGGCGTGAAATGCCGCCGCCGCGCGGATTGTTCGGCATGAGCACGACATAGCGGCCTGCCACTGACACATAGCTTGTGACAGCAGCCCCTTTGCTGTCGCGCGCCTCCTTCTCAACTTGGACGATGATTTGCTGACCCGTTTCGAGAATCGAATTGATATTTCGCTTCTCCTGATCGACTTCTAGGTCGGCCGGCTTCATATACTGCGGCGCGATGGCTTTCAGCGGTAGGAATGCTTGCCGGCCTTCGCCGATTTCGACGAAAGCGGCCTGCAGGCTCGGCTCAATGCGGGCGACGCGCCCTTTGTAGATGTTGTCTTTGAGACGGTCTCGCTGCTTTGACTCTATGTCAAGATCGTAGAGCTGTTGACCATCGACGAGCGCGACCCGCACCTCTTCGGCTTGGGTTGCGTTGATTAACATACGTTTCATATGAATTCAGCCTCTTTTGCGTTGTACGCATAGTTGTGTGAATGCTGCTGCGCTTGGGCTGGTCATTCGCATGGCGCGTAGGAAAGATGCGCCCATCAAGGCATGGTTGCCAATGGGCTGAGCGGGGGAGTGGATGGGTTTTTCGACCCGTCAATGAGCATAGCAGGCACATCAAGAGTTGCAACATCTGCGTGCTGTTCCTATCTTCTCTTTGCATCGTATCTCTGCATCTTGGTGCAGGAACATGAGAGCTTGGCATCATCACAGAAGATGCCACTCACATTCTGAATATCGTTTTCCTGAGCGCTTGGCGAATGTGTTTCCAAGCTGACAAATGGTTCAAACTGGCGGTTCTGAACAGGTGTGTCCAAAATCAGCGGCGACCATGTATTGAGTGCCACCATCCACCATGAATTGGCGCGCATTATAGCGCAGATGCGCAAAAGTCGCGATGTTCGCGATGTATTGTGTGGCAAGATAGTGGCAATCGTTCTTGACAGGCGGATCTCGACAGGCGGAATGATGCTCAGAATTGTCGTTTGGCTGTTACTTATCTTAGTCGCTGTCTTCGCTGGTGTTGTTGCTGGGTTTTGGCTCGGCCAATCTGACTTGGGGCGTGTGGTGGACGAGCGGCGCGCCGAATTTACGGGCGCGCTTGCGAGCGCTTATGTGGCGTCGCAAACTGACATTGACGAGCGCGCCGAAGTCAAGACCGTCGCTGGCCTGCAGCACATTGACGTAGCAGTTGATGAAGTGGCGAATGGGGTATTTCGCGCCTCCGGCGTCGGCAACACGTTTCTCATCCGCACAGAGGCCGGAAATGTGCTTTTTGATACCGGGCTTGGCACGCAGTCTATGGCGGCGTCACGCCCGATATCGAAGTCCGCGAAGGCGAAGTCTTGTCGCTTGAGATTGGCGGCGTGTCCTTCGAGATCATGGGCACTGCGGGCGCTGAAGGCGATGATAATCTCGTCCTCTGGCTGCCAGAGCAACAGCTACTCTTCAGCGGCGATTTCTTCGGGCCGCTCTTTCCGATGGTGCCGAATCTCTTCACGCTGCGCGGCGAAAAGTTCCGCGATCCGCTCGCCTATGTGCGCTCACTCGACCGACTGATCGCGCTCGAACCTGAGATGGTGCTGCCGAGCCACTTTGACGAGATCAAAGGCAGTCAAGCAATCGCGCACGATATGCGCAGAATGCGCGATGCGACGCGCTATATCCACGACGCCACGATCGCCGGCATGAATCGGGGTGACTCCCTGTGGACGCTCATGCGCACTATCAAGCTGCCGCCAGAGCTTGCTTTGAGCCAAGGTCACGGCAAGGTGTCGTGGAATGTTCGCAGCATCTGGGAGCACTACAGCACTTGGTTTCACTTCGAGTCAACGACTGAGCTCTATCCTTTGCAGGTGCGCGAGCTTTACGCGGAGCTCAGCGAACTCGGCGGCGGCGCGGCTGTCTTTGAATCCGCGGCGCAGCGGCATCTTGAATCCGGGTTGTTTGAGGCGGCGCTGCATTTTGTCGAGATCGGGCTGGCGGCGGCGCCGGCGCACCGCGGGCTTCTTGGCGTGCGGCTCGAAGCCCTCAATCAACTCCTGACGCGCGCCTTTGCAGAAGGCAGCAATTACAGCGAGACTGGCTGGCTGAAAAGCCGCATCGCCGCCACTGAGGCCGAGATCAGCGAATCGCAATCGGGTTGATCACGACTTGAACCGCGCCGACGAAGCGCGGCTGACCGAGGACGAACAGAAATTCCCAGCCTTCATCGGCGGCGAGCTGTGAGGTCGCCATATTCTCAAGAATGTAGACGCCGTGGTGCTTGAGCAAGTCCACATGCACCGGAAAGGCGCGCTCTGGGTTTTCCGACGGGAAGACTTCGAGCCCCCAGGTGTCCGCGCCGATGGCGACCACATCAAGCCCGGCGAGATAGTGGGCGCCTTCCTCGCCAATGCCCGGCATGCCAGCCATGAAGGCTTCGGGGTCGGTCTTGGCGAGCGCTTGCCAGCCGGTATGAAACAGCACGACATCGCCCGTGCCGATGTGAATGCCTTGCGATTCGGCGGCTGCCTTGATCTCTGCTGAGTTGAACACCTGCCCAGCTTCGAGTCGAGGCATGCCGAAGTAGCGCGCCATGTCGAGCAGCACGCCGCGCGTCACGATCGGCGGAATTTCGTGCGTGCCGAGCTTGCTGAGGCCCGTGGGGCTGACAAATTCCGAAGCGTGCAGATTGTTGTAGTAGATATGATCAGAGCCCATATGGCCAAGCCCGTCGAGCTGACTGCCGACGCCGAGCCAGGTCAGCAAGAGGTCGTCGTTGGCGGTAGCGTTGTTAATGCCGAACGGTGTGCCGGTGCCGTCGGCGTTCTGTGTGACGACCAGCTTGTAGTCGCGAGGCGGGTAGGCGGGCGTGTCGGGGCCTGTCTCGACACCGAGCGCATAGGTCTTGCCGAGTTTGATGAGACGAGCGGCGGCGACGACTTTCTCGGCGCTTAAGAGATTCGCAGCACCGAGCGTGTCTTCCTGCCCCCAGCGCACGAGCGGCGCATGATGTTCGGATGCACCAGCGGTCAGCGCGACACATAAGAAGCCAATGGACAGGCAGGCGGCCAGGCGAAACATGATGGAACACTCCCGTAAATAAAACTGTTCTGGGCATTGTACATAGCGGATAATGCGCCTCGTTTCTTCATGCGGTCAGTTCCCTGTGGGCGAGGAAATACGGACGCGCAGCTTTGCCGAAGCGGATTTCGCGATGTTTGCTGAGCGCTTGCGTGAGGAAACGGCATTGCTCCGTTATCTCTTCGAGAACCGCGGCTTGAGTCAGCGCGAGCATGTCGCCGGATTCGAACTCGAAGCATGGCTCGTCGATGGCGAGGGTAGGGCGCATCCTGACAACGCTGTGTTCCTAGAGCGGCTCAAGCACGGCCTTGTGGTGCCGGAACTCGCTAAATTCAACGTTGAGATCAACGGCTCGCCGACGAGCTTGCAAGGCAAGAGCTTCTCGCGGCTGCACGATGAGCTGCGAGCGACCTGGACGAAGTGCGTGAACTGCGCGCGCATGATTGATGTCCATTTGCTACAGATCGGCATATTGCCGACGATCAGCGTGGATGATCTGCACACAGGCAATATGTCTGGCATGACGCGATTCGCCGCGCTCAACGAGCAAGTGCTTGAGCGGCGCGGCGGCGCGCCTTTTCAAATAGACATCAGCGGCTTGACGCGCTTGCAGCGCACGCATCCGAACGTGCTGCTTGAAGCTGCGGCGACCTCGTTTCAGGTGCATCTGCAAGTGCAGCCGGAACACGCCGCGGCGCTCTACAATGCGTCGCTCTTGGCTTCGGCGGCGTGCGTCGGCGCCGCCACCAACTCGCCCATGTTCCTTGGCAAGCAGTTGTGGATGGAGACGCGCATCCCTGTGTTCGAGCAATCGGTGGATGTCGGCGCGGACGGATTCAAGCATGTGACCTTTGGCTCAGGCTATGTGCAGCAGTCCTTATTTGAGGTATTCGAGGAGAATTTAGCGGCGTATCAGCCCTTGATCCCTCAGGTTGACGACGCCGCGCCGAGTCGCTTTGCGCACCTGCGCCTGCACAACGGCACGATCTGGCGCTGGAATCGACCGCTCGTTGGCTTCGACTATGATGGCACGCCGCACCTGCGCCTAGAGCACCGAGTCATTCCCGCCGGGCCGAGTTTGATCGACAACATCGCGAACGCCGCGTTCTTCTACGGCCTCGTCTTGAACTTTGCCGAGGAAATCGAGGCGTTGCGTGACGAAATTCCATTTGCGGCGGCGAAGCGGAATTTCTACCGCGCCGCGCGACACGGCATAGATGCCGAGGTGCATTGGCGCGGTGGTGAGGGAGCGCATCTCAAGGACCTGATACTGCGTGAGCTATTGCCACGCGCTCGCCTTGGGCTCTTGAGCCAGAACATCCCTGAATCAGAAGTGCAGGAGTTCCTCCATATCGTAGCGCGGCGCGTGGAATTGGCACAGACAGGTGCTCATTTCATGCGTGCATGGCTCGCCAAGCACGGCGATCATTACGAGCGCCTCGTGCTCGCCTATCTTGATCGGCAGACGGAAGGCGCGCCTGTGTATCAATGGCGCATCTAAAGGCCGCGCATGACGGATAGGCTTGCTGTGTTGTACTCCTTGCCGAGCGGGTTTCTTGACTTGTCGGCTGAGGCCCTCGGTGCGTCATTATCGGGGCCGACGCTGATTGAAATCCGCGGGCGTCGCGAGCCGCCATTGTTCGTATCGGTGCTCGTGCACGGTGATGAAGTAGGCGGCTGGGATGCCGTGCGTAGCGTGCTGCGGACGCTCGGCGAGGCGGCGCCTCGTCGTAGCCTGCGTCTTTTGATCGGCAATCCACGGGCGGCTGCGCACGCGCTTCGACACCTTGACGATCAGCCCGACTTCAATCGCGTCTGGCATGGCGCTGCGAGCGCAGCACTTGACCATCCGCTCGCAGTGGCCGCTCGCGAAGTCACGCGGCGCATGGCGTGCGATGGCTGTTTCGCCGCGATTGACATACATAACAATAGTGGCGTCAATCCGCTTCATGTGTGCGTGGCAAGGCTTGACTGGTACACGCTTCGCGTGGCGTCCTTGTTTTCACCGGTCGCTGTCCATGTTGACCATCCCGAGAGCATCCAAACAGCGGCATTTGCCGAGTTCTGTCCTGCCGTGACGCTTGAGGCTGGCCAGGCTGGCGATCGCGCCGCAGTCGTGCGCGCTGCCAAGCTGCTGCGCACGCTGCTTGAAATCGACTCCCTTGATGCCGTTGAAGTTGACGATGGCAGCGGCGTTGCGCTGTTTCGCACGCTTGCGAGAGTGGAAATTTCGCGCAATCGAAGCTTTGCGTTTATCGGTGAGTCTGCTTCCAAATGTGCGGATATTCGGATTCGCTCTGAACTTGAGGCGCGAAATTTCGAGCGCATCGAGCAAGGCACGCCGTTCGCTTGGCTCGCTCAGGAGACCGCAGGCGAAGATGGCTTGCCGCCGCTCTCTATCACCGGAAGGCAGGGCGAGCTCGATTTTGACGGGTTTTTTGACGTGGACGGCAAGACAGTGCGGCTCAGCCGCGATACGACGTTCTCCATGTTCACAACGAACCACGAGAGCATCCGCCAAGATTGCCTGTGCCATTTCATGGAACCCATTGAATGACAGCGAATGAAGGACGTGCGTGATCATGCCCGGCGAGTTTGAGCTTGAGATCAACGGCACTCCGTTTCGAATCGAAGCGCGAGGTCAATGCAGCCTGCTCGATGTGCTGCGCGACCAGCTTCATCTCACAGGCAGCAAGCGCGGCTGCGAAACCGGCGAATGCGGTGCTTGCACGGTGCTGCTTGACGATGCGCCCGTGTGCGCGTGCCTTGTGATGCTCGGCGCGTGTCAAGGGCGGCGCGTGGTCACAATCGAAGGGCTTTCCAAGGGCGGTCAGCTGCATCCGTTGCAGCAGGCGTTCCTCGACAAAGGCGCGATCGCCTGCGGCTTTTGTACGCCCGGCATGATCATGGCGGCGGTGGCGCTCTTGTCGAGCAAAGCGCCGCTCACACGTCAAGACATCCAGCGTGGATTGCGCGGCAACCTGTGCGCATGCGGGGCGTTTGAGGCTGTGGTCGAGGTTGTTGAAGCGTTCTCAGAGCGCACGCAAATTGAAAGGGATTCTTAGCGCGATTGGGCGTGGGGGTGGCGGAGTTATCCGGCCTGTGAGACGTCAACTTTTTCCCAATGCTGTGTTTGTCTGTTGAAGATCATGTGTGAGCGATTGTTCATATGGAAGAATTTGCTTGTTCACACGCTGAACTAGGGCATGTTCAATTTCCATCACTTGTCGTCGAATTTTTATGTGCTTTTGAATTGCCTGCTCAAAAGTATCTTGGAACGTTTCATCGGTATCTAACCGTGCCTTGAGTTTTGATATCAAAGTATTCAATCCCATGTGTTCTTCATCAAACCTCGAACGACCCACAGCGTTGAGCGTATTCAAAAAATACATTTTGAAACCAGTCTTTGACAACAGGCTGAATCATTTCAATAACGAGGTCTTCGTCAATGATAGATGTCACGCCTGCTCGACGGATTTTATTTTTCCAGCGACGGGTTTCTGCTATCGCAATTTTTCGGTTATCCACCATCTCTTGCTGTACAACAGGTAGAACACCGACTGATTGATCAGTATCTAATGCAATGCCGGATAATAGTCGTCTTGGGCCTGGATACATTAACAAATTTGTATCGAGCGCAAACATGTCAGCGGTCTTGCTCTGCTTCTCGCTCGTGTCTGCGTTCTGCTTCCATCACATCAAATAGCTCATTGGCATAATCCCAGACAGTCATGTCAGACGGTCTATCCCAATCAATACCCATCTTACAAAGCACTTGAGATAGCCTTGGTTTCGGACCAAGTACCTCTCCTGTCTCATCATCGACATAGTGTGTTTCACGAAGACGCTCATCCCATTCCTCTTCCGTTGGAAGTAGCTTTCGCCATTCATCGTTCGAGGGTCGATTCTGTTCCTGCATATTTATAACTATATTATTTAGATATCTATACTGTCATTTTATCAAACCTAGTGCTCCATCAAATTGAACGCTATGACGCTTGAGGACGCGCAGTAACATAATGCATAACGACATGATGCGTAACGAGGACACACTGCGTAACGAGGACACACAAGAACGCATAAGCCGCGAGGCCAAGGTGCGCGGCGAGGCGCGCTATGCCGACGACATTGCGCTGCCCGACATGCTGCATGGCGCGATTTTGCGCGCACCATGCGCACACGCCAGCATCTTGTCCATTGACACGGCCAAGGCGGCGGCGCGGGAAGGCGTGCGCGCGGTGCTCACTAGTCGCGATCTCGCCAGCCTCAAATATGTACACATGCCGCGCTATTCGGACCGTCGTGTCCTGGCTGACGGCAAGGTGCGCTTTTACGGTGAAGAAATCGCAGCGGTGGCAGCGGTTGATGCCAGCACGGCGCAGGCGGCGCTTGCCGATATTGATGTGTACTACGCATCGCTCGCTTCTGCGGAGTCGTCTGAGCGTACTTTGAAACGGCACTTCCCGCAGATCAACGCCGGGCCGGGCGGCGTGCTCGGTAAAAATCTTGCGCTCAAATTCAACCGCGACCTTGGCGATGTGGATGCGGCAGAAGCGCGCGCGACGATGACCATTGAAGGCCGCTACGCGGCACATGCACTTCTGCCAGCCCGCTTGGAGCGAGGCGGCACCGTCGCGCACTTTGACGCCGCAAGCGAGACATTGCGTGTCTGGACAGTCTCGCAAGCGCCATTTGTTGTGCGTTGGGAGCTTGCGGAAGTGCTGCGGCTTGATCGCTCGCAGATTCACATCATGCCGCTTTGCGTGGGCGCAACGCCAAGTGCGAGCGCCTATTGTCCGGAACATGCAGCTATTGCGGCGGCGCTGTCAATGGCGACCAATCAGCCCGTCAAGATCATGCTGACGACGCATGAAGACATCATCACAAGCCGCTTGGATTGCGCGCAGCGCATTGAACTGCGTCAATCGCTCGATAGCGAGGGCAATATCCTGGCGCGCTCGGTTTCCGTGCTGGTGGATGCTGGCGGCTATGCAGGCCTCGCGCCTGCGTATCTGATTGCGGGTCGGCAAGTCGCCGCTGGCCTCTATCGCGTCCACTCGGCGCGGTGTAATTGGCAAGTTGCCTATAGCAACACCATGGCAGGCGGACTGTATCCTTCACTCGGCACCCCGCAGCTGCTGTGGGCGATTGAGGATCAGATGGACCGAGCCGCCGAAGCACTTGGTATCGACCCCTTGGACTATCGCCTGCAACAAGCCAATCGGGGCGGCGATGTGACACCGCTCGGCAGGCATGTGGAAGGCTCGGAGATGATCGCTTGCCTTGAGGCTGTCCGCGATCGCATCGGCTGGCACGAGAAGCGAAAGACGCTTGCATTTGGTCGCGGCGTCGGCGTAGCTTGCGCGATCTGGCCAAGCGCGGGCATGTTGCGCGCCGAAGGCTTCACCTGCGAAGCGTCGCTTGCGCTTGGCGCAAACGGGCGCATTGAACTTGACGTCGAGCGCGCAACAGCGGATGCCCGCCAGAATCGCTTGCTCGCGGGCGTTTGTGCGCGAGCGCTCGGCGTGCGCGAATCGCTGATCGACCTAGTACCGGGGCTTGTGCGCAGCGAAGCAAGCCAGTCGGCGCTCGCGCCCTATGATGAGACGCTTGTTCTAGTGGACGCGGTGCTTGATGCGGCGGGCGCATTCATGTCCAAACTGCGCACGGCGATGCCCGATGCGAATGATGCGGATGATGCGGATGATGCGGATGACGCGAATGAGGCAGATGACAAGGGTGCTCGGCTTGAGGGCGCCGGGGAACCTGAACTCGCGGCGCTTCATGCGAAGTTCGGCGCGTGCGCCAGTTCGGGCAGCGCGCCGCGTTCGGTGTTGCAAGCGCCCGATGCGCAAGGCGACTTGTCCGAAATGCACAGCGTCTCAGCGCAGGCCGCCGAAGTCGAAGTGGATGCCTTGACAGGACAGGTGCGGGTGCATCGTATTGTGGTCGCGCTTGACGTTGGTCATGTCTTACACGGCGAAATCTTTGAAGCGGAGGTTCGCGAGGGGGTGATGCGCTCGCTTGCGCAGGCATTTGGTGAATCCATGCGCTTTGATGTTGGCAAGCCGGTGATCACGCGCGTTACGAGCCTTGGGGTGCCGCGCTTTGAAGATGCGCCTGAGATTGACATTGTGCCGGTAGCATCGCAATCTCTGGCAGGGTCGCTCGGTGCCAAGACGACCGGCGAATCGGCAGGTCATGCGAGCATCGCCGCGATTGCAGGCGCGATCGCCCATGCCACCAGGGTTCGCATGGACACCTTGCCTTTTACGCCGGACAAGGTGCTTGATGCGCTCGCGCGGGACGCCGCATCGAAAAAGGAATTGCCGGAACAGATACCAACTTTCGCTTGGGCACAGGCAAGCAATGTGCGGGACGCCGCCTTGCGAACGACTTTGAATGTGCCGCTCGTTCGTCGGCACACGCCGCTTGCCCGCAGCGCAGATCATGCCTACCTACTCGCTGAGGATGTGGACGAGGTGTTGGACTGTTTACTCAAGAGCGAGGTCTCGACCAAGATTCAGGCAGGCGGCACCGATCTCACACCTAGTATGCGCCAAGGCATTCTGTCGCCTGAGTTGGTGGTGGATATCTCGCGCGTGCCAGCGCTCATTGGAGTGGCGCGCACGCACAAGTGTCTTCGCATCGGCGCGTGTACGAGCTTGCGTGCGCTTGAAAGTGACGCCGAGGCGCTCGCGCTTTTTCCATCGCTCGCCGAATGCGTCGCGCACATCGCCAGTCCGCAAATCCGAAGCCTCGCCACGATTGGCGGCAATCTGTGCCAGCAAAAGCAGTGCGACTACTATCGCAGCGCCTTTCCTTGTCGCAAATTGAAGGGTGCGAGCAGTCCCTGCTTCGCCGTGGCGGGCGACCATCGGCGCCATGCCATCATGCGAACTTGGCCGTGCGCGGCGCCTTGCCCGTCAGATCTAGCGCCGCTCCTAGATGTGCTCGACGCCGAGCTTGTGATTGGCTCGGCATCAGGCGAACGGCGAACATCCATAGGCGACTTCTACCGCTGGGCGGGCGAGCCGAAAATCGCGCCTGATGAGATGCTGACGACGATCGAGTTGCCTTTGAAGGCATCGCCGCGCAGTACCGCGTTTGAGAAGCACGCCTCCAAGGCCGGTGATTTTGCGCTGGCCTCGGTGGCGGTGAGCCTTGCTGTAAGACAAGGCCGCATCCGAACTGCGAGGATTTCACTTGGCGGCGTCTCGCCCTTTCCAGAACGTGCGCACTTCGCCGAGCGAATGCTCGTTGATCAGGCGCCAAGCGATGTGCTTGTGATGAGATCAGCGCGTGCGGTTGTTCGTGGCGCGCTGCCGATGCGCATGAACAAGAGCAAAGTGCCGCTTGTAGTCAAGCTTGCCGAGCGTGCCCTGAATCGTGCTATAGACCTTGCGCTACTCAGATGAGAGGGCATTGATCGATGAATTAGCCGCCGAGCGGAAAATGCCTTTTGACATGAGCGAGGTTTCGTGTGCCGCACGCGCTTGCCGTCAATGATGGCGGTCGATAGTTCGATCAGATCGGACATGCCGCATCCGCGAGCAGCCTTGGCCACTCAAGCCGCAGCCAAGGCGTGAATAAATCGGGTTCGAGCGCGAGCTCGCCGGTCAATTGCGCCGCTGACACCCAGCGCAGCGCGGTCACTTCGCGCGCATTCACGCATGGGGTTTGCGTGCTTCTCGCCCAAAAGACATGGCAGAGCTCATGCTCGCTGCCAGCCTCTTCAAAGCTCGCTTGATAGATGAACTTGTAGAGAAAGTTACCTTCAACGCGCAGGCCGAGTTCTTGTTCGACGCGCCGCGTGACCGCATGGTCAAGGGGTTCGCCTGCAATTGGGTGCGAGCAGCAGGAATTTGACCAAAAGCCTGGCCAGAGGCGCTTCTCAGCACTGCGCTGCTGCAAGAGCACTTCATTGTGCGCATTGAACACAAACACCGAAAAAGCACGATGCAGCGCACCTTCACCATCGTGGCAGGCATCTTTGGCAAGGTATCCAATATCTTGATCGAGCGCATCCACAAGCACCAAGAGATCCTTGTCTGAAGACACTTCGGGGCGCTCTGGTCGCTTGGCGAGCTCGCAAATCATGATGAGCGCGTGAGCATTGGCATGAGGCTCACTTGCCAACCGTCAGGCGCATGGTCTCGTAGCCAAGGCTTGCGAGTGCGTGGCTGACCTCGTCTGAGCACCCGGGCGTGAGCGCGATCATTGAGCCACCGCCGCCGCCGCCGGTGACTTTGGCGCCGAGTGCGCCGGCTTTTCTTGCCGCATGAACCATGCGCTCGATCTCTGGCGAGGACACCTGCAAGCCATTGAGTAGGCCGTGGCAGAAGTTCATGTTTGCGCCGAGCGATTCCATATCGCCGCTCGTGAACGCGCCGACGGCGTTCATGGTGAAGGTTTCGATTTGATCGAAGATGCGTTCATAGGCATCCGGCTGCTTGGCGCGCGCGGTGGCGACTTGCGAGACCATGCGTGCGGTGAGGCTCTCGCGCCCAGAAATGCCGATGACGAGCGGGACGGGCACGGCTGGCGTCATTGCTGAATACTGCGGGACGCCGCGGGCAGATTGAAAGAGCAAGGTTTCACCGTAGGTGGCGACAGTGTTGTCGATGCCTGAAGGATTGCCATGCGCGGCAGTCTCGCATTCAAACGCGAGCTCGTTAACGCGCCGGTTGTCGAGGCCGAGCGCAAAATGCAAGTCGAGTGCGCGGATGACCGCGACAGCGAGCGCCGCCGAACCGCCGAGTCCCATGGCCTTGGGCACAGCAGGAAATACCTCGATCATCATGGATCTCGATTCGAGGCGCAGCTGCCGAAGCACAAGCGCGAGTATGCCGATGGTGCCTTGCGGATGCTCTTCGAGCGAAGGCACGCGCTGCTCGATGCTCCAGCGCGGAATGACAAGCTGTATGCCGCTCGTTGCGTCTTTGATGCGCGCTTCTACAGCGAGTGGAATCGGAGCGGCAAGGGCGTGGCGACCATAGACGACCGCATGCTCTCCCATCAGGACAATTTTGCCGCAGGCTTGACTGCGCGCTTCCCGGGCGCCGTCTTGCGGTGCTGATAGAGTGACGCGCTGCGCACCTGTTCGACCCCGCCCCTGTATGGACTGCAAGATTTCCTTCGCTTTCCAGACCTTAATGTCTTCACATTCGATAAGTTCATCAACCACCTGATCGAAATGCTCAGCGGGCACCTCGGCGCTCAAGGCAACGCTACGCGCATGAAGCGTCATATGCCCCTGCTGTATGCCAACAGTCGAAAGCGCGCGCAGGGCGGCGAAATTCTGTGCGAGCCCGACAGCGCCCATGATTTCGGCGAGCGTGCACGCATCCGGGTCGCCAAGGAGTCGATAGCAAAGCTTGACGAGCGGGTTGGATTCGAGCGAGCCGCCGACTGTGCCGACCTTCATGGGCATGCAAATCTCACCAGCGAGGTCGCCATCCTCCGTCTTGTACCAGTTGGTCAGCGATTGATAGCGACCGCTGCGCGCCGCATAGGCGTGCGCCGCGGCTTCAATGGCGCGCCAGTCGTTGCCAGTGGCAATTGCGACGGGGTCAACGCCGTTCATAATGCCTTTGTTGTGCGTGGTGGCGCGGTATGAGTCGGCGATAGCGAGGTCGTTCGCGAGAATAATGCCGTCGCGTACTTCGGCGCCCTGATAGCCCTTGCCCTCGAGGTTCTGCTCGCTGACGACGGCGTGCGCCTTGACCAGCGCCCGGTCGGAAAGATTTGAGAGGATGCGCAGAAACACGCGCCCCTTGGTGATGGATTCGACCAGTGAAGCGATGCCTTCGCACATGGTGTTGACAAGGTTTGCACCCATGGCTTCGCGGGTATCGACAATCAGGTGCAAGACCAGCATGTCTCCAGAACCAGTCGTGTGTCGGTGGACTTCGATAGCCTTGGCGCCGCCGCCGCGCGCAAGCATCTTCGGGTGCAGGCTGTTCGCGAGCCCAATGATCTCTTCGCCGCGCGCATTCAAGTCGGCTGCCGCAGCTTCTACATCCACCATACCGCCGACTTGCACTTGGCCGATGAGCAAAGGGTCCGACGCTTGTGCTTGGAAGCCGCCGGAAAGCCGGAACAGGCGCGCCGCGCCGGAGAGTCCGGCGACAATCGAGGGTTCTTCGACGACCAGCGGCACGACCCGATCAATGCCGTTAATTAAAAAGTTGAGACCGAGGCCAAGCGGCAAGCCGAAAACGCCGATGACGTTTTCGATCATGCCATCGGCGCGCCCAACCTGCAGGCCGGCATCAGCGAGCAGCGCGAGGTCATCCTCGTCGAGATGCCCCAAGGCTTTGAGCGTGTGCGTGCGCTCGGCCACCGACAAGCGAAAGAAATCCGGTATGCGCGAGGAAGGGCGTTGCTCTTCGATCTGATTTGCGAGCGCGTCAGTCACGCCGGACACCGTTCATGTCGATTTCGAGGTTCAAGGGCTTTAGGCCGGATTGTACGGCAATGCGCTCGAAGGCTTGCAGTGCGCGTCGGTCGTCGGCGAGCGCAATTGAAACATCGCCGCCGCCTGCACCCGATTGCTTGTGGATGAGGGCGCAGTTGAATCGCCGCGCGATGTGCGCTGCCTCAATATCCAAGGCGCACTGATTGGGACACACAACGCTAAGGCCGTGCGCGTCATTGATTGCGCGCAGGCAGGACTGAAAATCTGTGATCGCGTGAATCAGTCGGCTTGCGCCGCCATCGACCGATTCGGCCACTGCACATGCGGCCTTGAAGAGGGCTGCTTTGTCGCGCACCCCGCCCCATTGTCTGATCGCTGTGGTTGTGATAGCGGGAACGTGCGAGGCAAACACCTGCCAATAGAGGTCTTGCGGCAAGGTGATGGCTGTTGGCGCTGTGTCTTGGCGATACAAGAGCACGCCGCCGTAAGTTGAGGCGGCGATGTCAAAGCCACTTCCTAAGCCGGATTGAAAGCGCCTGTGGATTGTGAGTGCTGTGTGGAACACCGCGTTTGTTTCCACATCGCGAAGAAGGGCGGTGGCGGCCACGCAGAGCGCGGCTGAAGAGCCTAGGCCGAGCTTTTCTCCACCGTGAAACAGCTCGCTTGAGTCGAGCACAAGCCGATCTGACTCGGTGGCGGATAGCCCGAGCTGCTCGGTGATGGCAGTGCGCAGTGCTGTCGGGCTAGATGTCGATGCTCTTCGGGCAAACGAGGCATGTGCACGGCGATGAATTGCCATGACGAGCGCCGGTGCGCCTTCAAGCACAGCGAATTCACCCGCGATCAGTAGCTTGCCCGGAGCGCTCGCCCTCGTGATTACGGACATGCCTGAATTGCCTCAAGTACACCCGGGACAGCCCTGATGCGCGCCTCAACAAGCGCTGCATACTCAGGCAGATGCACGCACTTCACATGCGGCCCCGCATCGCAGGTGAAAAACACCGGGACCCCTTGGTCTTGAAGCGTCTTGATGGCTTGGATGACCGCGCATGTGGATTCATTGAAGTAATTGAGCGGTGGAACGGATGACTGCATGACAGTCAACATGCCGAAAAAACTCCAACGCGCCGCCGATGCGAGAGCCTCAAAATCCCGCGCTGTGACAGCGTTCACGGTGCGCTCAAACATCTGTCGATTGCCTGTCAGCCACGCATTGTAGGCGGGCGAGGTATCGCGGCTTCGATTCATGCCGGCGGCCGAAGAAACCGCCTTGGGCGTGTGCGAGCAGATTGCGACACAGACGCCGAGCGGCCAGGCGTCATAGTCAAGCACCTTTTGCGCACTCCAAGCAGTGTGTGCGTTTTCCCGTCCGTCAAGCGCGATAAAACCCGTGCTCACAGAGCGCGCCGCAGAGGCCGAGCCGAGCCTCGCGAGACGGCTCAAGGACGGCATGTCAAGATCAAGATCGAGCAGCGCGTTGATCGCGAGGGTGAGCGCTGCGAATCCGGACGCCGACGACGCAAGGCCAGCCGCCGACGGAAAATTGCTGCTTGAACGCACCGTGAGAGGCGGCATGTCCAAACCCAAATCGCCGCGCAAGATACGCAGCCAGTTGGCTATGCGGCCGCTCTTGTCCTCTTGTCCTGAAAGAATGACCTCATCGCGCTTTCGTGCGACTTCAATGCTGGTTTCGGTGCGAAAGGCAAGCAGTGGAATCGAGAGCGACGGCGTGGCTGGTATGCGCAATGCGTCGTGCGACTTGCCCCAATACTTGATCAGCGCAACATTAGGATGAGCGCTTGCCGAGATCAAGGATCCGGGTAATCCGAGGGCGGCGTGAACGCGAAGCCTTCGCGCTCAAGCAGCTTCGCGACACCAATCGTGATGAGGTCGCCATATTCCGGGCCGACGAGCTGCACGCCGATTGGCAACCCATCATCATTCAGTCCGGTTGGAATGACTGTTGATGGCAGGCAGGCGACGCCAGAAATACCCGCCCAGAAAATTTGGTCAAAATAGGGCATGGGGGCACCATCGACTGCAATGAATCGCTCGGTGAAGGGTCGGTGGTCGTGCTTGATTGCTGCCGTCGGTAGGACGGGTTCGAGGATGACATCGTAATGCTTGAAGAATTCGTGGTATGACCAACGGATGCGGGCGCGCTGATTGTTGTGTCTGAGCCAATCGAAATGCGACATGATGGTCGCGCGCAGCGTCACCGCTTGGCTCGACTGATCGTCTGCGGCGAGCGATTGGGCGGCGCGTTGTCTGTCCTTGTAGATGCTGCGCGGCACGGAGCCGCCAAGAAAGCTATTCAGCAGCAATCGGTATTCGTGCCAAATCTTTTCTATCGGGATGTCAGGCCGGGCTTCTTCGTCAACTTCGGCGCCAGCCTTTCGCAAACAGTCGGCAACCAGATGCACGCGCGCTTCGACTTCGCGAGCGACAGGGCAGAGCGCATGGTTGGCGAGCACAGCGACGCGCAGGTCTTTGAGTCCGCGCTTGCCGAGGGTTGGCAGCTTGTATTGAACGCCGCGCGCGATTTCATCGGGATGCGCAAGCACATTCATCGCAAGCTCTAGATCATCAGCGCTTCTTGCGAGCGGGCCGACGACTGCGATATCCGGCGCGGCAAAAACGCCAGGGAGCGCATGTCCACGTGAGGGAATCAACTCCCAGGTTGGCTTGTGGCCGAACAGCCCGCAGCTATGCGCCGGATTGCGAATCGAGCCGCCGATATCAGAGCCCATCTCAAGGGCGCTGAACCCGGCGGCCAATGCGGCTGCGCTACCGCCCGAAGAGCCGCTCGGTGTTCGCTCAAGGTCGTAAGGATTGTTGGTGGTGCCGTAGATGTCGTTGTAGCTTTGCAAGTCGGCGAGCTCAAGCGGCACATTGGTCTTGCCGAAGATGATGGCGCCAGCGCTGCGCAGTCGCTCAACTGCCACTGCATCGCGCGGCGTGATGTTGTCCTTGAAGGCGGGAATCCCCCAAGTGGTCGGCGTGCCGACCATCTCGAAGGCTTCCTTGACCGTGATGGGCAGGCCAGACCATGCGCCGCTCATATGATCTGCCGCATTGTCTGCTGCTTTACGGGCGCGCTCAATGTCTAGATGCACAAGCGCGTTGACCTTCTCATCGTAGGCTTCTATTCGCTTGAGAAAGTATTCAAGCAGTTCCCGAGGGCTTATCTCGCGCGCTCGAAGGCGGGCGATGAGGGATGTGGCCGATTCGTAGGCGAGCATTGCTTTCTTAAGCGTTGCGTTTGGCTAGAACTTCGTCCCGCAGCTCAATTCCTAAAACTTGTCGGACGATTTCAACTGTGACTCCGTTCTCGAATGCACAATGCTTGAGCCTAGCGTCCTCATCAGTACTGAGGTGAAGCTCTGCTTTTGCGTATTCGATACAAATCTCCTGAACCTCATAAGGAACATTGCCTTCACATTTCTCGATCAATGCCGGGGCAAGCGCAGCAGCCCACTCCTTCGCTTGTATCTCTCGTGATAGCTTTTCTCCAAACTCTGTCAGGCGAAGCGGGCTGCCGCTAGCGAATGCTGGCGTTGGAAGTGCATCAATTTTTTTATCAAGTCGCTTAATCGCCTTATGCAAGCCTTCTAGCGCCTTGTCGACACCTCCCTTCCAAGCGCCAAGTTTCCAAGTTGCTCCCACTATTGCAATAAGCAGAAGGACTATCGGGCTGAGCAACCACAACCAGCTTGTATTGTTCATGTATTCCTCCGGTTACCCACTCTCAGCATACAGAGAAGCTTGCACAACATCATAGAGGATCATAGAGTGCAAATCAGTAGTGTCCCAAGAATTAGTCGAATAAATTCAATTGGTTAGGTGTGCCGCCCTGGTCGTTGGAGCTTGCCGTTTCCGCAAGTAGCGAAATTATCGG
>JAPYNO010000112.1 GCA_028283025.1 Pseudomonadales bacterium | reverse complement strand
AGCTTGGCGGCAGCAGGGGTTTGCGCGCTAACCGACGACCGTAAACATCGGAAAGCCCTTAGTTTTCAGGACTCTCAAGCTTTACGCCAACCAAAACGCAATTTGGTGTCTTCCGCCACACGCACCGTGCGTCGAACCCCGCTTCGCGCATTGCTGTAAGTTCGGCTTCGAGCGGAAAGTAAGTATCTTCTTCGGCCCACTCGGCGAAATGCTCGAAGGCGCGCGTGCGGTCGATGCCATGCGCAACCAAATGATCCGCCCATATCTCATAGGTGGCTCGGCGCTCGTCCTGTTGGTCGCTGACGGTGACATCGGCGTTAGCGAATACGCCGCCCGGCCGCAGCGCTGCGAAAATCCGTCGATACAGCGCACGTTTCTCTTCAAGGCTCGGTACATGATGCAAGGCGAGCGACGCGGTGACGCCGTCGCATTCGGGAAATGGGTCGAGGAAGTTCGCTTGGCGAAAGCTAACGCGCTTACCGAATTCAAGCAGCCTTGCCTTGGCGCGTTCGAGCATCTCGACATCAAGGTCGATGGCGCAGAGGTGCCCGACATTGTTGTGCTTCAATACTTCAGCGGATAGCGCACCAGTGCCTGCGCCGAGGTCAAGGACAAGCGAAGGCGCAGCCTCCGCCACCGCTGCGGCGGCTTTGGCGAGGCCTGCTTCGTAACCGGGAATGAATTTGCGGATGGTCTCATCGTAGCTGTTGATCTCCAGGCGCAGGTGTGCGCGCACGGAATGGGTTTCTTGTGACGCTGTCACTGACTTGGAATGCTCAGGATTTCTTCACCACAGGCAGGTTTTGCGCACGCCATTCCGTCATACCGCCATTGAGACGCCTGACATCGGTAAAGCCGTTCTTGCGCAAAGTGACGCCAGCGGCGCCTGAATGCTGCCCCATCTTGCACGCAAGGACAACCGGCTTCTCCTTGTGTTTGACCAATTGATTGAGTTGACCAGCTAGTTTCGCGTGAGGGATGTTGAGCGCACCGGAAATATGACCAGCGCCATATTCCTTGGGGTCGCGCAGGTCCACCACCGCAGCACCTTCCTGATTGACGAGGTTGACAAGCTGCTGAGGCGACAGCGAAGCACCGCCGCGGGCGACTTCGTTGCGCACAAACAGCACCAAGAGAATCACAAATCCACCTACCAAAAAGGGGTGATTGCCTACGAATTCAATGAGTTGCAGGCTGGGGAATCGGTTCACGACCTTGCAAAGGACTATGAGCGAGACGACTTTGAGATAGAGGAAGCCATTCGCTGCGAGCTCGATGCCGCCGCTTGAAAGCCTATTCAAACGTGGTGCGAGGCGAGCATTGACCCGCTAAGAAATATGAATATCCACGGCGATTCCGCGTATTTTCATAGAATATCCACGAAATCCTCGTTGATATTCATATGTCAGCGCGAACACTCGACTCGGTCGCGCCTGTGGCAAGGCGCGTATAGCTAACGGCTACAATTGCGTCTTTCGCCAATCCTTCGTCTGATGAGCAGTCCCGGCAAGCGCGCGCCAACCCTTCTGGTCATTCTTGATGGCTGGGGGCATGCCGCGCGCTCGCCGCACAACGCCATCAGCGAAGCGAACACGCCTCAGTGGGATGCTCTCGTGGAGAAGAGTCCCTTCTCTTTGCTCGATTGCAGCGGTGAGTCGGTCGGACTGCCCGCCGGACAAATGGGCAATTCAGAGGTCGGGCACATGCACATGGGCGCCGGGCGCGTGGTGCATCAGGAACTGACGCGAATCAATCATGCGTTTGACACGGGCTCACAAGAAATCGGCGCACTCAAGCGCAGGCTCAGCACGGAGGCCAAAAATGGGTGCGCGGTGCATTTGATGGGTCTTGTTTCCCCTGGTGGCGTACACAGCCACGAATCGCATTTCCATCAGGTGATTGCGCTCTGCAAACAGGCTGGCGTGGAGCGCATTCAGGTGCACGCATTCCTAGACGGACGCGACACGCCGCCACGAAGCGCATTGCCGTCGCTTGAAGCCATGCCGAATCTGGTATCGGTCATGGGTCGCTTCTATGCGATGGACCGCGACAATCGCTGGGAGCGCACAAAGGAAGCTTACGACCTACTCGTTTCTAATCGTTCTTGCTTCCGAGAGGCCAACGCGAAACTGGCGGTGCAGGCGGCTTACGCACGTGAGGAGTCCGACGAATTTGTGCAGCCGACCATGCTCGACCGATACAAGCCGGTGGAAGACGGAGATCTAGTGATCTTCATGAACTTTCGAGCTGACCGCGCAAGGCAGCTCACGCGGGCGTTCACAGAAAAATCTTTCGCTCACTTCGAGCGCGAGCGCCGTGTGCGCCCCTCGGCCTTCTTGACCATGACCCGCTATGCCGACGACATCAAGGCGAAGCCGATTTTTGACCGCCAAAACCTTGTCAACACCTTTCCGCAAGTGCTCGCCGAAGCCGGGCGCACGCAGCTTCGCATTGCCGAGACCGAAAAATACGCACATGTGACTTATTTCTTCAGCGGTGGTCGGGAGGAACTGTTTGCAGGCGAGAAGCGCATTCTCGTGCCGTCGCCGAAGGTCGAGACCTATGATCTCAAGCCTGAAATGAGCGCAGGCGAAGTCACCGACCGGCTTGTCGAGCAGATTACCGCTCGCGAAACTGACTTCATCGTCTGCAACTTTGCAAACCCTGACATGATTGGGCATACCGGCAAATGGGAGGCGTCTCTCAAAGCAGTAGAGACGGTCGATACCTGCCTCGGGAGAATCACCAAAGCACTGGCCAAGGTGGACGGGCAAATGCTTGTCACCTCAGATCACGGCAATATCGAAGACATGCTCGATGTGCACACCGGACAAGCGCAGACCGCGCACACAACATCGCAAGTCCCGCTCGTCTATGTCGGCGGCAAGCGACTCACCTTGACGCGCGGCAGCCTTGCCGACCTTGCGCCGACCTTGCTCGATCTCATGTCCTTGCCTAAGCCTCAGGAAATGACCGGGACAAGCCTCATTCGCAAGGTGCCTGCGGACATTCGATGAAGCGTGGGCGCGGCCGATGCGCACTCCTCATTGCTGCCGGCTTGGTTGCCTCTGCGCTCGCCGTGCCAAGCGAGAGCGAAGATGCGGAACAGGAACTTGCCGCGCTGAGCTTGGAACTCAATGCGCTCGACGACTGGATGACGGAAGCTGAGCGCGAACGCAACGAAAAGCAGCTTGAGCTTCGTCGCCTTGACAAGCGGGTGGAGGATCTTGAACGCAATCGGAGCGAATCGAAAACGCGCCTGCTTGAGCAAAGCGAAGCGATTGCTGGTCTTGCATCGGAGCAGACCCTTCTAGGCGAGCGGCTCGTGCGTGAAAGCGAAGCCTTATCGAAGCTCGCGGGCGTCCTATCGCGCTTGTCGGGCCGACGCTACGCCATGCTGCTGTTTGAACAGACAAGCGCACTTCAGATCGATCGCGTCATTCGCTACACAGAGACTCTGCGCGACCTGTACTTCGAGCGCATCGAAGACTATGCGCGCAGCGCCGCCGACTTGAGCGAGATACGCACGCGGCTTGAAGAGGGTATCGAGCGTGGCAATTCGCTGCAACAAGGTCTTGCTGATCAGCACCGCGCCCTTCTCTCGCAGCGCGAGGCACGAAGCACGTACCTCGCATCGCTCGAAACCCAATTGGTGAGTCGCGGACAAGAGCGCCAAGAACTGATGCAATCGGCGGCTCGCATCAAGCGCCTGCTCGAAGAATTGCGAGCACGAATCGACTATGGAACGGGCGCTGACTTTGCGGGGCAGCGCGGACGGCTGCTGTGGCCGACCGAAGGACGCCTGCGCCATGCCTTCGGCACGCCAAGGCTTGATACCAACGTCGCTTGGCAAGGCATCTTCATCGCCACTGAAGCCGGGGCGCGGATACGGGCGGTTCACGCCGGCACCACCATCTACCGAGATTGGCTCAAAGGCTTCGGCAACTTGATGGTCGTGTCGCACGGCGACCATCACATGAGCGTCTATGCGCAGGCTGATTCGTTCTTCAAGTCAGTGGGTGATCCGGTGGAAGGCGGCGAGGTGATTGGCGTGACCGGTTCGAGCGGCGGTGCTCGTGAACAGGGGGTGTATTTCGAGATTCGCGTGGACGGAACGCCCGAGAACCCTCAAGCCTGGCTCGGCAGGCCGTCGAGCGCACGCTGACCTGCCGCGAAGTCGAAGCGTTTTTCGTAGAGCGCGCGGCCACTGATGACGCCGAGAACTGCGTCCGAGGCATCAAAAGCGAGCTGACGGATGCGCGTGAGGTCGCCGAGGGTGGTCACGCCGCCGGAGACGATCACCGGCTTGCCTGATACTTCCGCAAGTTTGAGGGACGCTTGCGGCCCGTCGGCGAGGCCCATCATCATGCCGTCTCGACTGATGTCGGTGTGTACGAAACCAGCGAGATCAAGCGATTGCACTTCGCGAGCGAAGTCTAGGTAATCCATGTCGAGATCAAGCGTCCAACCGCGCACCGCGACCTTGCCGTCGCGTGTGTCGAGCCCAAGAAAGCACTTGCCCGGCGCATGATCACACGCGGCACTTAGAAACTTGCGATCCTCGATGGCTTTGGTGCCGAGCACGACTTGGCTCGCGCCAGCCTCAAGCAGGGCGTCGATGTGGGCATGGCTGCGGATGCCACCGCCGACTTGCACGGCGATGTCTCGATGCGCAGTGCTAATGCGCGCAATCAAGGCGTGATTGACGGGCGCACCTTCAAAGGCGCCGTCAAGATCGACGAGATGCAGGCGCTCGCAGCCTTGGGCTGCCCAAGAATCCGCGACGGCTTCCGGATCCTCCGAAAATACTGAGACATCGGACTTCTTGCCTTGTCGCAGCCGAACGCACTTGCCGTCTTGAATGTCAATCGCCGGAATCAGGCGGATACGCGATGTCAAAGCATCCCCTTTGAGGACGGGCTGCGTCCTTCAAGCCTGGCATCGGGCGCGATGGCGACGCGCAGTGCGCGACCGAACGCCTTGAAGATGGTTTCCACCTGGTGATGGCTATTGCGACCGGCAAGATTGGTGATATGCAGCGTCATCAGGGAATGATTGACAAGACCTTGGAAGAACTCGCGCACGAGGTCAACGTCAAAATCACCAATGCGCGGGCGCGAGTAGTTGACATCGTATTCAAGGCCGGGCCGGCCTGAAAAGTCGATGACCACTCGTGACAGCGCTTCATCGAGTGGCACATAGGCGTGGCCGTAGCGGTTGATGCCTTTGCGTTCGCCCAAGGCCTTGGTGAGCGCTTGTCCAAGCGTAATACCGATGTCTTCGACGGTATGGTGCGCGTCCACTTCAAGGTCGCCTTGCGCGTGAATCTTGAGATCAATGAGTCCATGAACAGCGATTTGCTGCAGCATGTGCTCAAGAAAAGGAATGCCTGTTTCAAGCTCGTGCGCACCATCGCCGTCTAGGTTCAGCGAGACGGCGATCTGTGTTTCCTTGGTATCGCGCGCGATCTCGGCGCTGCGGGCGCTCATTAGTCGGTAACAGCGAATGTCAAAGAGTGAAGTATACCTACAGCCTGCTTTGCAGGCTGCCCCAAGGTAGAAAGCGATTATCGGTGCTTCTTCGTATCCAATTCCCCAGAAGGGGCGGCACGGCATCACGCTTGCGTAGCTCCGCCATGAACGCGATCACCGGCGAGCGATCGCCTGCTTGCCAGCCCGGCAAGCGCTCAGCGAGCGTGAAGAAGCGAACCAAATCGATCAATTGCAAGTGATCAAGGGCGGGCGTGACGGCCTGCCATTCATCAAGCTGGCATTGCATCAGCGGGGCGAGTTCTTTGATTTCGGCATCGCTCAGGCCGTAGTTGGGCACATCGAGCCGCAGGGGGCGTTGATGGCTTCGAAGCCAGAATCCATTTTCTCGCGGAGGGCTTTGAACTCCTCACGAAATTCGTTGAAGCGATTTTCGAGATTGGTGATGCGAAGTTCAAGATTGGTGATGCGAAGTTCAAGCGCGTTCAGTTGTCCCTTGATTGGCTGAATCTCCTCATGCAGCATATCGGGCGTTACCGAGAATGTCTGCATACCGGTCGAGATCGCCTCCATGACCGCATTTGCTTGTTTTTCCGGCATCCCGGCTGCTGTCATGCCCTCAGTCATTTGTTTCGCTGCGAGTATCTCCGACTTCATGAATTGTACGCCTTCTGTTGTTAAGTGGGAAACCTGATTATCATTGATTCAGCAAATGCAGCAAGCAGACATTGACGCAGTTCTATGTGGGACACTTCCCTCAACCGCGTGCAAATGCGGCGACACCGTACACTTTCGCCTCAAGAAGACTGTAGAGCCGCTCCCCAAGTGGATGATTTCGCCAAAGCCATCATCGATTACCACCACGAGCACGGTCGCAAGCAACTTTCGTGGCAGCAGCCGCGCACGCCCTATCGCGTCTGGGTGTCCGAAGTGATGCTGCAGCAGACGCAAGTCCTGCGCGTTATCGACTATTTCGAGCGTTTTATGGATCGCTTCCCGAGCATCGCTACGCTCGCCGAGGCAACCAATGACGAAGTCATGGCAGCATGGTCAGGCCTCGGCTACTACGCCCGCGCCCGTAATCTGCACGCCGCCGCCAAGCTGATAGTCCTGCGTCACAACGGCGAAGTTCCAGAGGACTTCGCGCAGCTGCTTGCCCTGCCCGGCATCGGTCGCTCAACCGCAGGTGCCATACGCTCATCGGCATTCGGCGTCCCTACGCCCATTCTCGATGGCAATGTCAAGCGCGTCCTGTCGAGGGTTCACGCCGTTCGAGGGCGAAGCGGCGAGAGCGCAACCGAAAAGGAACTCTGGCGGCTCGCGCAGCTGCACACGCCGACAGAAGAAATCGAGACCTACACGCAAGGCATCATGGATTTCGGTGCGAACCTCTGCCGCAAAGTGCATCCCTTATGCGAACAGTGTTCGCTTGTCTCAAGCTGTCAAGCGTTCGCGCAAGGCATCGTTGACGAGATCCCCGTGCCTCGAAAACGGACACGCCAGCCGCTGCGCCGCACCTACATGCTGCTGATGACTGACCGCGCGGGTCGCTTGTTCGTCGAGCGCAGGCCGCAAAGCGGCCTCTGGGGTGGTCTCTGGTCTGTCCCTATGCGAAGCCTTGAGGAAGGCTATGAGGATTTGGCTGACTCACAAGCCGGTGAGGTGTCACAACTGCCCACCTTCACCCACCAATTCACGCACTTTGCGCTTGAGATACATCCTGTTCGCCTGACGATCGATCGTTTTGCGCGAGATCAGGAGGACGCAGCGCGCTGGGTGGTGCCGGAAGAGTGCGATGCCCTCGGCATGCCTGCTCCAACGAAGCGCCTCATCGAGCAAGCGTTTCCTACCACTCATCAAAATGCACAATCGAATCAAGCGGACGACGCGGCCCGGGCTTGAAATCCGTGCCTTTCGTATACGCCACCGGAATCAATCCCACCTGCATCACTGAATCATAAGGAATCGACAGAATCTCCGCTGTTTCCCGCTCCTTCATCAAATGCAGGGTGGTGAGACACGTGCCGAGGCCGCGCGCACGCGCTGCGAGCATGAAGCTCCACGCGGCCGGGATGATCGAACCCAAGATGCTCGCGTGGAAAATGCTCGATGCCGGCAGGCCGGGCGCGTCCGTGCGCGGCGAGATGCAAGGAATAAAGAGCACGGGCACACGGGCAAGATTGTCGGCAAGATACTGCGCGGACGATGCGACCCGGCCTTGCACAATCTGGTCGGCGTCGGACAGTCCTTCTTGCGCCGTCGGGCTCATCGGCCCGTCAACATACTTGTCGAACTCTTCTTTGTAGAGCTTGGCGATGCGATCCTTCTTGCTTTGATCGGTCACAAACATGAACTGCCATCCTTGCGCGTTCGAACCAGTCGGCGCTTGCAAGCCGATGGACAGGCACTCCATCAATACATCCTTGGAGACGCTCCGATCAAAGTCGAGACGCTTGCGAACGGCGCGCGTTGTGGAAAGGAGCTCATCGTTGGTGAGATTCAGTTGCGACATGAATGAAAGTTCCCTTGTTCTAAGAAGATGTTCTAAAAGGATCGTGGCATTCCGAGCACATGCTCGCCGAGGTAGCTCAGAATGAGGTTGGTTGAGATAGGTGCGATCTGGTAGAGGCGCGTCTCTCGGAGCTTGCGTTCGATATGGTACTCGGTGGCGAAGCCGAAACCGCCATGCGTTTGCAGTGCCACGTCGCCCGCCTTCCAGGACGCTTCCGAGGCGAGCAGCTTGGCCATGTTGGCCTCCGCGCCGCAGGGTTCGTTACCTTCAAACATGAGCGCGGCTTTCTCGACCATGAGCGCGGCGGCTTCAATGTCTGCATAGGCGCGAGCGATTGGAAACTGCACGCCTTGATTCTGACCGATTGGCCGGTCGAAGACGACGCGCTCTTTGGCATAGGCCGACGCCTTATCCACAAAATAGCGCCCATCGCCGACGCACTCGGCGGCAATCAAAATGCGCTCGGCGTTCATGCCGTCAAGAATCACCCGAAAGCCCTCGCCTTCCTTGCCAAGCAGATTCTCGCTCGGCACTTCCATATCGTCGAAGAAAAGCTGGCACGAATGATGATTGATCATCGACGGTATCGGCTGATATTCAAACCCCTTGCCAAGCGAGGCCTTGAGATCAACGATGAAGGCGGACATGCCTTGCGTCTTGCGCGCGACCTG
>JAPYNO010000111.1 GCA_028283025.1 Pseudomonadales bacterium | reverse complement strand
CCCCCCCGACTCCTTAGCGCCGCCCTAGCCATCCTCGCCGCCTGCCTTGTCGGCACAGCACATGCCCAGGTGCCCGGCATTTTCGGCAGTGCGGCTTGCGTGAGTGGTGGTCAATTTAATGCCATTTCCCTGAGCCTAGTCGCCTTAAATCATGACTCTGTAAGATTAAGTCATATCAGGATAGGTGGAGCTTATTACCGAAGAACTAGACCGGGTTACAGCGATGCCGCTTGGGTTAACAATCCCGAGTTCATCTATCCCTATACGGTCTACTTCGCAATTCGTAAAGCTGATGGCTCCGGCGGCGTTTCCAATAATCTAATAGGAAGTTTTGCGCAATCATCAGCTCCTTCTATTGGCGGAGCTTTACAATCTAGGACCCCGTTGACTGCGGACACGAATTATATTCTTGAGGTGCATACGGATGCCAATGCTTTCAATAACGCTGCCCGTCCGGCCGCTGCCAGAGTTGGCACAAGGGTCTGCTTCAAGACCGCGCCCGCCGTTTCCAGTTTGAATAGGCCACTTCAATACCATTCAGATATAGACCTGTACGCAGGTGGATGCTTCGCATTCGGCGGCACGCCCGCTCAAGTCCAAGCGTGCCTGTGCGGAGCAAGGAACAGAAACAACCAGTGGGCAGAGACAGGCACGCTTGAGCCGAACGGCCAGGCTATCGACAGCCGCCAAACTGACGACACGATCTACAAGTGGATGATTTCCTCTAGTGAACGAACCCGCCTCGGCTGCACCACGAACTAACGCCCTCCAGTCCGGCATCGGTGGCGCGCACTTGGCCTGCCAGCGTGCGCATCGCGGACATAGTGCTGGCGCGCTCTGACCAGACGCTGCAACGCGGTTACAGCATGTCGAAACAAGTTCGTGAAGAACGCAACGATTGCTGCCGGATGCTCGAAAGAACATAGCGAGGCGGCACGGATGTCACCGACTGGCAGACTTGGGTTCTATCGTGCTTTGGGCGGGTAACAGCTCGACCTTGGCGGTGGGCGCATCAGGACCTTCATAGACGATTTCACCATCCCGCCAAAAGACGGCGTACTGGCCGAGCTTGCGTTTGCGTTCCAAAGCCTCAGCAACTGCCTCTCGCAGCGATTCGGATATCTTTCGCGAGTGTTCGTCTGATTCAAGCATTGCGGTCAAGTCTCTCAAGCTGGTCAAGAATAGCTGGCGCAGTGACTTCTCTTCTTCGACCTTGCTGGGTGAACACGTTCAGCGACCCGGCCTATGGCGACCTCCACACCCGGCAGCGCTCAATATATCAATTCAACACGCCAACCATCGTCTCGAAGACGATTGATCAGACCCCTGTAGGTGAGGCCCGCAAGCGTTGTTTCAAAGCCGAAATCACGCTTCGCGTGAATATTCAGAGAGATTTCTTTGAGAAACACCTTGCCTGCGGACATCTTGCGCCCTTCCGGTGCCAAGGGCGCGAGCCCTGCGGCGATAAGATCCGCATTGACAAAATTCTCACATTGGGCAACCTGCGGCAGATAGTTCAGTGCGAAAGTGGTCTTGCCCGCTCCGTTAGGCCCGGCGATGATCCAACAGGTCGGCGCGTTCATGCGCTCACGGTATCTGAGTCGCCTAGGCCTCTCTCTGTGCTGGCTCTGCCGCAAGCTTTGCAAGCCCGTCCATCATGCTCACCGGCAACGGGAAGACGATGGTCGAACTCTTCTCGCCGGCGATTTCGGTGAGGGTCTGCAAATATCGAAGCTGCAGCGAACTTGGGCTGGTCGCGAGCTGATTGGCGGCTTCAACGAGCATCTTTGCGGCTTGGTTTTCGCCATCGGCGTGAATGACCTTGGCGCGCCGCTCGCGCTCGGCTTCGGCCTGCTTGGCGATGGCGCGGATCATGCTCTCGTCGATATCGACATGCTTGATCTCGACATTCGAGACCTTAATGCCCCACTTGTCGGTCGCTTGGTCGAGAATCGACTGAATATCCGTGTTGAGCTTCTCGCGCTCAGCGAGCAGCTCGTCAAGTTCGTGCTGGCCGAGCACCGAGCGCAGCGTGGTCTGCGCAAGCTGTTCAGTGGCCTCCATGAAGTTCTCGACGTTGATAATCGCGTTCTGAGGATCGGTGACGCGAAAATAGATGACCGCATTGACGCGCACAGAAACGTTGTCTCTCGTGATCAAGTCCTGCGTCGGCACATCAAGCACAAGCGTTCGCAAGTCCACGCGCACAGCCTGCTGAATGATTGGGATCACGATGATGAGCCCCGGCCCCTTGACGGTCTGAAATCTTCCGAGCAGGAAGATGACCGAGCGCTCGTATTCGCGCAGTATGCGAATCGACGAGAATAGTAGGGCAATGAGAAAAACGACAAGAATGATGCCAATGAAAGATGCCATAATCGCTTTGCCTGACAGAATGAAAGCTGATCGAATAGTCTAGCGCTTTCGAGCCATGTCTGCTATGACATCGCCCCAAAAACACCTCGAATGCGAGCGCCATCAGGCGCTGTGTGCTGCGCTCGAAGGTCTCCTTGGCCAAGTGCTGCGTACCCAAGGCAAGCTGTTGGGCAAGATGGAAGTGCTGGGGTTCGGTTTGCGCAACGAAGCGCGGGTCAGGTCGCTCACAACTGAGTGGCACTGCGCATTAGCGGAGTATGACCTCTTTGATCTCGCTCTGAGGGACCAAGCCGCCTGTCGCCCTGGTGCGCGCGCGCTCCTCTAGAAGCCGTAGCGAAGCCTGCGGGTCGCACCGCGTTGGGAGGTCTGCGGTCTGCGCGGCCAGGTCGGCGTAGAGCGACCATGCTTCATCTGGAGAGGTCTGCCGCAACGAGTTCGCAAGGCCGCAGCGTGCGGCGAGGTTGCGCGGGTCGAGATGGCTTGCTCTGCGCAGGGAATCAATACGCTCGGAGCCTTTGAGAAAGCCCTCCGCGTACACTCGAAAGTGCTCCGATGATTTGAGGTGGTCGGGATAGCGTTCGAGAACGCCCCGCAGGCGCGTGAGCGCGTCGTGTTCCTCCGCGCCTCCGCCGCCGCCAATATGCAGCCGCGCGTCCGAAATGAGATGAATGGCGCTCTCTAGCGGGCGCAGGATGTCCGGGGGAAGGGGCGTGCCCAGGGAGGCTGCTTCCGCCGCGAGCCGTTCCATCGCTCCGGTGCAGAGCGACTCGAAGTCGAGGTCGAATATCGCTTGATCGCACAGGAGTTCAAGAGTTGCCTCGCGCCGCTCGAAGTCGAGGCTGTCGAGACCCATGTCCCTGCGCACCCGCTCGCGGATGTCCTCGGCCGCCGCCCAATCCTCCGCCTCGACTGCCGTGGTATAGATGAGTGCTGCACGACCAATTTTGCTGACGGGGAACCTTGCGATCTCATAGCGTGTGCTCCAGTGGCGGAGCAGCGTCTCTGTGTCCACTTGCGCACCGCCACGCCACACCATCGAGTACAGGTACTTCAGTCCGGCGCGATGCCGTGGATGATGGATGTCGCCTTCCAAGGACTGTAACAGCAGTGCAAGGGATGCCTCCCTGTCTTCCGCGCAGGTTGAGCGGGCCATGAGTGCATCGGGATCATTGCCGGGCAGTGCGTTGACGAATGGCATGACCAGAGTGCAGTAGTCCTCGTCCTGATGCTCACCAATCCAAATGATTCCTTGGAACAGCGCAAAGCGTTGCTGCGCGGTGGGGGCAGGTAGCTGAGCGAGCTTCTCGACGAACGCCGCGCAGGAAACTTTCGCCCGCTGGCTACCTTCAGCGCGTCGTTCATTGAACTCGGTTCGGGTAATAAGGTGGGGTGACGAAATCGCATAGTCCGTGGACGCATGTTGGCAGGCCCGGTAGTATTCGGCAGAGGGGTCGGCGAGAGCTGTGCTCCACGAAAGCGCCAGCCCGCACAGCATAAGGCGAGACCAATTCGCCGGGCACAGCGGCTTGAGTTTGCGCAGGTAATTCATTCGTCCGTCCTCGCTACAGACACCCGGATTGCCCCCATCGACTGCTCGTGCCTTGCCGATAGACCTTTACGCAGTTTCGATTCGGCACCACGAGATAGAGCGGCAGCCCGGATCCCCTAGCCGCACTCCTGTCATTCGGTTGGAAGTGCGCGTTGTTGGCATTCGTTTTCCGCACCGTCATTCTGGAGTCGATTGTATCGTCAGCATCCGGGCCGCATTGGACATCTTCGTCTCGCGGCCAAACGAAATGCGGGTGCGAGTGTCCGCCACCGCCTGATCCCAACCCCAAGTAGAGAGTACACACATCGCCCGCTTTCTCGTTCTTCTTGGCATTGGTCGGGAAATCCGTGTAGAGGTAATTGGAAGCATTCGTCCTCGGACTCAGAACGGTCACACTACCGTTGATGCACGAATACGCCTCACCCTGCTCCCACGGTTCCCTTGGAATTGAAAGCAGGCTCGACTTCGCCCGCGCGTCATAGGCGGCTTGCGTGCAGGCCTTTGTGCAGCTGCCATCGCCATCGGAGTCCTCGTAGCCAGATTTGCATTGGCATGTCCCATTCAAGCAGCCACTGTTTTTGCCGCACACTACGCCATGACAGCGGTCGCGGACACACTCCATCACCTTCTCGGGCTCGCCGGGGGTGCCAACGGTGCGCACGGTCGGCCTGTAGCCCGCGGAGCAGTGGCAATGACCATTGATGCATTGCGTGTTCTGCGGGCAATTCAAGCCATCGCATGGATCAGGATTGCAAGTGCCCGCCGTTGATGACTCGCCGTGCTCGCAGGTCTCGCATGTAGCCCCGTTATCGTTCGGAACCTCGCCGCTCCCGCATGTTTGGCAAGGCTGCTGACCGCCGCCGACTTGATCTGCCGAGCAATCGTATACGCACTTGGACTGTCCGTTCGAGAATCGACATTGCTTGCCGTCCGCGCATGCGCTACAGGGCTCAAACAGATCCGTCAGGTTGATGCAGAAAACGATTCGGAATCCTTGGAAGTAGTCGAACACCGAGACCCTGCCAATGACGAAACAAAACCACAGATCGGGCCTAAGATAGCTTGTGCCAGTAACAACAATTTCCGGTACTTGCTTGAGGGCCGACTCCCACGCGCACTTGGGTACTCCCTTGTGTTTCAACAGCCTTGCGCCCTGCGGGCAAGTCGGTGTAGCAGTTTGGTCTTTCAGCGAGGTTGGTTTGGAATTAATGTCTGAAGAACTTTGCGCGGAGTTTATAAAACAAAACAGGAGTACGACAAGAGTAAATCCCCGAACCGAAACTGCTTGGGTAAACATGTTTCAGTGAACCCGTATGACTTCATTACTTCACGACTTCCTTCGTATACCGTATCACAAATACATGTAGTTCAAAGAGAAAAACGACAAGAATGATGCCAGTGAAAGATGCCATAATCACTTTGCCTGACAGAATGAAAGCTGATCGAATAGTCTAGCTCTTTCGAGCCATGTCTGCTATGACACCGCCCCAAAAACACCTCGAATACGAGCGCCATCAGGCGCTGTGTGCTGCGCTCGAGAGCACATGGCACGAGAACATCCCAATCACCAACGCGCTTGGCGCGCGCATCGAATCCTTTGACGGCACCCGCCTGCTCGTTGCCGCCGACTTTGAAGCCAATATCAATCTGCATGGCACGGCGTTTGCAGGCAGCCTCTATGCGATGTGCGCGCTGTGCGGCTGGTCGGCGGTGCATCTACAGCTTGCCCTTGCGGGTGTTGAAGGTGCCATCGTGCTCGCCGAAGGCAAGATTCGCTATGCCGCGCCGGTTCGAGATGCGATCAACGTTGCCTGTGATTGGCGCGAGCAGACCGGCACCATCGAGTCTTTGCAGGCGGGCGAGAAGAAGGCGCACATCTCGCTCACCACGCAAGTCCTGCAAAACGAAGAGGCGGCAGCCCTCTTTGAGGGTCGCTATGCCGTGCATGTCTAAATCGGTGATACTCTAAGACGTTTCGCTAAGCTGGCAAGGGAGGAAACCATGGCCGCAGTTGTGAACATCGATGAGGCGCAGGACGATGCAGAGGCTGTTCGCCTTCGCATCTCCAAGGCGCGAAGTGCGCAAGCCCACATCGAACACTACACGCAGGAACAGGTGGACAGGCTCATTCGCGCCATGGTGTGGTCATGCGCGCAGCCTGGCGTGGCCGAGGAACTCGCACAGCATGCGCTCGATGAAACCGAGCTTGGCGATTATGCGGGCAAGTTCGCCAAGATGTCCTACAAGACCCGCGCTGCGCTCATGGACATCATTGACGACATCTCGGTCGGCATCATTGAAAAAGATCTTGATCGCAACATCGTCAAAATTGCCAAGCCGGTTGGCGTCATTGGCGCCCTCGCGCCATCTACCAACCCGGAGGCGACGCCGATCATCAAGGCGATCAATGCAATCAAGGCGAGAAACGCCATCATTGTTGCGCCGCATCCCCGCGCCAAGCTCACCAACAAGCTCATCGTTGACCGCATGCGCGCTGCGATTGAGAAGCTCGGTGCGCCGGCGGACCTTGTGCAGGACATTGGCGAGGTCTCGCTTGAGCGCACTTCCGAACTGATGAAGCAGTGCGACCTTATCTGGGCAACGGGCGGTGCTGGCATGGTGAAGGCGGCCTATTCGAGTGGTACGCCAGCACTCGGCGTTGGTGCCGGCAACGCAGTCATCACCGTCGATGAGACGGCAGATCTCGAAGAGGCTGCGGAGAAGATCCGTATTTCCAAGACCTTGGATTTGGCGGCGTCTTGTTCATCGGACAACGCGGTCGTCGCAATCGACGCCATCTATGACCGCTTGGTCGACAAGCTCGTTGCTGAAGGCGGATATGTTGCGAAAGCGGGCGACTACGAGAAGATCGCGAGTGTGCTCTGGAAAGATGGCATGCTCAATACCCGCGCCGTCGTCAAGACCCCGCAAGTCCTTTGCCAGATGGCGGGGGTCGAGATCCCTGATGACCGACTCTTCATCATCATGCCTGAAGATGGCGTCGGGCTGGCGCACCCCTATTCGGGCGAGAAGCTCTCGGCCATCCTTGCGCTCTACCGGGTGAATGATATTGACAAGGCGGTCGCGCTCACCAACGACATTCAAGAGTACCAAGGCAAGGGCCATTCCTGCGGGATTTACTCCAACAGTGACGAGAACATCATGAAGCTTGGCTTCGGCTGCAAGACGGCGCGCGTGCTCGTCAATCAACCGCAGGCACCCTCGAACAGCGGCAACCTGTGGAACGGCCTTAGGCAGACCTTTTCGCTCGGCTGCGGCACTTGGGGCAATACTTCGACCGATGAGAACCTCTACTGGCGGCATCTCGTTAACGTCACTTGGATCTCAAAGCCCTTGGCGACCCCCAAGGTCATTCCCGACGACGCAGCACTGTTTGGCGAGGTGATCGAGCAACTCGCGGGATAAATGTCCTCGAATTCATTAGACGCTTGGCGCGAACTCGTCGAAAAAGGTTCGCGTGGCAAGCGCGAAGCCGATTTCATCACTGAATCGGCGTCGGGCATTGCGGTCAAGCCGCTCTACACCATCGAGGACATAGAAGGACTCGACCATGTGCGTTCCTTGCCTGGTCTGCCGCCGTATGTGCGCGGGCCGCAAGCGACCATGTATGCGGGCAGGCCGTGGACCATCCGCCAATACGCTGGCTTTTCCACTGCTGAAGAATCCAACGCCTTCTATCATCAAATCCTGAAAGGCGGCGGACATGGGATATCCGTGGCCTTCGACCTCGCCACGCATCGCGGCTATGACTCAGATCACGAGCGCGTGGCAGGTGATGTCGGCAAGGCAGGCGTCGCCATCGATTCGGTCGAAGACATGAAGCGCCTGTTTGACGATATTCCCTTGGATAAGGTGTCCGTGTCCATGACCATGAACGGCGCAGTGCTGCCGGTGTTAGCGGGCTACATCGTTGCTGCCGAAGAGTCGGGTGCCTCGCAGGATCAGCTTTCCGGCACCATCCAGAATGACATTCTCAAAGAGTTCATGGTGCGCAATACCTATATTTATCCGCCCGCGCCGTCCATGCGCATCGTCGGCGACATCATCGCCTATACAAGTCGGCATATGCCGAGATTCAACTCGATTTCGATTTCCGGCTATCACATGCAGGAAGCCGGCGCCGACCCAGCCTTGGAACTCGCGTTCACCCTCGCCGACGGCAAGGAGTATGTGCGCACCGCGCTTGCGGCAGGCCTCGACATTGATGACTTCGCGCCGCGCCTCTCGTTTTTTTGGGGCATCGGCATGGATTTTTACCTGGAGATCGCCAAGATGCGTGCGGCGCGAATTCTCTGGGCGCGCATCATTGATGAATTTGGCGCCAAGAATCCGCGCTCATCCATGCTTCGAACGCACAGCCAGACATCCGGCTGGTCGCTCACCGAGCACGACCCCTACAATAATGTCGTTCGCACGACGATCGAGGCCATGGCCGCCGTGTTCGGCGGCACGCAGTCGCTGCACACCAACTCGCTCGACGAAGCCATGGCCCTGCCAAGTGAATCCGCGGCCCGCCTCGCGCGCAACACGCAGCTTATCTTGCAAGAGGAGACAGGCATCACGCGCGTGGTTGATCCTTGGGGCGGCTCATTCATGATGGAGTCGCTCACTGATCAGATGGTCGAGAAAGCCTCGCTGCTCATTGCAGAGGTGGAAGCTGACGGCGGCATGGCCAAGGCCATTGAAGGTGGTGGCCCGAAGCTCAAAATCGAAGAAGCGGCGGCGCGTCGGCAAGCGAGGATTGATCGCGGCGAGGAAGTGATCGTCGGCGTCAACAAGTATCAAGTCAGCGAAGACGCGCCTTTTGAAGTGCTCGACATTGACAATCATGCTGTGCGCGATGCGCAGCTTGAGCGGTTGCGTGCGCTGCGCCTTCATAGAGACGAGTCAGCGGTGCAGACGGCCTTGACTGATTTGAGAGAAGCCGCTCGTCACGACGGTAACTTGCTGCAATATGCAGTGGCGGCGATGCGTGCGCGGGCGACGCTTGGCGAAGTGTCTGCCGCGCTCGAAGCCGTGTTTGGGCGCTTCGATGCGAAGGTGCGCTTGGTCTCAGGAGTCTACGGCGGCGCCTACGAGGGTGATGCCGACTGGGACGCGCTGAAAACTTCGACGCAAGCATTTGCTGAGCGCCAAGGCCGTCCACCGCGAATGCTCGTCTGCAAGATGGGGCAGGACGGGCATGACCGCGGCGCCAAGGTCATTGCCACGGCGTTTGCAGACCTTGGATTCATGATCGACCTGACGCCAATGTTCGCGACCCCCGAGGAAGTGGCAGCGCAGGCGGCGGACAACAAGGTGGATGTCGTCGGCGTATCCTCGCAGGCTGGCGGCCATACGACGCTAGTGCCGAAGCTCATGCGGGCGCTCGCGGAAGTCGGCGCGGGGCACGTCATGGTTGTTGTGGGCGGCGTCATTCCCAAGAAGGACTACGACTTCCTACGCCAGACTGGCGTGCGGCTGGTCTTCGGTCCGGGCACCAACATTCCCGATGCCGCGCGCGAAGTGCTTGCAGGACTGGCCGTCCTATGATGTAAAATTCGCTTTTGTGCGCGAGGCATTCCTATGCACACGACCCTCGGAGAGGCCCTGACCTTTGATGACGTCCTCCTTGTGCCCGCGCTATCAAAGGTTCTGCCAGCGGAAGTTGATCTCAAAACCCGTCTGACCAAGCGCATCGGTCTGAATCTGCCATTAGTTTCCGCAGCGATGGACACGGTGACAGAAGCTCGTCTTGCCATCGCCCTTGCTCAAGAAGGCGGCATCGGCGTCATTCACAAGAACATGTCAATCGAAGCCCAGGCGCGTGAAGTGCAACGGGTGAAAAAGTATGAAGCTGGCATTATTCGCGACCCGATCACGATTGGCCCGAACGCTACCGTCGGAGAACTGTTGCAGCTCACCAGCGAGCACGGCATCTCCGGTGTGCCAGTCACCCAAGGCAAGGAATTGCTCGGCATTGTCACGCGCCGCGATGTTCGCTTCGAGAAAAGCATGAGCAAGAAGGTGCGCGATGCCATGACGCCCAAGGCGCGGCTGGTCACTGCGCTTGAGTCCGCATCGACAGGACATATCCGCAAGCTGCTGCACGAGCACCGCATTGAAAAAGTGCTGATTGTCAACGACGACTTCGAACTTCGCGGCATGATCACCGTCAAGGACATGGAAAAGTCAGAGATGTTCCCGCACGCCTGCAAGGATGAGCAAGGGCGCTTGCGCGTGTGCGCGAGCATCGGCACGTCGGAAGACACAGACGAACGCATCGCAGCGCTTGTCGAAGCAGGCGTTGATGCACTGGTGCTCGACACCGCGCACGGGCATTCGATGCGCGTGCTTGATCGCTTGAGCCTCGTCAAGCAGACCTACCCGAATCTCGACGTGATTGCCGGCAATATCGCCACGGCGGATGGTACGAAAGCCTTGGTTGACGCTGGTGCTGATGCTGTCAAGGTGGGTATCGGGCCGGGGTCGATTTGCACCACGCGCGTGGTCACCGGCGTCGGTGTACCACAGATTACGGCGATTTCAGAGGCTGCCGGTGAAGCGAATGCGAGCGGCGTGCCAGTGATTGCCGATGGTGGCATTCGCTATTCCGGCGATATTGCCAAAGCCATTGCTGCTGGCGCGAGCGCCGCCATGGTCGGTGGACTGCTTGCTGGCACCGAAGAGGCGCCTGGTGCAATCGAGCTCTTCCAAGGCCGCACTTACAAAGCGTATCGCGGTATGGGTTCGCTCGGCGCCATGGCACAGGCGCAAGGCTCAAGCGACCGCTATTTTCAAGACGCCGAAGATGCGCCGGGTAAGCTTGTGCCGGAAGGCATCGAGGGCAGGGTGCCCTACAAAGGCCCGGCTGCCCCGATCATCCGACAGCTTGTCGGTGGCATTCGCTCGGCCATGGGCTACACGGGCTGCGAGCGCATCGAAGATTTGCGCGGACAGGCGGGATTCGTCCGCGTCACTGGTGCAAGCCTTGCGGAAGGGCACGTCCACGATGTGACTATCACCAAGGAAGCGCCGAATTATCCGGTGCGGTGACAGGTACGCATTCATAGGGGATTATATACTTGACTAGCCAACATATATTAGACTAATTCAAGTGATGAGGAATGAGTATGACATTCAACGCGCCGGGGAAATCTCAAAGACAAGGTATCAGCTTATGTGAATTACAAATGAAAAGCCGATGCCGTACCGTTGTGGAACATGCCGAAAACACTACAGCGTGAAAACAGGTACATTGATGGCGGGGTCGCCTCTCCCGTTACTCAAATGGGTGTATGCGATCTATCTCGACACCACGAGTTAGAAAGGCGCAGCTTCTATGAAGTTGCATAGGGAGCTTGGCATCACTCAGAAGACTGCGTGGTTCATGCAACAACGCATTCGAGAGGCTTTTGCTGAGCAAGATTCTTCCGCAAATATGGGTAGTCCGGCAAACAAAAAGGGCGACCGGAGCCGCCCCCTTCGGGTTGTGTCTGTGTCTGCCGCTGCAACTACTTGTCGTTGGAATACCGCGTTTCGCCCAATTCGTAACCGCACCGCTTCCACCACTGCGTATCACCAGGGGTCACTCCCGCCGGTCGGGGTAGTTCCGGGTTACTTAGACCTCCGTACTTGCGTATCAGTTGCGCGATTTCCGTTTTCCCCGCGCAGTCCGCAAGATCAAAGGGTGTTCTGGCATTGCTGTCCATCATGCTTGGATACGCGCCTGCATCAAGCAGCATTCGCACAATATCCGTATAGCCTCTGTTGACGGCCTCGTGTATCGGATAGCCAGGGGAGTCGGGTTCATCTACAAACGCGCCAGCAGCAATCAGTATCCGCACAATGTCCGCATGGCCGTTTCGCACGGCAGTAATAAGCGCGGCCACCGGGAATCTGTTTTTTACATCAGCGCCAGCAGCAATCAGTATTCGCACAATGTCCGCATGGCCGTTTTGCGCGGCGACTCTAAGGGGCCTGGGGTATCCGTCGTTTAAATCAACACCCGCCGCGATTGCCTGTTGAACAGCGGGCAAATCGTTTGATTCTACAGCTTCAATTAATTGCTTTTTTAGCTTGATTTGTGTAGCCCACAATAAAGCTTGGGACCAAGCTTCTTCGTTCTGTGCCTGCGCCATCGCTGGCGTTGCCAGCACCACCGCCACCAGTGCGGCGGTCAGGAGGGCCAGTCTAGCTAGCGGTCGAGGGGTAAGTTGTTTCATGTCTGTTTCTTGACACTTCTACTTTCAAAATGGATAGACTATGAATCATACCCCATTTATAGCTCGTTTGGGCTACAATTTCAGCATCTCGATCAACTCATATGAGGGCCCCACTTGGGCGATGGTGCATGGCAAAACTTCTGCGATGCGCGTATTGAGCCAGATTGGTTGCTGGTCTACAAGATTGACGGCGATAAGGTACGTTTCGAGCGAACGGGCAGACATTCCGATTTGTTCGAGAGGTAGCCCCAATGTACGCAATGAATGGCTCATGTTGCCGCATGGCAGCGAATAGGATCATGAGTCAATGTCAGACTATGCTACGCATGTGCGCCACCGACGAGGCATCGTCGTTGTCGATTTTGGCTCTCAGTACACTCAGCTCATTGCACGCAGAGTCAGAGAACTTGAAACCTGGTGCGAGATCTTAAGCTGGCGGGCCGACGATGAGGCGTTCAAGGCGGATGAACCTGCGGGCATCATCCTAAGCGGCGGCCCCGAATCCGCAACGCAAGACCAATCTGCGGCCATTCCCGGTGCGGTGACGACTGGCTTGTATCTGAAAATGATCGGGAGCTGGGCATCGGATAGAAATTGACGATGCTTACAACGTGAACCGAAGATTGAGGTTTGCCATCTCACGCTAGTGAGTATATGCTTGGCATATGCTAGTCGGAGTCAAGCCATGACACAAACCGCGAGAATATTTATGAACGGACGCAGTCAAGCCGTGCGCATCCCGAAAGCGTATGCCTATGAAGGTGTCAAAGAATTGACGGTCAACCGTATTGGTGACCGGCTCATATTTGAGCCTGCACGCCAGTCATGGCTCACATTGAACCAGGAATCGAGCCCTGTCGGAAGCGAATTCATGCAAGATCGTCCGGACATGTTTGCCTTGGATAGTGATCGCACCGGCTTCGAATGATTTACATGCTCGATACGGACATTTGCAGTTACATCATGCGCGAGCAATCCCTGTCCATATTGCAAGCCTTGAATGAGAAGTCGATTAGAGGGCACGGCATCTGCATATCGGTCATCACCTATCAGGAGCTGAAATTCGGTGCCGAGCGAGCGAAAACAGGGAAGTATCACTTACGCATTGCCAGCTTTTGCGAACGACTCGACCTTATTGCGGATTGGACGCCTGTACAGGCCGATGCATTCGCCCGCATTCAAGCTGGCCTCTTCAACCAAGGCAAGCCCATTGGCTTCGCCGATGCGATGATCGCAGCCCATGCCTTGACATTAGATGCAACGCTCGTCACCAATAACCGCAAACACTTCTCCATAGTCGATGGCTTGGTCATGGAAACATGGGTCACAAAAGCATGACCTCGGATGCCATGCACTCGCATCACCGACGAGGCATCGTCGTTGTCGATTTTGGCTCGCAGTACACTCAGCTCATTGCACGCAGAGTCAGAGAACTTGAAACCTGGTGCGAGATCTTAAGTTGGCGGGCCGACGATGAGTCGTTCAAGGCGGCCGAACCTGCGGGCATCATCCTAAGCGGCGGCCCCGAATCCGCAACGCAAGACCAATCTGCGGCCATTCCCGATGTGGTGTTCGATCTCGGCGTGCCGATTCTCGGCATCTGCTATGGCATGCAAGCGCTTGCGCGTCACTATGGCGGGCGCGTGGCGACGAGTGGCTCGCACGAGTTTGGTCATGCCGAAATTACTTTGCAAGGCGACTCAACACTCCTGCTGAGTGACGAATCTGCAAGCGGGCAAGTCTGGATGAGCCACGCCGACCGAGTCGAAGCGCTGCCGCCCGGCTTTATTGCGACGGCGAGCTCTGCAAACGCACCAATCGCAGCTATGGAGGATGCCAACCGTAGCTGCTTCGGCTTGCAGTTTCATCCAGAGGTGACGCACACCCCGCAAGGCATGGACATCCTTGATCGATTTGTGCGCGGCATATGCGATGCGGGGCGCGGTTGGACCACCAAGGAAATCGTGCGCGAAGCGATTAATGAGACACGCGCGAGTGTCGGCGATGAAGGTGTCATTCTTGCGCTTTCAGGCGGTGTCGATTCAAGCGTTATGGCGGCGCTCCTGCATCGCGCTGTTGGTGATCAACTGCGCTGCGTCATGGTGGACAACGGACTCTTGCGCCTTGGTGAGGCTGATGAGGTGCGTGCAGCCTTCGACCGTAAGCAGGGCAATGCGCTACCGCTCAATCTTCGCGTTGTTGATGCAAGCGATGAGTTCCTGTCGGCACTCGCAGACATCACCGACCCAGAGGTCAAGCGAAGACTGATTGGCGAGACTTTCATTCGCGTATTCGAGCGTGAAGCTGGCGATGTGTCGAGTACGCCGTGGCTTGCGCAAGGCACGATCTACCCCGATGTGGTCGAATCGGCGGCGTCCGCGCACGGACATGCTGATCTCATCAAATCACACCACAATGTCGGCGGGCTGCCAGAGCGCATGAAACTCAAGCTCATCGAACCCTTGCGCGAGCTCTTCAAGGACGAAGTCCGGCAACTTGGGCTCGCACTCGGCTTGCCAGATCATCTTGTGTACCGCCACCCGTTTCCGGGTCCCGGACTTGCCGTGCGTCATCTCGGCGCCATCACCCGTGAAGGACTTGAGGTGCTGAGAAGTGCCGATAAGATCTTCCTCGACACGCTGCGCGCGCATTCGCTCTATTCAGAAGTGAGCCAAGCCTTCGCGGTGCTTCTGCCGGTGCGCTCAGTTGGCGTGGTGGGCGATGCGAGGCGCTATGCGCGCGTGGTGGCATTGCGCGCGGTGGTGACTTCGGACTTTATGACCGCAGATTGGGCGCGGCTGCCGCACGAATGCCTCGCCGAAGCCTCGAACCAGATTATCAATGAAATCCCGGATGTCTCGCGGGTTGTGTACGATGTGTCGAGCAAGCCGCCAGCGACGATTGAATGGGAGTGACGACAGTCCGACTTGCCAGATTTTCGCGATGATGATCGTTCGCTCAGTGATGAAGACCTATCCTGCATCATTGAATTGCACGCTCCTGCTCAAAAGCGGTAAGGTGCTCACGCGAAATTCGGATTCGAGGGGACTTTCCGATTTCGGCACTACTGAGGCTAGTCCAAAGAATCCCGCGAATCGCTCAAGCGCCCGTATGGTAAAGCAGCGCCGCAGCGAGTCTTCCTCGTCCCGCCACGGAGCCTCTGGAACCTCTTCAAGGGCAACAGGAAATGCGCGCATGAAGGCATCTTCATAAAATGTGTTCGGGCGTTCGGTGTCTCCAAAGCGCGCCAACAGATAAAGCACGAAAAGCCATGCTGTTTGAATCATCGGCATATCTGGAAAGCCATCGCGGTACGCCCAGTTGAACTTGCAGACATAGGCTTCGAGCAGCTTGGGATAGACAGCGTGCATGCCGCCACATGCAAGCATTCGGCGGCATTTCCGGCTTAGGATGAATCGTCCCCTGTACTTGCGCACGAGGCCTGCGAGTTCTGCGACGATGCGCATCGCGTGAAGTGCTGGGCAGTCGCGTTCAAGGCGGACCGGGAAATCATGCGGGCGCGCCATGTCGGTTTCCTGACTCCAGTAGGCAAGGTCTGCGTCGCGGCAAAAGTTCCTCGGCAGATTGCCTTTGGCAGTTGCCTTCAACCCCTTTTCGCCAATCGCATCAGCGAGTAGGCTGAACAGGAAAAGAATTGGAGCCTCCGGTTCTATGTCGATCACTTCTGGAAGCACGACTAAATCAGGTGACTCGTATTCGAAGTACAGCATTTGATACATCTGAGCGGACGACAAGCCCACGAAATCTTCTCGGGGTCGATGGTTGCGCTCGGAGGTATATTGGTCGAGAAAGTCCTGCAAGCCTTCCATTGTCTCGAACTCTCTGTTCGCAAGGGCTTTCCGAAGCTCTTCAGATGGATTTTCGGGATCACTGCTTGTCATCGGCTGCGGTCTAAGGAATGTCCATTTGCGATAATACTTGTGGATGATACGGTCTACGGCGGACAAGGCAACTGAGAGAAGTGTATGGTGTCGTGAGCAGATGTGCCCGATGATTGCAGACTGGTCTGCACGATAAGGCCGGATGGCAACTTGCCCACATCGAATTCAACCAAGAAGTCGTGCGCTGCGAGTTCTCGGCAGGTCGGTGGCACATTGAGACCAAGCGCGGCGACCGTGACGTAGCAGACATTATCATTGCCGCCACTGGCGTTCTGCATCATTTTGTGTTGTGTTGTGAATCGGTCTGGTGTACTATTCACGGTGTCCATTCACTTTGAAAGGCACAGACATGAAACGACTCACCCCCCCCCCCCCCCC